>JAGRFQ010000001.1 GCA_020445945.1 Rhodocyclaceae bacterium
ACGACAAGCCGCCGTTCACCGTCGTTGGCGCCAACCACGAAGTCGCCTACGCGCAGCTGGAGCGCCTGTTTGGTCACCTGCCATGCAAGTTCCTGCGGACCTCGGTGCGGGCCGCCGAGATGATGAAGTACTGTTGCAACAACTTCCATGCCCTCAAGATCACCTTCGCCAACGAAACCGCGCGCTTGTGCAATTCGCTGGGCGTCGACCCGTTTGAGGTGATGGAGCTGGTGTGCCAGGACACCCAGCTCAACATTTCTCCGGCCTACCTCAAGCCCGGATTCGCCTTCGGCGGCTCATGCCTGCCCAAAGATCTTCGCGCCACCAGTTATCTGGCCAAGATCCATGACATCGAGTTGCCGATGCTCGGCGGTATTCTCGCATCCAACCGTACCCACATTGATCTGGCGATCGAGAAGGTATTGGCATCCGGCAAGCGCAAGATCGGATTTCTGGGGCTGTCGTTCAAGACCGGCACCGATGACCTGCGCGAGAGTCCGCTGGTGACCTTGGCGGAACAACTCATCGGCAAGGGCTTGCAACTATCGATCTACGATCCGGAGGTCCATCTCTCACGCCTGCTGGGCGCCAACCGGCGCTTCATCGAGACGCATTTGCCGCATTTGGGCGATGTGCTGTGCGGGAACATTCAGGAGGTCATCGACGGTTCAGAGGTGCTGATTGTCGGTTTGTCTCACGCCGCTGTGTGCGACGCACTGGCAAGCCATACATGCGAGGACCAGCTGGTGCTCGATCTGGTGAATTTGCCGAATCGCAGTGATATTCGCGCGTCGGTGGATGGACTTTGCTGGTAACGCGTGTCCACTGAAATTCTCGCACTCGCGGCGGGCGGTACCTTGGTTCTGGTGGCCGCCGTTGCTTCGATTGCGCCGTATCTGGGTTCGAGTACCGAGCTCGTTCGCATTCGCAATGCGCTGCTTCTCAGGCGCGAGGATGGCGTTTCGCTCGAGTGGACGCCCGCCTCGGTTCCATTGGATTTCCTTCACGAAAGCGCTGATGCGCCACCGGCTATTGCCGATGCAGCCCGTGCCTTGCACCTGGAGCGCATGGACGGCGATTGGGCGCGTGCGTTGGCAATCGGGGCGTACATGTTGCGGGCGACCCAGCCCGGTGTCGGCGGTCCGATTCAGTCGGGATTGATGGAGACGCATCGTCGTGTGGTGACGGAGGGGCAGGGATATTGCGGTGATTTCGTTGAAGTGTTTACGGCCATCGCTCTGGCCTCTGGGCTCGAAGTGCGCACCTGGGCATTTTCGTTCGATGGTTTCGGAGGGCATGGCCACACCTTCAATGAAGTGTGGGACCGTGCTCTGAACGCGTGGCGAATGATCGATGTGTTCAACAACTATTATTTCGTCGATACACAGGGTGAGCCCCTGTCAGCGGCTGATTTTCACCAGTGTTTGGTGCGTGGCGAAACCTATGATTTCATCCCCGTGCTGCCCACCGCCCGGCCGGGTTTTGCCATCGAGGCCAAAGCCCGCGAGTACTACAACCGCGGTGCGGATCAGTGGTATCAATGGTGGGGTAACAACGTGTTTTCCTACGACCGTTCGCCCTTGGTCCGCCTGGCGGGAATGGGGCCGCGCTTTTTGTCCCAGTTGGCGGCCATCGTGAGTGGCGTGCATCCACGCATGCACATACTCCGCACCCCAAAAAATTCTGAATGGGTGTCCGGTATGGTCCAGGTGCGACGACGGGTGATCGGTGCGGCCATTGCTGCCGGGCTGGGCACGTCGTTACTCATTGCGGCGGGCTGTCTGTGGTTTCAGGGGGCGTCCATGAATCTGACAAAGGCGCTGTGATGGCGGCTGAACCAAATGCTGCGCCCTTGCCGCGCGTGTGCATCGTTGGGCCCTTGCCGCCACCCTCGGGCGGAATGGCCAACCAGTGCGAGCAATTAGCTCGGTTGTTGGCGGCCGATGGCATCGCTGTCGAGGTGGTGCGCAACAATGCACCGTACCGCCCGGCATGGATCGGGTCATTACCGGTGTTGCGCGCAGGGTTTCGTCTGGTCCCTTATTTGAGGCGTTTGTGGACGGCCGCAGGGCGTGCCGATGTGATGCACGTGCTGGCCAATTCGGGGTGGGCGTGGCATTTGTTTGCGGCGCCGGCGGTGTGGGTGGGCCGGGTACGCAGGACGCCTGTGATCATCAATTACCGGGGCGGCAATGCCGACACTTTCTTTTCTGCTGCGCCGGGTATTGTTCAGCGGACTTTGCGGATGGCATCGCTGCGTGTCACGCCCTCTGGTTACTTGCTGCGGGTGTTCAAAAAACACGCGCTCGATGCTTGCGTCGTGCCAAACATTATCGATCTGTCGCGTTTCAGTGCGTGCCCGCCGCGCGACTTTAAAGATGCGCCGCATCTGATCGTGACGCGTAATCTTGAAGATATCTACGATATTCCTACTGCGCTCAAGGCGTTTGCAATGATTCGCATCCGATTCCCCCGTGCACGCCTGACCGTCGCCGGATCGGGGCCGGCACGGCCGCAGTTGTTGGCTCTGGCTCATGAACTAAAGGTAGATGCTGCGGTGGATTTTTGTGGGCGTATTGACAATGCAAAAATCCCGGCTCTCTATTCCAGCGCGGATTGCATGCTCAATCCGACGACTGTAGACAACATGCCGATCTCGATTCTCGAAGCGTTTGCCAGCGGCGTACCGGTGATCAGCACCAATGCGGGCGGGATCCCCGATATTGCGACCGACGGCGTGTCGGCGAGATTGGTGCCGATTGGCGATGCGAATGCACTGGCAGCATCGGCAATAGAGGTACTAGAAAGTCATATGGCATGTGCGCACATGGTGGCTGCCGGACGGCAGGAGGCTGAGTGCTACAGCTGGACAAAAGTCGGCCCTCAGTGGCATTCGATCTATCAGGATTTGATGCGAAGGAAGACAAGAACGTGACGCTCTATACCCGTGCCTGTTCCGCGCTGCTGTTTCCATTGCATGAGCACCTCAAGCACCATTCGTCGGTGGCTGTGCGGCGTCGGCTCGAGCAGTCGCAATGGTGGCCCGCAGACCAATTGGCTGCGTATCGCGTTGAACGTTTGCGTGCTTTCTTGACGCAGATTGGTGTGGATGTGCCGTATTACAGGCGCCTGTTCGCAGAGTCCGGGTTCGATCCGCAAGCCGTTGCTACGCTTGACGATCTTGTGCGGCTGCCTTTGCTGACAAAAGCTGAAATTCGCACGCACTGCGAGCTGTTGAAGTCGGAAAAGAGCGGTCAGCTATCACGTTACAACACCGGAGGGTCATCGGGAGAGCCGCTGATTTTCTTCATGGGGCGTGATCGGAAAAGTCACGACGTTGGAGCGAAGTGGCGTGCCACTCGCTGGTGGGGTGTCGATATCGGCGACCGTGAAATGGTGGTGTGGGGGAGCCCGGTCGAGCTGGGCGCGCAGGATCGCATTCGGCAGCTGCGCGATGCACTGATGCGTAGCCGTTTGCTGCCAGCGTTCGAGATGTCGGAGGCGAACCTTGATCGCTTTGTCGCTGCGATCAGGGGATATCGCCCGAAAATGCTTTTCGGCTATCCGTCAAGTCTGTCTGTGATTGCGGAACATGCAAGAAAGCGAGGGGTTGCGCTTGATTCGCTTGGAATAAAGGTTGCTTTCGTGACATCGGAGCGTCTCTACGATTATCAGCGAGAATCGATCCAGAGCGCATTCGGCTGCCCGGTGGCCAATGGATATGGCGCGCGCGACGCAGGATTCATCGCTCATGAATGCCCTTCCGGCAGTCTCCACATCAGCGCGGAAGACATTATTGTCGAGACGGTTGGAGCGGATGGAGAGCCGGTCGCCGCCGGCGAGGCGGGTGAAATCGTTGTGACCCATATGGGCACCGGCGACTTTCCGTTCGTGCGTTATCGCACGGGCGATGTCGGCGTCCTGGGCGATGCAGATTGTGCCTGTGGCCGAGGGTTGCCTGTGCTGCGCGAGGTCCATGGGCGAACCACGGACTTTGTGGTGACCCGCGATGGGACCCTGATGCATGGCTTGTCGCTGATCTATACCGTGCGTGATCTGCCAGGCGTCAAGCAGTTCAAGATCGTTCAGGAAAGCTTGTTGCGCACGGATGTCGCAATCGTGCGTGGCCCGGGATGGAATGAGGCGTCGGCGGCGCGGATCTGCGTGGATTTTCGGAAACGACTTGGTCGCGATGTGGAAGTAAACGTGTCCTATTTGGATGCTATCGAGGCAGAAAAGTCTGGAAAATACCGCTATGTCGTAAGCAAGGTTGCGCAGCCCTCAGGTGCCGGCAGCCAGCACTTGTGGTGAGCCTGCTACTACATCACACCGGATGGTGTAGCAGTAGGCCGAACGCTGGATTCGGGCTGGGTGCTGAAAATGTTGTTGCTGCGAGTCGGCAACTTTGAGCCATTGAGGGTCGCATGCGATGCAGTAACGTACGGCTAGAATTGTTGTTGGCCTTATTGTGCTTGGCGGGTGTTGCAAGCTGTGTGTACTGGTTCAAGAGCCATAGCACGCCATCGACCGAAGCGGTTCGCTTGCGCAATGCACTGCTGGTCCGTGGCGTAGAGCCAAGGCGCTACTTCGAGTGGACTCCCGACACAGTGCCCGCCGGCTTTGCTCGCGACGTGGCAACGACCGAAGGGGTGTTTTCTGCGCAGATTTCAGTACTCGGACTGGCAAAGATGGCAACGGATCAGGAAAAGATGTTTGCCATTACAGCTCATCTAACGGAACGGGCGCAGCGCACTGGCGCTGCGATGGCGGACCTGCGCGGGACCTATGAAATCATGCGTGGCGGCGGTGGTTATTGCTCCGACTTCGTCAATGTTTTTCTTGCTTTTGCAAATGAAGCTGGATTGTTCGCCCGTGAGTGGGGCTTCTCGTTTGACGGATTTGGTGGTTGGGGGCACGCGTTTGTCGAGGTTTTTGACCGGGATCGTCAGCAGTGGGTTTTTCTGGATGTGTTCAATAACTTTCATATGATTGATCCCGAAACCGGGGCACCGGTCAGTGCGTTGACGTTTCGTGAGCATCTGATGACTGGTAAGCCGCCGTTGGTGTTGACCAAAACCGGTACTGGGCGCTTTGGATTTCGCTCCAAGGCCGAGGCGCTGGCCTACTACCGCGCGGGTATGACGCAGTGGTATCTGTGGGAAGGTAATGCGGTACTCACTTACGATGCGCATCCAGCGGTTCGGCTGCTGGCGCCTGTCGCACGGTCGGCCGAACAGCTGGCAGCGTTAGCCGTTGGCGTGCACCCGAGGTTTCGCATCGTTTCGGACCCGATGAATGTCTCCGATGTTGAAGCCTTGCTTCAGGTGCGCCTTAAATTGCTGGTGGTGTCGTTGTCGATGGTTGTGTGCGTTGTGGTGATGGGGTTCGCGCTCGTGCGCTATGTACGTTGTTCTCGAGCCAGCTCACGCCTGTCGCTGGGGCAGTAGTGCCATCAGTAGTGCCATGAAAGAAGGGAGCGATTGTTGCTCGGTTGGAAATAGGGAAATGTCTTGCGCGATATATTTTTGATGACTGTCTTTGCAGGCTTGATGGCTTGGGGCTTACGTAAGCACCATGTTCTGCTGATGGTTTGGGTCTGGTTGAGCCTGATGAACCCGCATCGACTTACCTTCTCGTTCGCTTATGACTTTCCGTTTGCCTATATTTCTGCGCTGGCAATTCTGCTGGTATTTCCGTTTTCCAAGGAGCGGCACGCCTTTCCAAAATCGACCCCTTCAACTTTTCTCATTCTGTTTTATGTATGGGTCGGTGTGACGTCGTTGGCATCGTTCAATACACCAGCAGACGTGTTTGAGATGTGGCTGAAAGTGACAAAAATCCAGCTTATTCTGTTTATCATGCTGACGATGCTCATGGGCCGTAAGCAGATAGATATCCTTATTTGGGTAATCGCGATATCTATCGGTTTCTTCGGTTTCAAGGGTGGGATATTTACTATTTCAAGTGGCGGGAGCTCGATGGTGATGGGGCCGTCAGGTAGTTTCATTGAGAGTACGAATCACATTGCGTTGGCCATGGTAATGGTAGTGCCTTTGATGTATTACCTAGCAAAAACAAATACGAATCAGTTCGTACGATTTGGACTCTACGCGGCGATGGCCTTGACAACACTCTCTGTTTTTGGCACGACATCCCGTGGTGCATTACTGGCGGTGTGTGCCATGGTTGCGTTCCTAGGCATCAAGAGTGGGCGTGCATTTACGACAACAGCCATTGCTGCGATCGTACTGGTTGGCTTGGCGTCCATTATGTCGGATCAGTGGCTCGACAAGATGGGAACTATTTCAACTCACGAAGACCACTCCGCACAAAGCCGACTCTATACTTGGAAGATGATCTGGAATATGGTGCTCGACCATCCGCTGACCGGCGGGGGGTTCCAAGTGACAGAGAATCCAATGACATGGCAGGTCTATGCGGTGACTGAATGGCTTAGAGCCTACTCCCCTCACAGCATTTATTTTCAGGCGCTGGCCGAACACGGTTTTGTCGGTTTGTTTCTCTATCTTGGTATCGGCATTAGTGCTTATCGCCTTGCTGGGTCCGTCGCTTCAAGGGCCAAGGCCATGACCCAGGACTGGGCGGTGCTGTTGATGGGTATGGTTCAGGCTTCGCTCGTTGGATTTGCCGTTGGTGGGGCATTTGTGAATCTGGTCAATTTTGACCTGCCCTACTATTTCGTTGCGCTTGTGATTCTCGTGGATCAAGTCATTCGCGCGATGGATGGCAAAGGCGCTGTTGTGCCGAGCCAGAATGGTCCTCTTGTGGCGGGTGGTGCATGAGCCCGAGATCGCGGTTTGTCAGCAGCGCACATCGGGTGTTTGTGCTATGTCTGGCTTTTCCCGCCATGATGCTGTCTTTGCCGACCTTGGCAGGCTCCGGCATTCCGTTCCGAGACGACAAACAGGGACCAACTTGTGCGTATTTCAATTCTTTTTCCAAACTCGCCTGGCCCGGGCGTCCAGGTATGTATGCGGGGGAGCCTGCGGATGGTTTGGATAAGCAGCGCCTGAGTGCTCCGGTGGCCTTTAGTGTCGGCGACCAGCAGCTATTTGTGTCTGCCGACGTTAGCGACTTTGTCCGCGAGTCGCTTGCGGACAAGCTGGGTGGGGTCGAGCTGGTGATGTTGCTTACGTCTGGATCGGGTGTGCTGGAGCTGCATGCCCGTGAGAGTCAGTCGACTTTGATGAGGCCTCGCTTGCGGATTTTCCTCAAAGACAGGCGAGAAATATCCATCGAGCCACGTGCTGACACTTATCTCGCCTGTGGCTCCCATTCTCCGCAAGGTGCAGAGCATCGCATTCGGGTTGGCCCTGATTTTCGAGCGCTGGTAGGGTTTGACCTGCCGGCGAATAGTCTGGATTTTGAGCGTGCGGAGGTCGAATTTGCTGTGCTCAAAATGTACGGAAAGGGGCGTGTTCAGGTCGGGCGACTGTTCAGCTTTCATGATGTTGAGACGGCTCCCGTTGAGCAGGGTATTTCAGCGGCGTTTGCAGGGGATGCTGGCATAGAAGCCCATCCGGACGTCTTGTTTGTCGAGCGATTTGACGGTACGTCCTGGGACCGGCGGTGGAGCTACCGCTCGATCAGCAGCAGCCGAGCGGAGCCCGTGTCTTCTGATCCAGCACTTGGATTTGCGCCCCTTGATGGCGCAGCGCTGAGGGTTGAAATTCCTGCTGACGGGCAAACGGGCCTGGATCTTCGATACGGCTTCAAGGACAAGCTGGGCGCCGAGCCGGAAGAGGTTTACTTTCGCTATTACTTGCGTTTTGCGTCGGACTGGCATCCAACTGTGGAGGGCGGCAAATTGCCGGGCTTTGGCGGTACCTACGGTGATGCAGGGTGGGGGCAGCGACGGGCGAACGGGCGTAACGGATGGTCTGCCCGTGGATTCTTTACGTCGCACCCGCCCGGCTCGGACCCCAAGGGCACGCCAACCGGAATCGGTTCTTATGTCTATCATGTCGAGATGCAGAGCGCGTATTCTGGGGATGCATGGCCGTGGGGGCACATAAAGGCCAGTTTGTCGAACAATCGTTGGTACTCGGTAGAGCAATATTTAAAACTTAATCGGCCTGGGTATTCTGACGGTTCAATTAAGGCGTGGGTGGATGGCGTATCGGTATTTGAAAAAAAGGGGATTGATTTCCGCCATGTGTCTGATCTGAAGATCGAGCAGATATGGATGAACGTCTATCACGGTGGCATGAGTACGCCAGGCAAGGATCTGCACCTCTATATCGATAACGTCATCGTTGCAAAACGGTATATCGGTCCCATGACTTCAGGAAAGCCAGTGCCATGACTGCAGTGTCTGTGCGAAAAGCGTCTGGCCCCGGCGTTTTGGGGAAAGTTGCGGTCCTGGCAAATGGCGTACTCACTGCCCTTTTGAGTGCGCGGTTGTCGATCCTCATCTTTCATCGCGTTCATGCGGAGCCGGATAGTATTTTCCCCGGTGAGCCCGATGCGCATCGTTTCAAGGCGCTTATGGCGCTCCTGGGAAAGAGTTTTAACTTTTGTTCGCTGGATGATGCGGTTCGGGGTTTGCGCGACGGTACGCTGCGCAAGGGTTCGCTCGCAGTGACCTTTGATGATGGTTATGTCGACAACCTGGACGTGGCGTGCCCGATTTTGTTGGCGCTCGGTATCCCGGCGACATTCTTTGTTGCGTCCGGATTCATGCGTGGCGGTCGAATGTGGAATGACCGTATCGTTGAAGCCGTTCGCCACTGCGATGCCGATGTTACGGAGATTGAACGTGCGCTCGCCAGCACGCCGGGTGCCGGAACTGCGGTTCAAGGTGCGCGAACCAAGCGTGATCTGTGTTTGCGCGTGCTTGCGGGGATCAAGTATTTACCGGAAACCGAGCGTAATCAGGCTGTCGGACATGTCGAGCGTTGCCTTGGCATGACGCAAACGGATGCGTTGATGATGAATGAAGACCAGGTGAGAAAATTACGCTCTCACGGTATGACAATTGGTGCTCACACGGTCAATCACCCGATTCTCAGAACGCTTGACGAGGCCTCTGCACGAAGCGAAATCGAACAGGGAAAGGCCGATCTGGAGCGGGTGCTGGGTGAGGAAATTTCGTTGTTTGCGTATCCCAATGGAAAGCCTGGGGCAGATTATTGTGCGCGGGACGTACGGCTGGTCACCGAGGCCGGATTCACGTCTGCCGTGACTACCGAGTGGGGCGTTTCATCGGTTGGCGATGACCTGCTGCAGCTACCACGATTTACACCATGGGATCGTGACATGTGGCGTTTCAGCCTTCGTCTCTCCGGGAATCTGCTTCGACGGAATTACGCACGCGCTACTGCCTGAGTGGATGCGTGCCCAGTTCAATTCTGCATTGCATCGCCTGGACAAAGCGCGTTTCCTTTGGCTGACGGCATGACGTAAGTAAAGTGCGCAGGCAGTGTCACCGTTTTGTGCAGCTGTTGTGCCAATGCCGCTCCGATGGCCTCCGGCAGCCACGCCGACACCACATCGATGCTGTGTCCGAAGTTGCGGAGAAAGGCCGGCGCTAGCTTCAGAAGATGGTCATCAGGGCGCCAGCAGTGCGGGATGTCGGTTCTTGTTCGCACGCTTTCGCGTGCCCATTTCGCAACTTCGATATCGAGTACGGCGTACGCCTGAGCCTGCGGCAGCCGGGCTCCCCCGGTCAGCAGCTCATCCAGCGAATGCACCGTCACGGCTTGCGCTTCGGGCTGAATCAGCGCATCGAAGGTGGCGGCACGGATTGCCCCGGTGGAGCCGTAGACCGAAACATCAGGATGTGCTTTTGCGAGTCCTACCGTTGCCTTGCTGACCGCTGTAAATTGATGAACGACTGCCTTTTCAAGGCCTGACAGCAGAATGCTCGGAACAAGCAGTGAAGTCAGCACAATAGAAAGCAGCGCCGGTTTGAGTCGGGAGAGAAACACGCCGGCGAGCAGTGCCAATGGAGCGACAAAAACAAGCATGTAGTTAACCTGCTTGCTGATGAGCTTTAGTGGGCTGAGTGAAAGTGGAAAAAATGTAAATAGCAGGATCAGTCCGCCGCCCCACCATATCAAAACGTTGCCATTCTGCTCTGACGTGATGTTGTTGAACGCCGTTTCTCGGCGTGAGGCGGCGAGGGCTGCAAACATGCCCGCCAGCGCAAACAGGCCCAGCAGCCAAGTATGGTAGACCTTGGCAAACAGGTATTCAAAATAGTAGATCGGGGCGCTGTGCGTGCTTGCGGATGCAAAGCGCCCCGTACTGTTGGCGTACGACGTAACGCCTGACGAAACAATTCTGAAAACGTAGAGAGGGTCGCCGGCAAGGAGCCAGAAGAAAATCAGATTTGCGCCAAACACCAGTGCAAAACCGGCCAGCATCCACATCCACCTCCAGTTCCAGCAGCGGAAAATGAGTGGGTATGTCAGGAAAACTGCCAAATAAAAAGTTGTAACCTCTTTGATCCAGAATACGCACCCCGCTGCGAGGCCAGCGAAGAAGAAGAGCGCACGCGTATTTGTTTGCTGGCCTCGCCAGAACAGCAAGAAGCTCGCGGTGATGAACAACGCCAGCGGCGCGTCAGCCATGACGCGTCCGGCGTAATGAACGTGTAGGGGCAGGACCGCCAAAATCAGACCGGCCAGTGCGCCTGCCTTAAGTCCGAAGAACCTACGGCCAAAGACAACAACGAGTGCAATTTCGGCAACGGAGCAGAGCAGCGGCCAAAGGTTGGCAATCTGCTCACTCTGGCCAAACACGGCCATGAATGCAGCCATGGGCAACTGGAACCCGTACCGGATCGCACCGATGTAGGTCGAGGGTGTCCAGTCCCCGTTGAGCACGTTTACTGCGGCGGCAAGATAGGTCACCTCGTCAGAGCCGTAGAAGCCGCTGTAAAAGGTGAGCCGCATACCAATGCCGATGGCAACGATCGCTGCGAGTACTGCCCAGTGTTGTACCGATGAGGCTTCGGCAAAGGCGGGTGACGTTGCTGGTTTAGTGCTTGAACTCATGACCACAAGGAACTTTAAAGCGCTGAAACAATGCGCTGAATTATTTCGTGCTGGTGATCTTCCAGTCCTACCCAGAGTGGCAGGCGGACGAGCCTGTCTGCGATGTCCGCGGTGACGGGCAGGTCTCCGACGCTGCGCCCGAATTTTTTACCGGCGGGTGAGCTATGCAGGGGTATGTAATGGAAAACGGTATGGATCCCGGCGTCACGGAGGGTGGCGATGAACGCTGAACGCTGGGAAAGATCGTTCAACAGAATGTAGTACATGTGAGCATTGTGATGGCAATGCGCCGGGACGATCGGTCGCCGTAGTTTTTCTGCGCGTTCGGCGTCGGCGAGGGCTTGGTGATAGGTGCCCCAGATGGCCAGCCGCCGGTTGGTGATGTCATCTGCCTCGTCCATCTGCGCGGCAAGAAATGCGGCGATGATTTCACCAGGAAGGTATGAGGAGCCCAGGTCAACCCATGTGTATTTGTCCACCTGGCCGCGGAAGAACATTGACCGATTGGTCCCCTTCTCACGAATGATTTCGGCGCGCTCTGCGCACTCCGGTGCATTGACAAGAAGTGCGCCGCCTTCGCCCGAGATGATGTTCTTGGTTTCGTGGAAGGACAGTGCGCCGAACTGCCCGATGGCGCCGAGTGGGCGGCCACGATAGCTTGCCATGACTGCCTGGGCTGCATCCTCGATGACCAGCAGACCATGCTTTTCTGCGATTGCCACAATGGTGTCCATTTCGCACCCGACGCCCGCGTAGTGCACCGGCACAATTGCCCGGGTTCTCGGTGTAATGGCGGCCTCAATCAGGGTCTCGTCGATATTGAGCGTATCGGGGCGAATATCGACAAACACCGGTACCGCACCGCGCAGCACAAACGCGTTGGCTGTCGAAACGAAGGTGTAGGACGGCATGATGATTTCGTCACCAGGACCGATATTGGCGAGGATCGCCGCCATTTCCAAGGCGGCTGTGCATGAATGGGTCAGCAGTGCCGTCCTGGTGCCTGTTCTCGCTTCGAGCCAGCGTGAGCAGCGGCGGGTGAACGCGCCATCTCCGGCGAGGTGTCCGTTGGTATGCGCTTGGGCAATATTCCAGAGTTCCTTGCCCGTCATGTAGGGCTTGTTGAACGGTATATTCATGGTTGTTATGGCCAAGTGGTGTCCTGTCAGAGCCGAGGGCATGTGTTTGTGGCGTACATCGTATTTCTTCAAGGCGTCCTGAATTTGTCGCTCGCCTGGCTCCCGGGGTGCGCCGCATGGCCCGACAGCCACACGCTCATCCGGCGGATGGCTTCACATTTTTGAACGGGCGCACACACCTTTCAATCAACCAATAGAAAAGTCGGCGGTAGGTTGCCACGTGTCGTTCGCCAAGATAGGAGAGCATATGAGAGGACAAGAGGACGGCTGCTCCGGTTAGCACGATCTGGGTCGCATTGTCTCGTTGGATGTTTGCGATTGCGACAAAAAAGTAGAGCAATGGCACGTGAAAAAGGTAGAGCGAAAAGGTTGAACCAGCAAGATGTCGTATTGCGCGTGCCGAGCGCTTTGCCGCGATGCTCCTCCACCGATAGTGTGGCAGGAAAACAATCAGTGCGGCAAAGGTGAGACCGAGGAGGAGGTCTGCTGGCAGTTTCGGGATGTCGCCCGCGAAAATCCGCAACAGACCCGTGTCGATATAGCCGTCAGGGAATATGCCCTCAATGAATGACGTCAGCGTGGAAGCAGGATGCCCCAGCACGAACAGTGATACGAATGAAAGCGCGGCAAAGGTGAAGAACAGGGTTTGGAGCCGGGCAGGAGGCTGCCAGTTTTGATGGAGGCGGTACGCCAGAACGCCGAGCAACCAGAGCGGGAAAAACGCCAGGATGC
Organism: Rhodocyclaceae bacterium; assembly: GCA_020445945.1. GTDB lineage: Bacteria > Pseudomonadota > Gammaproteobacteria > Burkholderiales > Rhodocyclaceae > Nitrogeniibacter. Next base: position 12,893 of record JAGRFQ010000001.1, read on the forward strand.
GGGGGCCTGCAACAAGGGCGCCGACGGTCATGACGACGACGCGTGTATGGCCGGTAGTCAATTGCCACGCGCCAAAGATAACGTAGTACCAGAACTCGAAACCCAGCGACCAGAAAGGCCCATTGCTCAGTGGCATGACGGTGAGGTTCCAGCTTTGCTGAATGAAAAGCAGGCTTGCGGCGATGCGTAGTGCCGGGGCGTCGTCAGGAATGCGGGCATACAGTTCGGGGGCGGAGAGACGGCCAATTGGATCAAGCAGGGCGGTTAATGCCAGCGCCGGGAGCATCACCGAGTAGAGCCTGCCAAGACGTGCTGCGGCGTAACTTGCAGCGCTCTGTTCCCGTGTGTCGACAACATGTGCGATGACGAATCCAGACATGACGAAAAAGATGACCACCGCCTCATGACCCCATCGCACCCAAGGGAGCGTGGTGTTGAACTCAGACCCTGTGAGATGGCTTAGAAAGACAACGCACGCAGCCGAAAACCGCATGGCATCGAGGAAAATCGACGTTTCGGCACGCATCGTCCGCGGGGCCTACCCGTTACGGGATGGCACGTCCGGGGGGGGGGAGCTTGCTGGTTTGGTTCAGATTCATTTTTCTGGCTTCACTCCGTGAGTGAGACGGTGTTACGCGACGATTCAACGTCCTTTTCCCGTGCAAAAACCCAATACTTCTGCAGTACGAACATGAGCGCAGCAAGCGTGAGTATCAAAATGCCTTGGACCACTTGGTGAGGGTAGCCATGCATGTCAACGAGAACAAACAGGGCGAGCAGGTTGAGCAGGTATCCGCCTACGTAAACAATGCAGTAGCGTACAAAGGCGGGGCCATGCACCCCGTCATGGCGGAAGGACCATCGTTTGTTGAAGACGAAAGTCTGAATGACGCCGACGACATACAACAGGGACATCGCGGTTTTGGCGCCGAGCCCGGCGCTGGTAAGCAACAGATAGGCCAGATAGAGAACGCCATTCGATGCCACGCCCACGATCCCGAACCGGACCAGTTGAGTCATCGCATTGCGGCTGATCATGTACGTCTGACCCAGTGAAAGGTCATCAGAGGAGGCGGGAAGGTAAACGCAAGCGACGCGTAGAGATTCAATACGCGGTTGTTACGGGCGACGATGCTGGTCTGCACGCGTTTTGCACCGCCGAGCTGTGCGTCTTCAAGCATTGCGCGCCATGTGCGGCGCCCGACTCCCCTGCCTTGCGCATCCGGCGCGACGGCGTTCAGGTGCCAATAGCACGTCTTGTCCGGCTGGTCTTCGGTGACAAAGAACGCAACGATTTCATTCTTTTCGCGCAAAATCTTGAGGCGTTGCGATGAATGGGTGAGTGCGTCTCGCGCCCAGTTCTGATAGCGCATATCGCCGAGCCGGGATGGCAGCCTGGGGTCCATGTGGATACGCTCGTTTTGAAAGGCGCTTCCAGCAATGGCGAGGACGCGCGGCATGTCCTGTTCGGTGGCCGTGCTTACCGTCATGCCGTGGTCGCAAGAGGTGGGTGCCCCGGCTTTTGCCAGATCGAGCGTTGGCTGATAGAGCATTTCGATGAATCGAAAGCCGATCTCCTCGAGTAGCATCGATTCACGCAGCTTGTCGTGAGCCAGGCGGCAACTGACCAGCCCGCAGCCCGAGGCGTCAATTGCCTGGATCAGTGGTGTCAGATCGCAAGCTGCGTCGGGGCTCCGGACCTCGATGGCGACGACTTGCAGCACGGGATAGCCAAAGACTCGAGAGTCCCACGCCGCCTCATTCCAGACAAGGCGCAGGTTCTGTGTGTCGATGTGGCCACAAATGAGTGCATTTGCACCGTGGTTTGCCAACCCGTTGGCGCGGGGGGCTTGGGTCGTCATCGGAGTGAGTCTGGTATTGGCACGGTAGCGGTATCCGGGTTGAACAAGGCCGCGTCCGGTGTTGATGGTTGTGCTTTTGAGGTTGCCTCATTGGCGCTGGTCGCCTTTGCGAGGCAGTAGGGCGGGCGCTCCATCGATCGAAAGTGCATTCGTGCCAGATATTCGCCAAATATGCCAAGAGAAAACAGCTGGGCGCCGGAAAAGATGGCAATCATCGATGCCAGGAATGTGAATCCTGGAACCGGGCTGCCAGCAATGAAATATCGCCCGACGACATAGGCCAGCAGGACAAAGCCGAATGCGCCGACGGCAAGCCCGAGAATGCTGGCGATCTGCAGGGGCAGTACGGAGAAGCCGGTCATCATGTTGATGGCGTGATTGACCAGTTTCTTGAGGGTGTAGCCAGAGTCGCCCACCGTGCGTTCGTCCTGGCGGACATCGACCGAGGCAAAACGGGTCGTGCCCCATGTCAGCAGGACATCAATATTGACCGAGGGGCTGCGATAGGCCTCAAACGCATGCCTGAGATCGGTACGAAAAGCGCGAAAGGCGCTCACCTTGCTTGCGGTGGAGACGCCCATGGTCCCTTGAAGGGCAAGTTTGGTGACACGAGATGCGAGGTTGCGCAGAAAACTGTGTGTTTCTTTCTGTGGTGAGCCGTAGACGACGTCGCAATCGTCATTCAATCGCGAAAGCAACTTGTGAATCTCCTCCGGCGGGTTCTGGAGATCATCATCCAGCGTGACGATGACGCTGCCTCGTGCCGCACGAATGCCACACAGCAGCGCATTGTGCTGCCCATAGTTGCGCGCGAGCTGAAAGCCCCGGACCCGGCTGTCTCTTTGGGCAAGGCGCTGGATCACCTGCCACGAGTCGTCCCCGCCGCAATCATCGACCATGATGATTTCAAACGACGGCTCGCTGGTTTCCAGCGCAGCGACGAGTCGGCGATGCAGTTCGTCGAGTGTTCCGGCAGAACGATATACCGGTACGACAATGGATAAATGCGTTGTCATGCTGAGCCTATCGTTGTCGGCGTGTGCGCAATGTGAAAGGGGGGCTATTCCCGGCGGAGCCAGATCGGCTCAGGGAGCCCCCGGAGACCGCACTCGAAGAATTGAAATTGGATAGCAACATATTACCCGCCGAAGTAGACGCCGTGCATCCACAGCGCAGCGCAGGTCCATCCTGCGACTATTGTGATGTGGATGGCTTTGGTAGGGCGCCACCCACCCGTGCGCCAATTGACAATCAAGTATGCGATTTCCAGCAGGGCGAACAGTGCAAGGACGAGGTACGTCATTTTAATGCGATAGTGTTTCAGGTTCCGCCACTGCGGATACTGTGCAATTGCATCGGTCATCGCCGTTCGCAGCGCTGCCTGCCTGGAAGCCAGCGGTGCCGGCGTGTCCAGAGGCACCGTGTTTTGCGATCCGTTGGCCGTGTCTTCCAGCACCAGACTGCGACCTTGTCGGGTCAGGCGAAGATGTGTGCTGTTGCCACTGTCAAGGGTGAGTGACCATGCCTCGGGGCGGGCCCCGGGCGCTATCGTGGGCGTCGCCGAGTTCTCCGCCGTGCCTTTTTGCTGAAGCGTGAATAGCGTGGCTTTTACGGATTCCGGACCCGGCTGGAAGGCTTCCAGCGAGGGTGCGCTGCGAGGATGCCGGTGTACGACAACCCAGCCCGAGAAAGGCACGGTTTCACCACGCGCGATGCGCAGTTCCGGGGTCGGATCGCCGGCGGTTTGAATTTTCAGGTGGCGGCCGCGCATGTCGGCAGAAGACTCAACCGTGGTGGCATCGGTTTTCCTAAAGCTGAGGTCCGGCGATGCTGTCCATAAGGTTTCGATGCCATGCTCAGCCCCCGTCGCGAAGTCGACAACCAGTATCTGATCTGGGCTGAGTTGAACGAACTGGCGGTCCAGCACCAGCGCGCCTGGCCCGGTGCGTTGCAACGCGAGAAAGCGTAGCGTCGGCGTGCTGGCGCTGGCCAGCAGCGTCACGCGACGAGCGCTGTTGCCAGGCTCGCCCGGCAGGTGTGGGGCGTTCGATCCTCGCCAGCCGTTTGCGGCGTTGAATCCTGCCGCGCCGTATGGCCAGTAGCCCGAGGCGGTAATCCAGTCTGTGCCACCGTTCCACCAGTGCCAACTCATTTCGTCGGCATGTTTGTGGCCGTGACGATCGTGTTTGGCCCATGCGATTGCAACCTGTCCGCGCGTCTGGTCCTGTGTGCCGGTGTCACGCCACACGGCATAGCCGGACAGGGGGAAGAGCGCTGGCGCCGTGTCGCCAGATTCCGCGCCGCTCGTTGGTGCATGGGCCTTCCTGCGGGTGAGTGCTTTAGTGTTGCCGATCAAGGGCAGCGAGCCGTCGGGGCGACGCAATACAGTCAGGAAGCGCTGGGTATGGCTGGCGGCGGCTTCGAGCCGTGCCGGTACAACCAGCCCATTGAGGTCGACGAGGCGTAGAGCAAAATGCAGAAGCTGGTTACCCAGCTCGTGGTATTCGGCCGAATGTTCAAGGACCACGCCTTCGTCGGACACATAGAAACCAAGCTGCAGCATCAAGCGCTCAAGGGCGAGTTGGCGCCACTTGGCCGTTTCGCGAAAGGCCGGAAATGCGGCAGTCAGTTGCAGCAGGGCGAGGTTTTGCATTACGCCGTGATTGGTGCGCACGGTGAAATGGTCTGGTTTGCTCAACAGCCGCGCCGAACGCAAAGCGAGCTCGACGATCGCCCGCTTGCTGGCATCGCTGACGTCGGTGCGTGTGCGGATATGGCGCCAGAGCTGGACCAGAACCGAGACGCGTGCAGCCACGGCGTGGTCGTTCCACAGGAACCCGTTCGCGTCCCGGACTTGTGCTTCGTAGTGTGCGAACGCGACGCTGCGTTCAAGCGCGCGCTTCAGGTAAGCATCCAGCGTGGTGTTTGCATACGCCTTGAGCAGAATGCGCTCGGTCTCGAGGCTGGCCATGACCAGTTGAAACGTTGGGCTGCCGCGCGAGAAATCGTCGGGATAGTCGCTGAGTGCAATCGGTCGATCAAGGAATTCAGGTGCTGACAGCCGACCGTCGAGAATGGCCCGGGCGGTGGGTACGATCTCGCGCGGTGAAATATCGAGGCTGACCGCCAGGGTTATCGATGCGATTTCGTCCAGCCGTGCGTCGTCCGGTGTGCTGCTTAGCGTGCTCGTGATCTCGGCGCTTGGGGGGCTGCGGTCGATATGGAAATGCAGGATGTGGGGCAACCAGATGACGGCCAGCACCAGCACCACGGCCAGCACGCGCAGCGCGAACCTGGCGCCGTAGCGACGCCACGGTGCTGAGGGCTGGAGGGGGGCAGGGTCTGGCGCGGTCATTCCAGCGACCACTCCGGTGCATGCGTTTCAAGCCAGAACTCGAGCATCATCAGAATCCACACCATCTCGCCGTAGTAGCCGGGGTAGGCAGGAAGCCAGTGATGGCGTAGCTGATCGATGAACTCAGGGCGGACCACGCCGCGCGTGGCAAAGCGCTCCAGCGCGTCGCCCGCCAGCGCGCCCAGCGCATCGTGCTGGACCGCCCAGACGCCAAAGGGCAGACCAAAGCCATGTTTTTTCTTGGTCAGAATTTCGTTGGGGAGAAAGCCTTTGAGGGCTTCCTTGAAGAACCACCGCAGCTTCAGCCCCTTGAGTTTGTACGCGGCGGGAAGGCGGCATGACAACGCCAGCAGTCGGTCGTTGAGCAGCGGGAAGCCGACATCAACGCCCGCCAGTTGCGTCGTCCCGGTGACTTTCGGCAGGTCGTTATCGGCCAGTGTGTGTTTGAAGTCGAAGGCCAGCATGCGATTGATGAAAGCACTGCCGGTGCTGTGGGACCACGTGTCTCGCTGCAACTCGATCGGCCCCTGCGGATCGATGCGGGCCAGAAAATCCGGCGTGAACAAGGTGTCGTGCCCCAGCCGCTGGAGCATGTTGTACATCTGCAGACGATCGGGCATCGGGACGCGGGCCTGTTCAACGTAGCTGACGCCTTTCTTGATCAGCGGGATGTTGCCGAGGGCTGGCAGCTTGCTGACTGGCTCGACCACGCCTTGGCGCAGCAGACCCGGAAGGTTGTGATACCAGCTGAACACGCGTTGCTTGGCGTAACGCGTGTTGCCGCCGAACAGCTCGTCGCCACCGTCCCCGGCGAGGAGTTTGTCGACGCCGTCTTCGCGTGCGCGGGTGGCACAAATCCAGGCCGGTACGGCCGACGAGTTGCCGAAGGGCTGGTCGTAATGCTGGGCGACGTGCGCAATGCCGTCGAGCAGGTCGTTGGGGGTGACGTAGTATTCACGGTGGTCTGCGCCGAAATGGCGGGCGGCGAGCCGCGCATATTCCATTTCATCGTAGCCCGCGGCGTCGAAGCCGATCGAGTAGGTTTTTGCCGGCTTGCCGAGCACCTTGCACAGCATGCCCGATACCGTCGAACTGTCGGTGCCACCGGATAGAAACGCGCCGGCGTTGGTGCCCTTGACTTCGGTGCGCACGGCGGCTTCGATGATGTCGAGGAAGGCCTTGGCGTTCGAGGGAACGTCGACGCGCGACGGCTCGTCAAAGCGCGGTCGCCAGTAGGCGCGGGTCTCGACCTTGCCATCGCGGAAATGCAGCAGATGGCCGGGGGCGAGGCGCTGGATTCCGTCAAACACGGTGAGCGGCGACGGGATGACATGAAAGTACAAATAGCTGTAGATCGCCTGGGGGGCGATGCTGTGCCCGTCCTTGATGGCATTGGCGCGGTCAGAGAACCGCAGGCGACCGGCCTCGATCGACCATGCCCAGTTGTCGATGGCAAACCGATCATTGGCGAGCAGGGTTTCGCCGGTGCGCAGGTTGATCACCGCGACTGCAAACCGGCCTTCAATCTTTTCGGGGCTCGACAAGCCGTGTTCCTTGAACAGGCCGAGCCACGCGCTGGCGTCATCCGCGACGTCGCCCCGTGCCGGAAAGCGTGGTGCGCCGCGGCTCAGACACAGCCATTCTCCTTGAGTGGCGACACATACCTTGGGCGCCCACCGAAGCTGGCCGAGCGACCACGCGAGTGTGCCCTGGTGCGTGGCAGTGGCGAGGGACGGGATGTCGGCGGCGTTGTCGGCCGTGATCGCAGCGGTGATCAGCGGTTGTGTCGCAAGAGGCGTATTCATGGACGAATCTCGGGGTCGTGCGGGCGGACGTACAACCAGCGCTTCAGTTGCTCAAGCCTTCCCGCTTTTTCAAGAAGATAGGTTTCGGCGCCGGCGGGGCAGCCGGACAGTCGCCATAGGGCAACAACAATCACTGCATAGACGCCGGCGCCGGTTGCCACCTGCACGCTGAGTGCCAGTGGGTGGGCCAGGGCCGAAGTGTCGAGTGCCAGGAGTGCTGCGGTCATCGCCAGCGAGGCGAGCGCCGGGCGGATGATCGTGCTCAGGAAGTCGCGCGCGCGCAGCATGGGCACCGTGCGGACAACCAGCGCGATGAAAACCAGTAGCCCGCATGCGGTGATGCTGAATCGCAACCATGCGATCTGGCTTGCGTCGGCGCTACGGAACACGCTCATCGCCAAGGTGCCGAAAACGATGACTTGTGCCCAGGTGAACAGACTCAAGACTTTGACCTTGCCCAGCGAAAGCAGCAAGTAACTCGCCGCATGGGACAACACCAGGACGATCTGCAGCAGCGCGATGATTTTGATGAAGGGAATGGCGATGCTCCATTTTGCGCCCAGCAGCGTCATCACCAGATTCTCGGCGACGAGCGCGATGCCGGTACCGGCCGGCACCACGATCAGTGTCTGAACGCCCAGCGCGAGCAAGAAGGTCTGGCTCAGTCGTGCCAGATCGTGGCGGGCGTCGACAAAGGCCGGAAACAGCACCCGCCCGAGTGGGGCGAGCAACTCGGAGGTGGGTATCGAGGCGACTTCGTCTGCCAGCGTGTATCCGCCCATCGTACCGGCGTCGGCGCGTCCGCCGACGATGAACTTGTCGAGGCGGGTGTCGGCGTAGCCGCCGATGTTGCGTACCAGAACCCATTGGGAAAACGACCACAGTTCCCGGAAGCGCGACAGCGTGAGCCTCGGGCGCAACGAATGCATGAGGTAGCTCAGGACGACCCCGGTCATGCGCGCGGCCAGCGATCCGAGCACCATCGCCCAGTACGAGCGCAGCCAGAACGCGATGGCCAGCGTCACGATGAAGCCAGTGAGCCGCTTGAAAAAGAAGAACTGAAAGTCCTTGCCGAACTGCATGTTCTTCTGGAAGGTGACGACACCGATGTTTTCGAGTCCACCGACAAACACGGAGAGCGCCATGACACGCATGACATCGGTGACGCGGGGATCGTGGTAGTAGTCGGCGGCAAACGGGGCCGCGAGAAAAATGAGGCTGCCGGCGAGCGTGGCTTGAAGAATGCGGATGGTCCACGCGGTGTCGAAGTCTTCCTTGGTGGCGTCCCGGTTGTGAATCAAGGCCACATTGACGCCTAGGTCGAGCAGGACATCGACCAGACCGACGACAATCGACGCCATTGCCACGACCCCGAAATCGGCAGGCACCAACAAGCGCGCCAGGATGAGCGTACTGAGCAGACCGACGAGCCGGTCGGTCCAGCGCATGCCGACCACGATCAGTGCGCCGGAGAAAATGCCGTGACGCTTGGCGCTCCTGCTCATCGTGTCAGTCCGGCCTTGCGCCCCCGGGCGGTCAGCGAATCGAGCGCCCCAAGAAGCGTGCGCCATTCATCGTTTTCGTTTCGGCCGTGCGCGGCATAGCTGCGACGTACGTGCAGACCGAAAGGTTCGTTGTCCCACAGTGTCTCCTCCCACAACGCCGGCAGCGGGTGGGGGCACGCCCCGGATTCGCAAAAGCCGCGCTCGGTGTAGCTGCCTTTGCGCTTTGGCGTATAGCAGTAGGCGTCTGGCAGGAGAGCTTCGATCAGGCGGGTTTTGAACCCCACCGGTGCTTCGCTTGACTGGCGAAAAACCGGCGTGACGCATTGTGCCCGTGTCGTTTCGGCGAAGCGGGCGTGGACCTGGACCCCCGTGTCCCACGCGACCCGTTTGCGGCGCCACAAAAAAGGCAGCCGGTCGAGCCAGCCCGTGCGGTGGCTGAGTGGTGGTTCGATCAGATCAAGGCGCGGGCGAAAATCCAGCGCGTCGCGCTCGACCCGCTCAAGGTCGACGAACATGCAGTGAACGGCCGGAAAGTAGCGATAGTTCCGGTTGTAGCGCGGATGCCACGGTGCACCGAAAAATGCGAGCTGATGGGCTTGCATGTGGCCCAGTACGCGCTCGATCCAGTTGGGCATCAAGAGGTAGAAATCAGGATCGAGCACCAGCAGGAAGCGCGTATCGACGGCGCCGACAAGTGCATTTAGTGCCAGAGCATGGTGATGGCTGGCGCCTTGCGACGTATCGCATGCGCCGGTGCTGATCACGACGCTTGGATCTGCCAGAACGATGCGTTGTTCCGACTTGATTGGCGCGTTGTCTGCGATCTGCCACACGGCTTGCGTGTCGAACTGGGGATTTTGCGCACGTGCAAGTTGAAGGTTGAGTTCGATGAGTGCGCCGTGGCCAAATGAAACCGTGCAGATGGTGAGTGACTTTGCTGCTGTCATGTGGGGACGTTTGTCGGCGCGCCAAGTCGTTCGGCGCGAAAGCTGTATTGATAGGTCAGAAATTCCCGTACCGGGAAAGAGCTCGCAATCCCCTGGGGAAGACGGCCAAGGGCCCGATTGATGCGGCCGCCGCCCCGATCCCAGGCGCGCAGATTGAAAACTTCCTTGGTGACCGAGAACCCCACCGCGCCGACCAGATCGCGCGCGTCGTGAATGGTGAACCAGCGAAGGTGGGTTTTGTCGAAAATGCCGCGCTCCCGGCGGGGGAAACGACCCGACAAGGCGATTGCCCACAGCGCTGAAATGTGTCGGATATTCGGCAAACTGGTGACAATCGCGCCATCCGGCTTGAGATGACGGATGGCGTGACCGAGCACCTCGGCCGGTGCGCGCAGATGTTCGAGCACGTCGCCGCATATCAGGCAGTCGAAGCGGGGCTCGTCGTCAAAGCGCGACCAGTCAAACTGCTCTGCATCGCAGCTAAATACTGCGTCCAGTCGTTCTCGCGCGGTGTTCGCCAGCTGGATGTTTGCTTCAATGCCGGTGATGTAGGTGCCGGGGTCGCCGCGCTGCTTTATTGCTGCACCGAGCGTTCCGTCGCTGCAGCCGATTTCGAGAATCCGCCGGGCCGATTCCGGGACCAGTGCGAGGAGGTCGGAGCGGGCGGTGGTGTATGCGGCACGCGTTTCCGGAGAACAGGTTGTAGTCGAATTCATCAACGTACTCCAGAAAAAGGGCGGCTATCTGGCAATGCGAGACCGCGCGTGCGTTCGGAATGTTTAAACCAGTACTTCCGCGATGGCTGGGTGCCCCAGAAAGCTCTGTGGGCTCGCGCTGGCACCATAGGCGCCGGATTGGTAGATCACGACAAAATCGCCCTCGCATGCTGTCGGGAGGGCCATTTTGTCGCCGAGGATGTCCAGTGGCGTGCACAGTGGGCCGACGATGCTGACGGCTTCGCCGGCGGGGGCATCCATCCGGTTGCCGATGGCGACAGGGTAATTCTTGCGGATGATCTGGCCGAAATTGCCGGAGGCAGACAGATGGTGGTGCAGCCCACCATCGGTGACCAGATAGGTGTGGCCGCGAGAGACTTTGCGGTCGAGCACACGGCAGACGTAAATGCCGGCTTCGCCGACGAAATAGCGCCCCAGCTCGATCACCAGGCTGGCCTCGGGCAGACTGCGCGCAGCGTCGGCCTGAATCTGCGCCAGATTGTCGGCAATCGCGGAGAGGTCGAGGCGCGCCTCGCCCGGGAAATAGGGGATGCCGAAGCCGCCGCCCAGATTGAGGAAGCGCACCGGTGCGGGCGCGTGTTCCGCGAGGCGGCAGGCCAGTGCGAAGCTCTTTTGCTGAGCTTCGACGATGGCTTCGGGTTTGAGGTTCTGCGAGCCGGCGAAGAGGTGGAATCCTTCAAATGCGAGCCCCGCCTCGCCGATGGCGGCGAGGAGTTCGGGAACCGCTTCGGCATCGACGCCAAACTGCTTTGGGCCGCCGCCCATCTTCATGCCGGAGGCCTTGAGTTCGAAATCGGGATTGACGCGAACCGCAACCCGGGCGGGCAGGCCAAGCGCCTGCGATGCGGTGGCGAGTGCGGGCACTTCGCGGAAGGATTCGACGTTGATCAGGATCCCCGCGGCAACGGCTTGATGCAGTTCGGCGTCCCGTTTGCCGGGGCCGGCAAAGCTGATTTCCGCCGGATCGGCGCCCGCGTCGAGTGCGACCTTCAGCTCGCCCGCCGAGGCCACGTCGATGCCGTCGACCAGCCCGGCCATGTGGCCAACCAGCGCGGGCATGGGGTTGGCTTTCATCGCATAGTGCAGCTTGATGCCGGTGGGCAGCGCGGTGCGCAACTGCTGTACGCGTGCGGTCAGCAGCTGTCGGTCATAGGCATAGAAGGGGGTTTGCCCGACGCGTGCGGCCAGCTGGGCAAGCGGAATGCCGCCGACCAACAGCTCACCATTTCGCGCATCGAATTGATCCATCGGTGCGTGGACGGGTGGGGTGCGTGTGGCTTGAGTCATGCGAGCGTTCCATGCGTGGATTCGAGCGTTTTGGCCAGCGTGTTGCGATCGATCTTGCCGTTCGGATTGCGGGGCAGTGCACCGGGGTGCGGGTGGATGGCCGCCGGCACCATATACGCTGGCATGCGTGTGCGGCAGATGCCGAGCACCGCGTCGATGTCAAGGGGGGCACCATCCGGCCCGGTGGCGATGACGTGAATGGCATGACCCAGCGTTTCGTGGGGGACGCCAAAGGCGGCGCATTCGCCGACCAGCCTGGTGCTGTAGAGGATTTCTTCCACTTCGGTCGGGCTCACGCGGTAGCCCGAGGTCTTGATCATGTCGTCGCGGCGGCCGATGAAGTACAGGTAGCCTTCTTCGTCGCGGCGCACGGTGTCGCCGGAGAAGACGGCGAGTTCGGGGATGACGAGCCCGCTCTGGCGGCCGGGGGTGGTGGCCGGCAGCGGTTTGAAGCGTTCTGCGGTTTTCTCCGGATCGTTCCAGTAGCCCATGGCGACCAGCGCGCCGCGCTGGACCAGTTCGCCCGGTTCGTTGGGGGCGCATTCGGTGCCGTCCTCGCGCAGCACGAGCACGTCGGAATTGGGGATCGCTTTGCCGATCGAATCGGGTCGGCGATCGGCTTGGTCGGGCGGCAGGTAGGTGGCGCGGAAGGCTTCGGTCAGCCCGTACATCAGGTAGGGCCGCGTTTCGGGCAGTTGCGCGCGCAACTGACCCAGGGTTTCACGCGGCATGCGCCCGCCGGTGTTGGCGATGTAGCGCAGGTGCCGGGTGATCGATGCGGGCCATTCGAGTTGGGCGAGCTGAATCCACAGCGGCGGGACGGCGGTGAGGCCGGTGACCTGTTCGCGTTCGACTGCGCGCAAAACGTCGCGCGGCATCAGGTAGTTGAGGAGCACTACGCGCGCGCCAACGTGGAAGGCGGTGCTCAGTTGCGAAAAACCGGCATCGAACGACAGCGGCAGGGCCGCCAGCACGGTGTCGTCGGCGGTGTTTTCGAGGTACTCGGCCACGCTTTTGGCGCCGGCCACCATGTTCCGGTGCGACAGCACGACGCCTTTCGGGCGGCCGGTGCTGCCGGAGGTGTACAGAATGGCGGCCATGTCGGCGTCGATCACGCGGTGGCCAGCGCATGCCGGGCTGGCGGTCAGTGCCGACCATTCGATGATGGATGCGCCGCTGACCTGTGGGTGTTCGGCGGCGGCGTCGACCAGCACGATATGGCGCAGGTCGTGGCACTCGGCCAGCGTTGCGGTGAGTGTTTTCAGGCGCTCGGCCGAGGTGACCAGCACGCGGACGTTGCAGTCGCGCAGGATGTAGCCGACCTGCTCGGGCTTGAGGATCGGGTTGACCGGCACAAAGACACCGCCGGCGGCGCTGGTGCCGAAAATGGTGTCGACCGTTTCAGGGCGCTTGTCGAGAAACACGGCAACGCGCTCTGTTCGCGCGAGCCCGAGAGCGATCAGTCCGGATGCTACGGCCTGAACGCGCGCGTTGAGCTCAGCATACGACAGTGAGGTGCGGCCCGCGGTGAGGGCGAGGCGATCCGGCGTACGTGACGCGGAATTCGCGATCAGGTGGTGGAGCAGGAAGGTGGCATTCATGATGTGACGTCGTGGTGGCCTGAATCTTTTGGCGGGCAAAGTCTAACGTATTCCCATGACGCTGAACGCGACATAGTCCCTTGTCGTATTCAGTCTCCGCTCGGTGGCGCCAGTGACACGACAGGACGGCTGGTGGCGCTGAGACTCAGGTGCAGATAGGGCGCCATCGACAGTACCGAGAGTTGTAGTGGGCCGATCACGATAAACGTCGCGTGGCCGAGGCTGCGTGCGCCGAGACGCGCGTGGGCGGCAAGGGAGTCGGCATTGAAGGTCGATATCCGTGACAGTGTCCAGTCAATGCCCTGCGTGCGCAGATAATGATTGGCGCTCTGCCACAAGCGCGTAAACATGCGGCCCAGACGAAAGCGCGGTGCGATGTAAACGTCGTAGTCCCATGCCGTGCGATCGGGGCGTGCCAGCGCGTAGTGGCAGCGTACTTCGTCCTCTTCGTAGCCGCCGCGCGCCAACCACAGGAAGCCGGCAAATGCGTCCTTGCTTTGCGCCACGAAGCAGTGTCCGTCGTCGGAAAAACGTTTTGCGATGACAGACTGCGGGCGTGGAAAGGCCGCTACGATGGGGTCGTCGGACGCAGCCTGCCAGATGCGGGTTGCCCCGCCCGTTGCGAGGGCGGGGGCCTCGGTGGGCACCGGTTGTGCGACGAAACGGTAGCGGATGATGCAAGCCCGATTGCCCGAGATTTTCTGTAGCACCCGACCCGCCAGATACAGAAGACCGTTTCCGATCCCCAGCCATTTGAGGGTGTGCGCCAGTCCTGACTGCGCCATTGCCTTATTTTCCCTGCATGGTGCTGCGGTCGAGCAGTTCGGCCAGCGTGCGCGCGCGACCTCGGCGCGAGGCGCGGTCGACGGCGGCCGCGGTCGGCAGCGTGCCGTCCTTCGGGCTGTGCACAAAACGTTGCAATTGCGCGCTGATGGCCTGGGCGTCATCGAGCGCGGCGATCGCCTCGAGCCCGGCGTCGCGGCAGGTGGCGGCGGTGTCGCCGGCCGGGTCGGTCAGCGCGAGGATAGGGCGCCCCGCGCGCAGGTATTCGTACAGTTTGGCGGGAATCTGTGCGTTGCAGTTGGCGGCTTGCAGGATCAACAGCCCGTCGGCGGACATCATTTCGGCCAATGCATCGCGATAGCCAATCGCGGGAAAGATCTCGATCGCTGATTCGACCCCGGCCTCGCGTGCCATGGCGCGCAGCATGTCGTCATGGACGGCGGCGCGAAAGCGCACGCGCAAACGCTCAAACACATCTGCATGCTGTGTTTTGAGCAGATGCAAGGCGTCGAACAGGCGCGTCGGGTCGCGCTCGCTGGGGTAGACGATGCCGCTATGCAGCAGCGTGAGCCGGTCGGGGTTGAGCGCGGCGCCGGTCGATGCCTCGGCGAAGCTCTCCTCGTCATAGCCGTTTTCGATCAGTTGAAGGCGTCCGGCATCCGGCGCATACCGTTGCTGGTAGTGCGCCAGGGCCGAGGGCGTGGTGAAGGTGCAGTGCGCGGCGTGGTGGACGGCGTGCGCTTCAATGTCGGAAAAACTGCGCCATACGGCCGGATCTGCGGGATAGCCTTCCTGCGCCATCGGGTCGCGGAAGTCGGCGATCCAAGGCACGTGTCTGCGCTTGTTCAGGGTGGCCGCAATGCGGTGGGCCGTGGCAATCGGGTAGGTCGACCACAGCGCCTCGGGTTTGAAGCGGTCGATGGCACGCAAGCCGGAGAGGGTGCCACCCAGCCACCACGACACCCATCGGTCGGGGCGCGCCAGAAAGCCGGGGTAGCGGCCGCCGATGGCGAAATGCCGCGATGTATCCCACGCGGGGGCGCGCAGAACCGTGACATGCTCCGGGATATCACCCAACTGGTCGTCCGTCGTCGACGGATACGCGCGCGGATGGGCGGTCAGGATGATTGGTTGCCAGCCGAATTCCGGCAAGTGGCGCGCAAAACGCAGCGTTCGCTGGACGCCACTGCTGCCCTGGATAGGCGGGAAGTGGAACGCGACCATCAAGACTTTCTTCATTTTCATATTGACTAGGCGGGTGCTCCACAACGGATGCGGCATGTGCGATACCCTGCATTAACAGGATCACACCCGTGGCTGGGACGGGGGCATATAATAGCAACCGCTGTTTTTGCTTACCGTAGAATCCTTCACTTTTCTGCCGACCATGAAGATGGGAGTTGTTGCTTGGATACGAAGAAAGAAGTACTGGACATCCTCGATGAAGTACTGAGCCTCAAAGGTCGTGCCGCCGCGTTTGATCTGGAGACGCCGCTGCTTGGCGCCGTTCCCGAGTTGGACTCGATGGCTGTTGTCGGACTGATCAACATGATCGAGGAGCGTTTCGGCATGATCGTTGAGGATGACGATGTGGACGGAACCACTTTCGAAACGGTCGGCACCCTTGTCGCGTTCGTTGATAGCAAGTTCGCCTGAAGTCCTTGAACCCCGTGGTGCGTGAAGCATTTTTCCTCGCTGGCGCGGAGGGCGGGCGGTTTTGCCTTGTCACGCACCCGGCAGGACCATCCATCGGGGGGCTGCTGTATGTGCCGCCGTTTGCCGAAGAACTCAACAAGACCCGGCGGATGGCTGCATTGGCTGCCAGCGCATTCGCGGCGCGTGGCTGGACGGTGTGCCAGCTAGACCTGTTTGGTACGGGTGACAGCGCGGGTGACTTTGGCGACACGACCTGGGCGCACTGGCTCGCCGACATCGACCTAGCCTGGGCGTGGATGCAGGAAAACGTCCCCGGCCCGGCAGCCTTGTGGTCATTGCGTGGCGGAGCATTGCTGGCCAGTGACTGGGCATCCGGTCGCGGGGTCGACTGTCCATGGTTGATGTGGCAACCGGTCACCGCCGGACGCCAGCACCTTGCCCAGTTCTTGCGTCTTAAAAGCGCTGCCGCCATGCTCAACGCAGCGGATGCTCAGCGTACCACCCAGGAACTCCGGAAGACCCTCGCGGCTGGCGCCACGGTGGAGGTGGCGGGCTATACCTTGAATCCGGCCCTTGTGCAGGGCATGGAAGCCGCGCAACTGCGCCTTTCGGCCGGGCGCCGCAGCCCGCTTTCGGTGTTGGAGGTGACGTCGCAAGAGCGGTCGAGCCTGTCGCCCGCGTTGACCCGGTTCTGCAGTCAACTCGAAGCGGATGAAGTGACTTGCACCACCGGGGTAGTCGCCGGCCCGGCGTTCTGGCAGACCGTTGAAGTCGAGGTGGCGCCGGAACTGGTGGTTGCTTCACAAACGGTGCTCGAAGGGTGGGCCGCATGAGTGGCGTTCGGGAGACGGCGCTTGTGCTTGACTGCGATGGCGAGCAACTGGTTTCCGTCATTTCCACCCCGGCGACCCTATCCGCCGAGGTTGGCGTGCTGATCGTGGTTGGCGGGCCGCAATACCGCGTGGGATCGCATCGCCAGTTTGTGCTGCTGGCGCGCGCCTTGAGCGACGCGGGGATCGCCTGCATGCGCTTCGATGTCCGTGGCATGGGCGACTCTGCGGGCGATGCGCGCGATTTCGAGCACCTGCAGCGCGATATCGAGGTCGCCGTGGATGCCTTCATGCGCCACGCGCCGGGACTGTCCGGCGTGGTGCTGTGGGGGCTGTGCGATGGTGCCAGCGCGGCGTGTTTCCACGCGGCGAACGACCCGCGGGTGGCGGGTCTCGTGCTGCTCAATCCGTGGGTCCGGACCGAGGAGGGGCACGCCCGGACGGTGTTGCGGCACTATTATTTGAATCGGTTGATGGACCGGCAGTTCTGGAAAAAGCTGCTGGGAGGGCAGGTGGGGATTGGCGCGTCGATCCGTGGCTTCCTGCGCCTGGCCGGGCGTTCGCGACAAGCGAAAGACGCACCTGCCGAAGCCGTCGGGCCGCTGCCGGAGCGGATGCTCGCGGGCGTGTGCGCACGGAAGCGACCGGCCTTGGTGATCCTGAGTGGTCGAGACTATGTTGCGCGGGAATTCGATGGGTTGGTGTCATCTGACGCAGGTTGGCGCGCCTGGATGGCGGATACTCGGGTGACGGTTGAGCGGCTCGACGACGCGGATCACACGTTTTCGTCGGCGCCGTGGCGCGACCTGGTATCGCAGTTGACCGAGCGTTGGGTACGCTCGATCTGGACATCCCCAGAAGCCACTTCACGATAGGACCAAGGCTTATGACGTTTTGTATTCAATTCAACCGGTTGGTGCTGCTGGCGACATTTTTCGCCGGTCATGCGGTTGCCGCGTCGGGGGGGTGTGGCAGTCTGGCAAACGGGGTGGGGCCATGGGACTACCGTACAGGCAAGGACAAACTGGCGATCGTCGAGAAATACCATTTCGATTCGGGGGTGGAAACCTTGGCGCGGGGTGTGTCGTCCACCAATATTGCCGGCGACATCGACTATGTGCTGCGGGCGTCGCCGAATCATCATCGGGCGTTGATGGCGATGATGAAGCTGGGGCTGAGGAACAAGTCCGAGCGCATTCGGGGGGCGGGCCATTCCGTTTACTGTTACATGGAGCGTGCCGAGCGCTTTCAGCCCGACGACGCGATGGTGAAAGTCATCTTTGGGCTGTACTACCTGAATGCAGGGAAGTCAGACGAGGCTATCGAGAAGCTCGAGGAGGCGCGTGGCCTGGACAGCTCGAACGCCAACGTGAACTACAATCTCGGCCTTGCCTATCTACGGGTCAGGAATTACGACAAGGCGCTTGAATCGGCTCACGCGGCGTATCGCCTCGGTTTTCCGTTGCCGGGGCTGCGTCGCCAGCTTGAGCAGGCGGGCCGCTGGAAGGCGCCGGCACCCGAGGCGTCCCCCGCTGGCGCTGAGCCGGAATTGGAAGCGCAGGAAAAAAACTAGCTCATGTGCTTCTTCGCAGATAGCAAACTGCGGCCCTTGTCTACCGGCTCTTGATCATCGTCCCCACGCCGTGGTCGGTGAGGATCTCCAGCAGCAGGCAGTGTTCCACCCGTCCGTCGATGATGTGCACCGAATTCACGCCGCTGCGCGCGGCGTCGAGGGCTGAGCCGATTTTTGGGAGCATGCCGCCGGAGAGGGTGCCGTCTTCGACCAGGGCGTCGATGTCCTTTGGGGTGAGCCCGGTAAGCAGTTTGCCGTTTTCGTCGAGCACGCCGGGGGTGTTGGTGAGCAGCACGAGTTTTTCGGCCTTGAGGATTTCGGCGAGTTTGCCGGCGACGACGTCGGCGTTGATGTTGTAGGTTTCGCCGTTCTCGCCGACCCCGATCGGGGCGATGACGGGGATGAAGTCGCCCTGGTCGAGAAAGGAGATCAGGCTGGGGTCGACCTGGGTGATTTCGCCCACCTGGCCGATGTCCACCACATCGCCCAGCGGGGCGTCCTTTTTCTGCATGAGCAGTTTCTTGGCGCGGATGAAGCGCGCGTCCTTGCCGGTCAGGCCGACCGCTTTGCCGCCGTGCTGGTTGATGAGGTTGACGATTTCCTTGTTGACCTGGCCGCCGAGCACCATCTCGACCACTTCCATGGTTTCGGCGTCGGTGACGCGCATGCCCTGGATGAATTCGCCTTTCTTGCCGACGCGCTGGAGCAGGTTCTCGATCTGCGGGCCGCCGCCATGGACCACCACCGGGTTCAGGCCGACCAGTTTGAGCAGCACCACGTCCTGCGCGAAGCTGTCTTTGAGGTGTGGGTCGGTCATCGCGTTGCCGCCGTATTTGATGACGATGGTCTTGTCGAAGAAGCGTTTGATGTAGGGCAGCGCTTCGGACAGGATGGCGGCCTTGCGGGCCGGGGAGATGGCGGGGTGTGCGGTGTCTGCGCTCATTTCGGGAGTCTTGCGGTGGAAGGCGAAGGGGAGATTCTAGCCGGTGTGCGCGGGTGGGGAAAAGCGCAGTGCCGGCTTTCAGGGGGCTGTGCGGTGTTGGAGCGCGCCGGGCGACCATGTGCCGGGGGGCGTGAGCGGGCGTGTCGTGTGCGGTGGGGTGAACTCGCGCGCCGGGGTGAGGGCGATGCCGCGCCAGCGTCCGGCCGGGGGCGTGGTGCTCCACAGTGGGCTGTGGGCGCGAAGCCGGAAGTCTCCGGCGTCCGGATTGCGGAGCATGGTGGATGTGGCGCGACGGTTGCCGTCGCGCGCCTCGGGCGTGGGGCTGTCGAAGCGGCCGGGGCCGACGAGCAGGTTGTTGCGGGTGACGACGTCGGCGGCACTGGGTGTGCCGTGATGGCGCCAGACGCGCAGAAACCAGCTGCCGGGCAGGGCGGGCGTGATGAGGGTGTTATGGCTCAGCACCACGCGGTTGTCGCGCCAGTGGGTGCCCTCGGCGGCGTAGCTGATCAGCGCGGCGTTGGAGGTGCGCGGGCTCTGGCCGATGATGTTGCCGATGACGATGGCGACGCCGCCGTCCGGAAACTCCAGCTCGTAGGCCGCCTCGCCGTCCGGGCGGTCGACGATCTGGTTGTATTCGATGTGGCTGCGCATGGCCCGCGATTTGATCAGGTGCGCGCGGTACCCCCCGCTGAAGCGGCTGCCGCGGATGGTGACCTGGCCGATCCGGCCGACATACAGCAGGTGGTGGAGTGCGCCGGGGTGGTGCGGGGCGCGGGCGAATTCGCTGTCTTCGATGTGCAGCGTCGCGGTCGCGTCGTTGCCTGCCAGCAAGCCGTTTTCGTTGTTGAAAAAGCGGGTGTTGCGCAGGTACAGGTGACCGCGTTCGAAGCGAATGCCGGCACCGTTCAGGTCGGGGACGCGGGCGCCGCGAAATTCGATGTTCTCGATCGTGATCGTGCCGCCGCGTATCACCCAGATCGCCTTGTCCTCGGCCGAGGCGCCATCGGCTTCGAGTACCGCGCCGCCGCCGAGCCCGCGGATGGTGAGATTGTCTTGCCGCCAGATGGCCACATCGTGGCGATAGATGCCGGGCTCGATCTCGACCGTGTCGCCGTCTTGCGCGACACGCGCGGCGTCGGCGATGCGGGTCAGCGGCTGCGCGGGGCCCACGCGCCAAGTGTCGGCCTGCGCGCCGGGCGCGAGCAGCAGCATGGCGAACAGCAGCGAGGCGACGGGGGCGTGCGGCATGACGAGGCAAGCGGGGATGGAGCCTGATCGTAGCGTGCCAGCGCAAAAAAGGCGACGCCGTGGTGGCGCCGCCTTGCGGCTTGTGGGTGTGCGGTGCTTACTCGATGGTCAGGCGTTTGGCCTGGACTTCGGCCTTCTTGGGTAGCGTGAGCTCCAGCACGCCATCGGTGAATCTGGCTGACGCGGCGCTGTCGTCCACGTCCTGACCGAGCTGGAAGCTGCGCTGTACCTTGCCGTAGTAGCGCTCGGTGCGCAGCACCCGTTCGCCGTCCTTGTGGTCTTGCCGGGCTTTGCGCTCGGCGCTGATCGAGACCACCGGGCCGTCGATGTGGACATGAATGTCCTCTTTGGCGATGCCCGGCAGTTCGGCGTGGAGACGGTAATTCTCCGGCCCTTCCTGGACGTCGACACGCATTTGTGGCGCCTCCCCGCTGTTGCCGCCGAAGTCGACCGGGCGGACGAAGAAGCCGCGGAACAGATCCTCGAAAGGATCATGACGAATGATATTGCTCATGAGACCCTCCTTTTTACGGGGTGATTAACGACTGTGTGTTACCGATATCGTGTCGCCGCGAAGGATTTCAAGAGGGCTGATGCGCGCTGCTGTGACGGGCAAGCAGATGGAAGATGTCGCGGTTGGTCCACGACCAGGTGCGTGCCAGCGCCGCGTCGAGCGGCAGCCATGCCAGCGCGTCGTGCTCGCCGGGGTCGAGCCGCACGGCCGTGTTTTCGGGTACGCACAGGCTGAACACGTGCTCGGTGTTGTGGGTCACCTCCGGCGCGTAACGCGCGGCCCAGGCGGGCGGAATGGGGTAGCGGTTGGCGAGTCGCCAGTCGATGAGGTCGGCGGCGGCCACCGCCAGCCCGGTTTCTTCGCGGACCTCGCGCAACGCAGCATCGCGCGGTGTCTCTGCCGCCTCGAGGCTCCCGGTGACCGATTGCCAGAAGCGTGCCGGGGGGCGACGGTGGAGGAGGAGAAATCGCTGCGCCGGGGTGTGGATGGCAACCAGCACCGACACCGGCCGTTTCATGCCGCGGTGGGGGCGGCGAGAAGTTGCGGGTCGATGAAAACGTGAAACGCGGTGCCGGCGTCCTGCCAGGCGTCGCAGGCGTCTTCGAGGAGGCGCAGCAGTGTGATGCGGTCTTTTTCACGTGCGGCGCTGCCGCTCAGCAGCACGACGAATTGGCCCTCGGGCAGCCATTCCAGATCGGTCAGGCAGTCGTACAGCGCGTCCCAGTTGTGGCCGAACCAGCGCGGCATGTCAAAGGCCCGGGCGAAGGCGGTGAGGATGTCGGCTTTGCGCGCCGCCTGGGTGAGGGCGATCTCGATGCGATGCGTTGTGCCCGCGTCGGGGCGCAGGGGCAGCGTGGCAAAGTCGGCTGCGGGGCGCGCCAGCAGGCCGTTGGGGCCGGCGAGGAAATCGGGCGGGAGCGTGTCGGGGGGCGCGATCATGGGGCGTCCGGGAGGCGCGTGAAGCTGCGATAGTGGTCGGCGGTGTAGTAGAACACCACGGGTGGCTGGCCGCCGGCGACGATGCGCCGCGCGCCACGGGTGCGTTCGCCAGGCGTCGGCACGGTGTACTCGCGGTAATAGCCGCGCGGTTTGCCCGGCAGGCGCTTCTCGCGGTTCTGGAACACCGTGCCGTCCTTGCGGTAGGGGAAGGGCCCGCCGCGCTTGATCAGCGCCAGCGTGTCGATGGCCTCGGCCGGCAGACCGGCGTAGGCGCGCGGCGCGGACTGCGTGATCGCGGGTGAAACAAGGCTCGCCTTGGGTGCCGGGGCGTCGGCGTTGCAGCCGCTGAGCAGGGCCAGCGCGAACAGCGCGGTGGATGCGATCCGGGCGGGCAGCGATGGCGGTTTGGTGGCGTCTGCGGGTATCGCGCCAGTGTAGCAAGGCCCGTCGCGGGGCGTCACACCTTGACGTTGCTGATGCCGAATTTCACCTGCAGCTTGCGCAGGAAGTCGCCCAGCGCGGGCAGGCGCGGGTTGGCCGGGTCCTGGCGGCGGACGCGTTCGATGAGCTGGCGCGCCTGGGTGGCGAAGGGGTCGTTCCAGCCCCGGTTTTCGATGTGGCGCAGCAGCGCGAGTGCGGCGTTGAACAGGACGTGACCGTTGTTCGGCATCTTGCGCGCGGCGTTGAGCATTTCCTCGACCGCGCCGTCGAAGTCGCCCGATTTGGCCTTCTCGGCGCCCACCGAGACCAGCAGCCGCACCTCCTCGTGAATGCGTTTCTCAAGTGCTTTGGCCAGGTCGCTGCGCCCGCTCGATTCGAGCATGTTGCGCGTTTTTGCAATACTGCGCGGGTTCTCCTCGGTGCGCAGGATGTCGAGCACGACGGTGCTGCCTTCGTCCTCCAACCCGTTGTCGAAGCAGGTGCGTGCCAGCTCGTGTTTGAGGCCGGTGGGCAGGGTGGCGAGGCGGGCAGACGCCTTGAGCGCCGCCTTGGCGGCTGCGCGGGCCTTGTCGCTGTCGCCGAGCTGCTGGTGGAGCAGCGCCGATGACAGCGCGGTGCACATCTTGCCGGCGTCGGTCGAGCCCATTGATTTGTCGAGGTCGCGCAGTGTCGCGGCGGCGTCTTCGAGCTTGCCGGTGCCGATCTGCGCGTGCATCAGCGAGAGGTGGTCGGCGGGGTCGCGGAAGTCGGAATACTTGCCTTTGCGCACGACCTCGCTGAGCACGGTCTCTGCGGTGCCGGCATCGCCCAGATCGAGCGCGATGTTACCCAGGTGGCGCAGCCGGCCGAGGCGATTGGGAGACACCGCGGTGGCCCGCAGCAGGACGTCGCGCGCGGGTTCGAGCTGATCGGCGGCCTCGCGCGTGCGCGCCAGCCAGTCGTAGGCGTCGAGAAAATTCTCGTTCTCCTCGACCAGCCCGACCAGCAGCACTTCGGCCTGCGAATACTGCTGCTTCATGAACAGCGCCTTGGCCAGCCCGAGGCGGGCCCACGGGGCGGCGTGCCGGGCGAGGACATCGGTGTAGATGGCCTCGGCCTCGTCGGCCTCGCCGACCGCGACATGCAGCTCGGCGCGCAGGCGCATGAAATCGATCTGATAGTGCGGAAAGCGGCGCTCGGCCTCGACGCACTCGCGCAGCGCGCCCGGCGTGTCGCGCGCCTCGATGCGGCGGTAGGCGGGCATGAAGGCGGCACGTTTGAGCACCGCGCGGACGATGCGCCGATGCAGCGTGTCGGCGGCGAAGGGTTTGAGCACGTAGTCGTTGGGCGCCAGCTCGGCGGCGGAGATGACTTTCTCGTACTGCCGTTCGCCGGTGACCATGATGAACAGGGTCTTGAGCGCAATGATGTTGTTGGAGCGCAGGTCTTCGAGCAGGTGCTGGCCGTCCTGGCCCTCGCCGAGGTGGTATTCGCACAGGATCAGGTCGAAGCTCTGTTCGCGCAGCTTGCGCACCGCGGCCCCGGCCGATACGGCAAGCTGCACACGCTCGATGCCGCTGTCGCCGAGCATGTTGCGCAGCTGGGTGCGCATGTTCGGGTTGGCTTCGATGACCAGCGTGGTAAGCGGCGAGAGGTCCGGCATGGGCGCGTATACAAGGACGGGGGATCTGCCTTTTCTTCGGCCGTTGCGAGCGGATCTTGAGCGCGCCGGGGGAACGAAAAGGGCGGCCGGAGCCGCCCTGTCGGGTGCGTTGCGGGCCGCTCAGCCCTTGGCGACCTCGACGCTGGTCTCCACCTTCTGGCGCAGGCGGATGTGCAGGTCGCGCAGCTGGCGTTCGTCGACATCGCCCGGCGCGTCGGTCAGCAGGCATTGCGCGCGCTGGGTCTTGGGGAAGGCGATGACGTCGCGGATCGACTCGGCGCCGGTCATCAGCGTGACCACGCGGTCGAGCCCGAAGGCCAGGCCGCCGTGCGGCGGCGCGCCGAACTTGAGCGCATCGAGCAGGAAGCCGAACTTGATGCGCGCTTCCTCGTCATCGATGTTGAGCGCGCGGAAGACCTTTTCCTGCACCTCGGCGCGATGGATACGCACCGACCCGCCGCCGATCTCCCAGCCGTTGAGGGCGATGTCGTAGGCTTTGGCCAGACATTGGCCCGGGTCGGTGTCGAGCAGATCGACATGGTCGTCCTTGGGCGCGGTGAACGGGTGGTGGCAGGCCGTCCAGCGCTTGTCGTCCTCATCGTATTCGAACATCGGAAAGTCGGTGACCCACACCGGCATCCAGTCGGCGCCGTTGAGATGGCCTTTTTCGTGACCGATCTTCACGCGCAGCGCGCCGATGGCATCGTTGACCACCTTGGCCTTGTCGGCGCCGAAGAACATCAGGTCGCCATCCTTGGCGCCGGAGCGCTCGACGATGGCTGCCAGGGCGGCGTCGGACAGGTTCTTGACGATCGGCGATTGCAGGCCTTCACGGCCTTTGGCCACCTCGTTGAACTTGATCCAGGCCAGACCACGCGCGCCGTAGATGCCGACGAATTTGGTGTATTCGTCGATCTCGCCGCGGGTCAGCGCGCCGCCGCCGGGAATCAGCAGGCCGGCGACCCGGCCGCCGCTGTTGGCCGGACCGGCGAAGACCTTGAAGTCGACGCTCTTCATGACGTCGGTGAAATCGGTGAATTCGAGCGTGACGCGCAGGTCGGGCTTGTCGGAACCAAAGCGCGCCATCGCTTCGCCGTAGGTCATGCGCGGGAAGGGGCTGGGCAGCTGGACGTCGAGCGCTTCGGTAAACACGAAGCGGATCAGCGCTTCCATCAGCCCGGTGATGGCGACCTCGTCCATGAACGAGGTCTCGATATCGACCTGGGTGAATTCAGGCTGACGGTCGGCGCGCAGGTCTTCGTCGCGGAAGCACTTGGTGAGCTGGTAGTAGCGGTCGAAGCCGGCCACCATGAGCAGCTGCTTGAACAGCTGCGGTGACTGCGGCAGGGCGAAGAAGTGCCCCGGATGGACCCGCGAGGGCACCAGATAGTCGCGCGCACCTTCGGGCGTGCTCCTGGTGAGCATCGGGGTTTCGATGTCGATGAAACCGTGCTCGTCGAGAAAGCGGCGGAAGGCCATGCTGACCTTGTAGCGCAGCATCAGGTTGTGCTGCATGTGCGGACGACGCAGGTCGATCACGCGGTGGGTCAGGCGGGTGGTCTCCGACAGGTTGTCGTCGTCGAGCTGGAACGGTGGCGTGGCCGAGGGGTTGAGCACCTCGATGTCGTGACACAGGACTTCGATCTCGCCGGAGGTGAGGTTGGCGTTTTCGGTGCCGGCCGGGCGGCGGCGGACCTTGCCGGTCATTTTCAGCACAAACTCGTTGCGAATCGATTCGGCCACTGCAAACATGTCGGCGCGGTCGGGGTCGCACACGACCTGAACCAGCCCTTCGCGGTCGCGCAGGTCGACAAAGATGACCCCGCCGTGGTCGCGGCGGCGATGCACCCAGCCGCACAGGGTGACACTCTGATCGAGATCGGCGGCAGTCACCTGACCGCAGTAGTGAGTACGCATGAGTTGGATTCCGTAGTAAAACGCTTGGCGGCCAGGCCGCGAATTATGTGCTAGTCAGCCGGGGTCACCGAGGCGGGCACCCGCTTGACGGGCGATACGACGCCCATCGAAATGATGTATTTGAGGGCTTCGTCGACGCTCATGTCGAGCTCGACCACGTCTTCGCGCGGCACCATCAGAAAGAAGCCCGAAGTGGGGTTGGGCGTGGTCGGCACATAGACGCTGATGTAGTCGCCCGACAGGTGTTGTGCCGCATCGCCGCCGGGCTTGCCGGTGAGAAAAGCGATGGTCCATGCCCCGGTGCGCGGGTATTGCACCAGCAAGGCCTTGCGAAAGGCGTGGCTCGAGCTCGAGAACAGGGTGTCGGAGACCTGTTTGACGCTGTAGTAGATCGACTTGACCACCGGAATGCGCGACAGGAAGCTCTCCCACAGACGCACCACGCGCTGGCCGAACACGTTGGCGCCGATCAGCCCGGTGGCGAGAATGATGAGCAGGGTGATGGCGACGCCCACGCCGGGGATGTCGAGGCCGAGGAAGGCTTTCGGTTGCCACCCCTCGGGTATCCACAGCAAAATCCGGTCGAGCGTGTTGATGATCCACGCCAGCAGCATGAAGGTGATGGAGAGCGGGATCCAGATCAGCAATCCGGTGACGAAGTATTTTTTCATTCAGCGTTGTCAGTGGCAGGCACAGCCGCCGCCGCACGTGCCGGCGTCACTGCTGCTGCCCGCACTTTCCTTGGATGCAGCGGCCTTGGCTGCCGGGGTGGCCGTCGAGCCGCCCTTGAAGTCGGTTGCGTACCAGCCGGTGCCCTTGAGCTGAAAACCGGCCGCAGTCAGTTGTTTGCGGTAGGTCGCGGCACCGCACGCGGGGCAGTCGGTAAACGGGGCGTCACTCATCTTTTGCAGATGCTCTTTCTCGACACCACAACTTTCACAGCGGTAAGCGTAGATGGGCATGACAAGCTCCAGAAAATCAAGCGCGTAAGTCTATCGTATCGACGGGACACGGGAAAGCTGGCCGCTGCGCATGCGCGACCATTCCCCTGCCCTAGCTGGGGGCGGGCGCGGCGTTTTAAACCCCGCTCAGAACAGGTTCAGATACCGGGCGTTGATCGCGTCCCCGAAGAACAGGGCGAGCAGCCCGGCGGCGGCAAGATAGGGGCCAAACGGGATGGGTGTGTTCCTGCCGTGACGCGAGAACAGGATCAGGCCAATGCCGATTACCGCGCCGACCACGGAGGACAGCAGGATGGTCAGCGGCAGCATCTGCCAGCCGAGCCACGCCCCGATGGCCGCCAGCAGTTTGAAGTCGCCGTAGCCCATGCCCTCCTTGCCAGTGGCCAGGCGAAAGAGCTGAAACACCAGCCACAGGCTCATGTAGCCCGCGATCGCGCCGATCACCGCGCTGGGCAGCGGTGTGTAGGTATGGCCGAGGTTGAAGATCAATCCGATCCACAGCAGCGGCTGGGTGATTGCATCGGGCAGCAGCTGGGTGTCGAGGTCGATGCACGCCAGGGCAAGGCTGGCCCAGATGAAGATCAGCGCGCCGACGGTCGCCAGGGTGTAGCCAAAGCGCCACGCAGCGGCCGCCGACAGCGCCGCGGTGGCGATCTCGACCAGCGGATAGCGCTTGCCGATCGTGGCCTGGCAGTGCCGGCACCGTCCCCGCAGCGCGAGATAGCTGATGATCGGGATGTTGTCGCGCGCGTGGACCGCGTTGCCGCAGTGCGGGCAGCGCGAGCGCGGCGTGGCGAGATTGAAGCGCGTCTGTTCGGGCGCATCCTCACCCCGCAGCTCGGCGGCTTGCGCCGCCCATTCGCGCTCCATCATCACCGGCAGGCGGTGGATGACCACATTGAGGAAGCTGCCAACGAATAGCCCGAGCAGGCCGACCAGGGGGACGAGGAGTGCGCTTTCCTGAAGCATAGAAGACCGGTCAATGCGCCCGGCCGCGGCGGCCGGGCCGGATCAGCGCTTAAACGACTGCGCCGAGTTTGAAAATCGGGAGATACATGGCGACCACGAGCCCGCCGATGACCGTGCCGAGGAAGACCATGATGATCGGCTCGAGCAGCTGGGAGAGCCCGGCAACCGCGTCGTCGACCTCCTGCTCGAAGAAATCCGCCACCTTGGCCAGCATCGCGTCAAGCTGGCCGGACTCTTCGCCGATCGACACCATCTGGACCACCATCGTGGGGAAGACCTTGACCCCCTGCATGGCGACGGTCAGGCTGGTGCCGGTGCTGACATCGGACTGGATCTGCTTGGTGGCCATCTTGTAGACGTGGTTGCCCGAGGCGCCACCAACCGAGTCGAGCGCTTCGACCAGCGGGACGCCGGCGGCAAACATGGTGGATAGCGTGCGTGTCCAGCGCGCGATGGTGGCCTTGCGGATGATTTCTCCGATGACGGGAAACTGGAGGATCAGCCGGTCCATGGTGTTTTGCGCTTTCTCGGAGCGCCGGTAGGCCATCGTCAGCCCGATGATGATGGCCGCCAGGGCGCCGAAGACGATGTACCAGTTCTCCACGAAATAGTCCGACATGGCGATCACGATGAGGGTCGGAGCCGGCAGGTCTGCGCCGAAGTTGGCGAAGACGTTCTTGAATTCGGGGATCACGAACAGCATCATCACCGAGATCACAATGCCGGCAACGATGATCACCGCGGCGGGGTAGAAGAGCGCGGATTTGATCTTGCCCTTGATCGCGATGATCTTTTCCTTGTAGGTGGCCAGGCGGTCGAGCAGGTTGTCCAGAATACCGGCCTGTTCACCGGCGGCGACCAGGTTGCAGAACAGCGCATCGAAATGCAGCGGGTGCTTGCGGAACGCCTGTGACAGGCTGCTGCCGGTTTCGACATCGTTGCGGATGTCGTTGAGCAGGCGCCCCAGCGACGGGTTGCCGGAGCCCTTGATGCCGATGTCGAATGCCTGCAGCAGCGGGACGCCGGATTTCATCATCGTCGCCATCTGGCGGGTGAACAGCGCAATGTCCTTGTCGGTGATGCGCCGGCCGCGCGAGAGTTTGCGTTTCTTGACCTTGGTGACGAGCACGCCTTGCCGACGCAGCGTGGCCTGGACGACCGCTTCGCCGCCGGCGCGCATCTCGCCGCGGATGAGTTTGCCTTTCTTGTCCTTGCCTTCCCAGTCGTAGAGCGATTCCTTGGTGGTCGCTGCCGGGCGGCGGGCGGTACGGGTCGCGGTTGCCATGGTCTGGTGTGCCTCTGTTACTCGTTGGTGGTGGCCAGCACTTCGGTCAGTGATGTCATGCCGGACTTCACTTTGCGCAGCCCCGACTGGCGCAGGTCCGACACGCCTTCGAGTTCGGCCTGTGCAGCGATATCCATCGAATTGCCGTTGTTCATGATGATGCGTTGAATCTCCTCGGAGATCGGCATGACCTGATAGATGCCGACCCGGCCCTTGTAGCCCGAGCCCTTGCAGCGCTCGCAGCCGACCGGCCCATAGGGCTGCCAGCTACCGTCGAGATCCGCCTCGCTGAAACCAGCCTCGATGAGCGCGTCGTGCGGGATGTCCAGCGGTTGCTTGCAGGTGCACAGCCGGCGTGCCAGGCGCTGCGCGGTGATGAGGATCACCGACGAGGCAATGTTGAACGCTGCCACGCCCATGTTGCGCAGGCGCTCCAGCGTAGTCGGCGCGTCGTTGGTATGCAGGGTCGAAAACACGAGGTGGCCGGTCTGGGCGGCCTTGATGGAGATCTCGGCGGTTTCGTAGTCGCGGATCTCGCCCACCATGATGATGTCCGGATCCTGGCGCAGAAACGCGCGCAAGGCCGTCGCGAAGTTGAGCCCGGCCTTCTCGTTGACGTTGACCTGGTTGATGCCGGGCAGGTTGATTTCCGCCGGGTCTTCCGCGGTCGAGATGTTGCTGTCGCCCTTGTTGAGCAAATTCAGGCAGGTATAGAGCGAAACGGTCTTGCCGCTCCCGGTCGGGCCGGTCACCAGAATCATGCCGTAGGGGCGCTCCACGGCTTCGAGCAGGGCGGCTTTCTGGTCGGGGTCGTAGCCCAGCGCGTCAACCCCGAGCATGGCGGACGATGGATCGAGAATACGCATCACGATCTTTTCGCCGTGCAGCGTCGGCAGGGTGGAGACGCGGAAGTCGATGGCCTTGTTCTTGGACAGCACCAGCTTCATCCGTCCGTCCTGGGGGACGCGCTTTTCGGAGATGTCGAGCCGCGAGATGACCTTGATGCGGGCCGCGATCTTTTCGCGCAATACCAGCGGTGGCTGGGCGATCTCGCGTAGCGTGCCATCGGTGCGTACGCGGATGCGGTAGTACTTTTCGTAGGGCTCGAAGTGGATATCGGAGGCGCCTTCGTTGATCGCGTCGATCAGCACTTTCTGGATGAAGCGGACAACCGGCGCATCGTCGACCTCGGCCTGAGCGTCGTCCGCGCTGGCGGTGTCGCCCGGCGCCTCCTGCTCCAGCATGTCCATGTCGAACTCGTCGCCGGTCAGCGCCTCGAGCGTATCCTTGGTCGACTCCGCGCGTTTCTCGATGACCGTTTCGAGCTTGCTGGCCTCGACCACAATCGCGTCAACGGACAGGCCGCTCTGAAACCGGATTTCATCCAGTGCGCGCAGATTGGTCGGGTCGGCCAGTGCCACCGTCAGGCGGTTGCCGCGTTTGCCGATCGGTAGAACATGGTGTTTGCCGACCAGCTTGCGGTCGATGGCGTCGGACAGGATGGTCGCCGGGTCGAGTGCGGCGATGTCCATCAGCGGGTAGCCGAACGTCTCGGCCGCAAAGCACGCAATTTCCTGCTCCGAGAGCAGGCCGCGTTTGGCTGCCTCGAGGACAAAACCGTTGGTTTTGTCTTTCGGCTCAGTCGTGCACGCCACAGCATCCGCTTCCGAGATGCGGTTTTGCTGAATCAGCGCGCGCGCCAGGCCACTGAGCGCAATTTGCGGATTTGCTGCCATATCCACCTTTTATCGGACCGACATAACATGGTGCATTGCTTGATGTTGCTTGTAAAGCATGCGATGCAAGCCATTGTGACACCGGTGTTTATGCTTCCGGCCTGAACAACTTTGCAGTCTTCACCATGCGGTCTTGGGTTTGAACAACCTCAATCGGAACATCGCCGATTCGCACGGACAATCCGGTTTCCGGAATGTCCTGAAGGTATTCAACAATCAACCCATTTAATGTCTTCGGCCCGTCAATCGGAAGGTTGAGGCCTAATTTGCGGTTCAGATCCCGCAAGTTGTGTGCGCCGTCGACCAGCACGCTGTTGTCGTCCTGCCAGGCGAGGGAGTCGGCGCTGTCGGGCGAGCTGGTGGTGAACTTGCCGATCATCTCTTCGATGATGTCTTCCAGCGCGACCAGCCCGAGCAGCTCTCCGTACTCGTCCACCACCAGGCCCATGCGCTGCTTGTTCTCCTGAAAGAACTGCAGCTGCGAGTACACCGGCGTGTCGGCGGGGATGAAGTACGGCTTGGTGGTCATCTCGCGCAATGCGTCGTGATCGACGCTGCTGTCGAGCGCGTGGCCGAGCAGGCGGCGCAGATGCAGGATGCCGATGACGTTGTCGGATTCACCATCGAAAACCGGCAGGCGGGTGTGGTAGCTGGTGGCGATTTGCTGGTGAATGTCGTCGATCGGGTCGGCCAGATCGATGCCCTCGATTGCGCCGCGCGGGATCATCACGTCCTCGACCGTGATGTCTTCGAGCTCGAACATGTTGAGCAGGATGCTGCGGTGTTTGGTCGGGATGACGTGGCCGGCCTCGAGCACCATGGCGCGCAGCTCTTCGGTCGACAAGTGCTTGTCGTCGTCAGCGCTGTCGCGGTGCAGACCAATCGCGCGCAGCAGCGCGGCCACGAACAGGTTGACGAACCACACCGCGAAATAAGACGCACGCAGCAGGAACGTGAGCGGGAACGCGTACAGCACGGCGAGCTTGTCGGCGTAGCGCGCGCCAATCACCTTGGGCGTGATCTCCGAGAACACCAGAATCAGGAAGGTGATCAGCAAGGTGCCGACGCCCAGCGCCCAGCGCTCTTCGCCGAACAGCTCGATCGCGATCACGCCGGTCAGGGTTGCGGCGGCGGCGTTGACCAGGTTATTGAACAGGAGGATCACGCCGAGCAGTTTCTCTGTCTGGTCGAGCAGGTCGAGCGCGAGCTCGGCGCCGCGATGCCCGGCATTGGCCATCGAACGCAGGCGATAACGGTTGGAAGCCATCATGGTCGTCTCGGCCATCGAGAACAGACCGGAGAACACCAGGAGCAGCGCGAGCGCGCCGATTTGAACTGACAGGGAGACTTCGGGCACGAAGGGTCGGCGGAATGAAGGGTGGATCGAGTATTCCGGCCCGCCCGCCGGATGTCAATTCGGTAGCGCGATCAGGCGCTGCGGTGAAGGACCACTTCGACCACGAAGCGGCTGCCCACATAGGCCAGCATCAAGGCGATGAAACCGGCCATGGTCCAGCGTTGGGCGAGTTTGCCGCGCCAGCCCCAGAGGCGGCGGCCGAGCAGGAGGGCGCCAAAGAGCAGCCACGAAATGGCCGCAAAGATGGTTTTGTGGTCCAGCTGAAAGGCTTTGTCGAACAGCGCTTCGGAGAACACCACGCCGGAGATCAGGGTCAGCGTCAGCAGGACGAAAGCGATGCGGATCAGGCGGAACAGCAGGTGCTCCATGGTCAGCAGCGGCGGCAGGCTGGCAAAAACCGATGACAGCCGGGCATGGTGGAGGCGTTTTTCGGCGATGGCCATCAGCAGCGCGTGCAGCGTAGCCAGCGTGAACAAGCTGTAGGCCAGCATGGCGACGATGAAGTGGGCGCGAAACGCGGGGGAGCCGGCCTTGTCGAGCAGCAGCGGCGGCGGGAACATGGCCGGCAACAGTGTGCATACCGCGGCGGCCGGCATCACGAAGGTCTGCAGGCCGTCAAGGCGCGCGAAGAAATTCTCGATCCAGTAGAACAGCACCGCTAGCCAGACCATCAGCGACAGGGCGGTGCCAAAACCGAAATGCATGCCCTGACCCGGAAACAGCTCGCCATGCAACACCACGCCGTGAGCCAGCAGGGCGACCAGCAGCGCTGCGCGCTCGGCGGTCGACAGGCCGCGCCGGGGCGTTGTGCCGGACGGGTGCCAGCGCGTACGCCAGAAATGTGCGCCGAGCGCGGCGTACATGGAGGCGGGCACCAGATGCAGTAGAATCGAGGGCATCCGACAAGTTTACTCCAAGGCCGATTCCCGAACCATCATGCTGGATAATTTGACGCAGCGACTGTCGAAAGTCGTCAAGACCATCCGTGGCCAGGCCCGCCTGACCGAAGACAACATTCAGGACGCCATGCGTGAGGTGCGCATGGCCTTGCTTGAGGCCGATGTGGCGTTGCCGGTGGTCAAGGACTTCGTCGCCCGGGTTCGCGAGAAGGCGGTCGGCCAGGCGGTGATCGGTTCGCTGACGCCGGGCCAGGCGCTGGTCGGTGTGGTCAACGACGAGTTGTGCGCGTTGATGGGCGGCCAGCACGAGGGCATCAACCTGGCGACCCAGCCGCCCGCGGTGGTGTTGATGGCGGGCCTGCAGGGTGCGGGCAAGACCACCACCACCGGCAAGCTCGGCAAGTTGCTGCGCGAGCGTCACAAGAAGAAGGTCCTGGTGGTGTCGGCGGACGTCTATCGCCCGGCGGCCATCGAGCAGCTCAAGACCGTGGCCGGCCAGGCCGGGGTTGAGTTCTTTCCCTCGGACATTTCGCAAAAACCGGTGGACATCGCGCGGGCTGCGCTCGACTACGCGCGCAAGCATTTCATCGATGTGCTGCTGGTCGACACGGCGGGCCGGTTGGCCATCGACGAAGCGATGATGGCCGAGATCAAGGCCGTGCACGCCGCCATCAAGCCGGTCGAGACGCTGTTCGTGGTGGATGCCATGCTCGGTCAGGACGCGGTCAACACCGCCCATGCGTTCAGCGAAGCGTTGCCGCTGACGGGGGTCGTGCTGACCAAGCTCGATGGTGACGCGCGTGGTGGCGCCGCATTGTCGGTACGCCACGTCACCGGCAAGCCGCTCAAGTTCGCCGGCGTGGGCGAGAAGCTCGACGGCCTCGAAGAGTTCCACCCCGACCGGATGGCCTCGCGCATCCTCGGCATGGGCGACATCCTCGGGCTGGTTGACGAAGCGCGACGCAATGTCGATGAGGAAAAGGCCAAGGCCTTTGCCAAGAAACTCAAATCCGGCAAGGGATTTGACATGAACGACTTCAAGGAACAGATCGGGCAGATGCGCAAGATGGGCGGCCTCGGCGCGCTCATGGACAAACTGCCGGCCCAGTTCGCGCAGGCCGCCGGTCAGTTGCAGGGCGGTGCGGAAGAAAAGATGGTGGGCCGGGTGGAGGGCATCATCAATTCAATGACGCCCGCCGAGCGCGCCCGGCCGGAGATTCTCAAGGCCTCGCGCAAGCGTCGCATCGCCGCCGGCGCCGGCGTATCGGTGCAAGAGGTCAACCGCCTGCTCAAGCAATTCGAGCAGACCCAGAAAGTGATGAAGCAGTTCTCCAAGGGCGGCATGGCAAAGATGATGCGCGGCATGAAGGGCATGATGCCGGGGATGATGCGCTGACCGCTTGTGCCGACGCGCCGCTTCGGTCGGTCTTTGCGGCCGCGCGCGCCGCGCTCGGGTGCCGCGATCCGGCCCACAAATGCGCATGTGCGGCCCAGCTTCGCGCCGACCTGCGCGCCGGGCGGCTGTCCTTCGACGATCCCGCACCCGTCGAGCCGATTGGCGAGGCCGGGCGACCGCCGCGCCCGCGGCTTGTCGCGCCGGGGGCCGTGGCTACGCGCCGGGTGTCCAGCGCCGAAGGCCATGCCGCCTTGCTGCACGCCATCGCGCATATTGAGTTCAACGCCATCAATCTGGCGCTCGACTGCGTCTACAGGTTTCGTGGGCTGGCAGCGGATTTCTACACTGGCTGGGCCGATGTGGCGGCCGAGGAGGCCTCTCACTTCGGCCTGGTGTGTGAGCGCTTGCGTGCCCTGGGGCATGACTACGGCGACTTTCCGGCGCACAACGGTCTGTGGGAGATGACGGTCAAGACCGCGCACGACCCGCTCGCACGGATGGCGCTGGTGCCGCGCGTGCTGGAGGCGCGCGGGCTGGACGCAACGCCGCCGATCATGCGCAAACTTGAGGCGATCGGTGACGCCGAAACCCTGCGCGTGCTCGAAATCATCCTGCGTGACGAGATCGGTCATGTTGCCTTGGGCGATCGCTGGTTTCGCCACTTCTGCGCGCTGCGCGGGGTCGAGCCCGAAGCCACCTATCTCGCGCTGATCGAGGACTTCGACGCGCCGTGGCCGCACCCACCGCTCAATCTGCCGGCCCGGCGCGAAGCCGGATTCGGCGAGGGCGAACTGGCCGTGCTCGGCGCGCCGCGTCAGCGTCACGGTGGCAAGCGCTGAACTGCCGCCCGCTGCGTCGCCAGCCCGGAACGCTGTGTTCCAACGCAAACGGGGCGGCCGAAGCCACCCCGTTTGGCCACCGGTGGTCCGCGGTCAGCGCAGGCCGGCGATAAAGTCCGATACCGCCTTGATTTCCTTGTCGGTCATCTTGATGGCCACCATCTGCATCATCTTGGCCGGATCGTTGGCGCGCTCGCCTTCGCGGAAGGCGCGAAGCTGTGCCTCGGTGTAGTCGGCAAACTGGCCGGCCAGACGCGGGAACTGGGCCGGCAGGCCCTTGCCGGCCGGGCCGTGACAGGCGGCGCATGCCGGCAAGCCTTTCGACTTGTCGCCCGCGCGCCACAGCTTCTGGCCCCACTCAACCGTCTCGCCGTTCTTAGCAGCGTCCGGTTGCAGCGTCTGGCTGGCGAAGTAGTGGGCCAGCCCCTTCATGTCTTCGTCGCTCAGCGCCATCACCATGCCGTTCATGACGGCGTTGACGCGCGTCGGTTGGCCGCCGTCGGCCGCCTTGAACTCGCGCAATTGCTTGTACAGGTATTCGGGGACCTGACCGGCCAGCTTGGGGTTGGCGGGCAACTGGCTGTTGCCGTCGGCACTGTGACAGCCGGCACAGATGGTCTCGGCAATTTGTTTGCCTTTGGCAACATCGGGGGCGGAGGCCCCTTCGCTGGCATGGAGACTGCCCGCAGAGAGCAGCAATGAGAGCAACAGTGAGCGCTTCAGCATGTTCTTAATGTCCTCGGAAGCCGTGGGCGATTTTTCAAATCCTGATATTCTATAACACCTTGTCGAGTTTGCGCGATGCCAGCCCGCATCGCGCGCCCCGCTCAGCCCAGATTCTGACTTCATGTCCCTTTTTCGTCACGCTGCATTTGAAATTTCCATTGCTGAGCCCAAAGGTTTGCCGGCGCCCAATGGCCCGGAGATCGCGTTTGCCGGTCGCTCGAACGCAGGTAAATCAAGTGCAATCAATACCTTGGCGGGGCACACGCGGCTGGCCTTTGTGTCCAAGACGCCGGGGCGTACGCAGCTGATCAATTTTTTCCGCCTGCGCGGTGGTGCGGTGATGGTCGATTTGCCGGGCTACGGTTATGCCGAGGTGCCGGATCGCATCCGCCGCCAGTGGCAGGGCTTGCTGGAAAACTACCTGCGCGAGCGCGCCAGTCTGATCGGTTTGGTGCTGATCATGGATTCGCGCCGCCCGCTGACCGCGCTCGATCAGCAGATGCTCGACTGGTACGCGCCCAGCGGCCGCCCGGTGCACGTCCTGCTTACCAAGAGCGACAAGCTCTCGCGCAATGAGGCCGCCAAAGCGCTGGCCAGTACGCGCAAGGCGTTGGCAGCGTGGGGCGATGCGGTCACGGTGCAGCTTTTCTCCAGCCTCAAAAAAACCGGTGTCGAGGGCGTCGAGGCGGCGGTTGGCGGGTGGCTGGCAGGGTGCAACATGGCGGCCCCGGAAGGTGCGGCCGAGACAAAAGAAAACCCCCGGCCAAAGGGGAAGAAAGCCGGGGGTTGAAGTCCTACTTGAGGGGTAGGACGCCCGCTCAGGGAGGTGAAAGCGGGAGATGGCGCTCGCCATCTGTTTTCCTAGATCAATACAATGGGCGAAAGTTCCCGGCAAACTCTTGCCCGTGTTTCAAAACGTGAATTCGAGTGATCCCATGAACGCCAATCCGGCTTTTCCCGCAATCCGCATGCGCCGCATGCGCCGTGACGATTTTTCTCGCCGCCTGATGCGCGAGAACGTGCTCACCACCAATGACCTGATCTACCCGGTGTTCGTCTTGCCGGGGCAGGGCCAGCGACAGGCTGTGGCGTCGATGCCCGGCGTCGAGCGGCTGTCGCTCGATCTGCTGCTTGGCGTGGCCGAACAGGCGGTGACGCTGGGCGTGCCGGCACTGGCGCTGTTTCCGGTGATCGAGGCCGACAAGAAGAGCGAGCAGGCCGAGGAGGCGTGGAATCCGGACGGGCTGGTGCCGACCGTGGTGCGTGCGCTCAAGACGCGTTTTCCGGCGCTGGGGGTGATCACCGACGTGGCGCTCGACCCCTACACCAGCCACGGGCAGGACGGGCTCATCGACGCCAGCGGCTATGTGATGAACGACGAGACGCTCGAAGCGCTGGCTCGCCAGGCGCGCTGCCATGCCGATGCCGGCGCCGACGTGGTGGCGCCGTCGGACATGATGGACGGCCGGGTGGCGCGCATCCGCCGCGAGCTCGACGCGGGCGGCCATATCCTGACCCGCATTCTGGCCTATTCGGCCAAATATGCTTCGAGCTACTACGGCCCGTTCCGCGACGCGGTGGGCTCGGCCGGCAATCTGGGCGGCGGCAACAAATACACCTACCAGATGGACCCGGCGAATTCGGACGAAGCGATCCGCGAGGTGGCGCTCGACATCGCCGAGGGCGCCGACATGTTCATGGTCAAGCCGGGTATGCCGTATCTCGACATCGTCCGTCGCGTCAAACACGAGCTCAAGGTGCCGACCTACGTGTATCAGGTCAGCGGTGAGTACGCGATGCTCAAGGCAGCGGTCGCCAATGGCTGGCTCGACGAGCGCGCCTGCGTGCTCGAAGCGCTGCTGGGCTTCAAGCGGGCCGGGGCCGACGGGGTGCTGACCTATTTCGCGCTGGATGCCGCGCGCTGGCTGCGCGAGTCGGCCTGACCGGCTCAGGTGGCGGCCAGCCGATGCGTGGCGCGGGGCAAGTCGAGCACGCTGGCGAGTTTCACATCCACCCACGCCGGGCGGCCGTGGCGGCGGCTGATCCACACCGTTTTCATGCCCAGTTGGCGGGCGGTGCGCAGGTTGTCGAGGCTGTCTTCGACCAGAATGCAGCGCCGTGGCTGGAGGCGGTGGGCATGCAACAGGCGCCGGAACGCGTGCGGGCTGGGTTTGGGCATGAGGCCCATGTGCTCGATGGCGTACACCGCGTCGAACGCGCGCTGCAGGCCGATCAGTGACAGCACGGCGCGGGCATAGCGCTCGGGGCCGTTCGAAAACACGATCTTGCGCCCCGGCAGGCGGGCGAGGCGATGGCGCAGCGCGCGATCGAACACCAGCATCTCATGCAAGGCATCGAAGCGGTGGGTTTCGGCCAGGAAGTGGGCCGGATCGGTGCCGTGGTGGCGCATCAGGCCGAGCAGGGTGGCGCCGTAGCGCCGCCAGTAGTCCATCCGCAGCCGGTTGGCCTCGTCGCGGTCGACGGCCAGATGCTCGATGATGTAGGCCGTCATCGCCGCGTTGATGTGCGGGAACACGTGCGCGCTGGCGTTGTGCAGCGTGTCGTCCAGATCGAACAGCCAGACCGGGGTGGAATTCATGTCGGGGTGGCGGGGCGGGGCTGAAATTTGATCACCGCGCGGCCATCGTCGAGCGTTTTCGGTGCCGGTTTCCACGCGTGGCCGTAGACGACCTCGAAGGTCGCCGGGAGGCGGCCATCGCGGCGCAGGGTCTCGTAGTGCGCGCGGGCGCGTTGCCAGCGGGCGCGGTTGCCCAGCCCCCGTGGCCGGGCGATGCTGGCGTTGGTGCTGCCCGACTGGCGCAGGTCGGCGACCAGGGCGTCGAAGTCGGTGTAGGTCAGGGTCAGCGTTTCCATGTCCATCACCGGGTCGCCAAAACCGGCGCGCACCAGCGCGTCGCCAATGTCGTGCATGTCGATGAAGCGGTGCACGTGCGCGGCCTGCGTGTCGTTCAGCGCGGCGCGCAATTCCTTGAGCGTGTCCGGCCCCAGCGTGGCGAACATCAGCATGCCGCCGACGCGCATCACGCGGTGCATCTCGTCGACCGCGGCGGTGGGGTCATCCAGCCAGTTGAGCATCAGGTTCGACCACAGCAGGTCGAACTGCCCGCGCGCAAAGGGCAGCGCCTCGGCGTGTGCAGCCACGCGCTGCGGGGCGCGGCGACGCCCGGTCAGGCGCGCCATCAGCCCGCGCGGGTGGGGAATGCGCGCCACCATGGCAGGGGACAGGTCGACTGCGGTGAGGCGAGCCTCGGGATAGCGACGGGCCAGCGCGGCGAGGTCGCGCCCCGTGCCGCAGCCAAGGTCGAGCACCTGCTGCGGGGTGTGGACAATGCCGTTGAGGCGCGCGTCCATCTGCTCGCCGATGGCCCGCGACAGCGCATCGACGGCGTCGCAGCTTGCCGCCGCGGTGTCGAACTGCTGTTTCAGTCGTCGCCGGTCGAGACGAAAATCATCCGCCATTGGCCGGTCAGATGGCCTTCAGCCCCAGGCGCGCGAACAAGGCCTCGTCGCGATCCGAGTCCGGGTTGTCGGTGGTCAACAGGCGGTCGCCGTAGAACATCGAGTTGGCGCCGGCGAGAAAGCACAGCGCCTGCATCTCGTCGCTCATCTGCTGGCGTCCGGCCGACAGGCGCACGAAACTGGTCGGCATGGTGATGCGCGCCGCGGCGATGGTGCGCACGAACTCGATCGGGTCGACCTGCTCGCTCCGGGCCATCGGTGTGCCTTCGATGGCCACCAGATTGTTGATCGGCACCGACTCGGGCGGCGGGTTCATGTTGGCCAGCTGGGCGATCATCGCGGCCCGGTTGCGCCGGTTTTCCCCCATCCCGACGATGCCGCCGCTGCACACGTTGATGCCGACATGGCGCACCCGGTCGAGGGTATCGAGGCGATCCTGGAAGGTGTGGGTGCTGATCACCTGGCCGTAGAACTCCGGCGCGGTGTCGATGTTGTGGTTGTAGTAATCGAGGCCGGCGTCGCGCAGTTTCTCGGCCTGACCGTCCTTGAGCATGC
This sequence comes from Rhodocyclaceae bacterium, assembly GCA_020445945.1. Classification (GTDB taxonomy): domain Bacteria; phylum Pseudomonadota; class Gammaproteobacteria; order Burkholderiales; family Rhodocyclaceae; genus Nitrogeniibacter. The sequence continues at coordinate 52,682 of JAGRFQ010000001.1, forward strand.
CCAGCGTGACGCAGGTCTCCAGCCCCAGCGCCTTGACCTCGCGGATCATCTCGACCACCGGTTCGAGATCCTTGTCCTTCGGGCCGCGCCACGCAGCGCCCATGCAGAAGCGGCTCGAGCCTTTGGCCTTGGCGGCGCGGGCGTTCTCGAGCACTTCTTCGAGCGGCAACAGGCGCTCGCGCTCCAGTCCGGTATCGTAGCGGGCAGACTGCGAGCAATAGCCGCAGTCTTCGGAGCAGCCGCCGGTCTTGATCGACAGCAGCGTCGAGCGCTGAACCGCATTGGGGTCGAAATGCTCGCGGTGTACCTGTTGCGCGCGAAACAGCACATCATTGAAGGGCAGGGCAAACAGGGCCTCCACTTCGGCGACAGTCCAGCGTTGAGCGGGACTCGGCGCTGCGGGTGCGGGCTGGGCGGCGGGCGTCTGAACTGTTGATGTTGTCATAAGATGGATTTTTCGCTGTAATTCAAAATTATGGATGTTCCACGATTGCTTCCGACCTTGTCAAACCGGCCCGCCCAATGGCGCAGCCGGCTGGCGCCGGTGTGGAATGCGCTGCTTCCCGCGCATTGTATCGTGTGTGCCTTGCCCAGCGGCGGCGCGCCGATGTGTACGCCGTGCCGCGATGAGTTGCCGGCGGCCACGCCCGGTTGTCCGCGCTGTGCGGTGCCCGGCACCGCCGGGGTGCTGTGTGGTCACTGTCAGCGACGTTTGCCGGCTTTCGACTGGGTCGTGGCAGGTTTTACCTACGCCTTTCCGGTCGATCAACTCATCCAGCGGCTCAAGTATGCCCATGATTTTGCGGTGGCGCAGGCTTTTTCCCGGGTCTTGATCGACAGGATCGAGCGTCCGGCGGTGGACCTGCTCGTTCCCGTGCCGCTGCATCGCAGCCGCCTGCGTGAGCGGGGGTTCAACCAGGCGGTGGAGATCGCCCGCCCCGTTGCGCGGGCATGGGGGCGGCCCCTGGCGCTGAGCGAGGTGCAACGGGTGCGGCCGACCGTCGCGCAGGCGGGGCTGTCGAGGAAAGTGCGCCGTGCCAACCTGCGCGCTGCCTTTGGGTGTACCCGAGCGCTCGATGGCCTGCGGGTGCTGATGGTCGATGACGTGATGACCACCGGGGCGACGCTCGATGCCTTGGCGCGGTGTTTGAAGCAGCATGGCGCGGCCGAGGTGGGCGCGCTGGTGGTGGCGCGCACGCCGCCGCCACGTTGATCGGGCGCGCGCATGGCGGCACAATGCCGCACCATGTTTCATATCGTCCTCTTTACGCCCGAAATCCCGCCCAACACCGGCAACGTGATTCGCCTGTGCGCCAACACCGGCAACGCGTTGCACCTGATAAAACCGCTGGGCTTCGAGCTGAGCGACAAGACCCTGGCGCGCGCCGGGCTGGACTACCACCATATGGTGCGGGTGACGGTGCATGAGGACTGGGCGGCGTTTCGCACGGCCGTTCCCGGCGGGCGCATTCACGCGCTGACCACGCGGGCAGCACGCAGCTTTGTCGAGGTGCGCTTCGCCCCGGGCGACGTGCTGCTCTTCGGCTCGGAGACGAGCGGGCTGCCCGAGTGGTTGCGCGCCGAAGTCGGCGAGGCCTGCGGCGTGCGTATTCCGATGCGTGCCGATAGCCGTAGCATCAACCTGTCGAATGCGGTGGCGGTGGTGGTGTATGAGGCGTGGCGCCAGCAGGGGTTTGCCGGCGGGGTCTGACCGGCGCGATTCGGCCCCGATTCGGCTCCGGCTCGGGCCCTATTCGCTGCGCGGATCGCGGGCGAGGAGCGCTTCGACTGCCTGACGCGCGTCGGTGCGTCCGTCGAGCAGTGCATTGACGGCTTCCGAAATCGGCATTTCGACCCCGTGCCGCGCGGCCAGCGCAACGGTTTCGCGCGTGGTCGAGACGCCTTCGGCGACGTGGCCGAGCTCGGCAAGAATGTCGTCGAGCCCTTTGCCCTCGGCCAGCGCGAGGCCAACCCGGCGGTTGCGTGACAGGTCGCCGGTGCAGGTGAGCACCAGGTCACCCAGCCCCGCCAGCCCCATGAAGGTTTCCTGACGGCCGCCCAGGGCGGTGCCGAGACGCGCGATTTCGGCCAGTCCGCGGGTGATCAGGGCGGCGCGTGCGTTGAGCCCGAAGCTGAGCCCGTCGGCCACGCCGGCGGCGATTGCCATCACGTTCTTGACCGCGCCGCCGACCTCGACGCCGATGATGTCGTCGTTGGCATACAGCCGCAGGCGCGGCTGATGCAGGAGCTGCGCCCAGGCGATGGCGCGCGTCTGGTCTGTGGCGGCGAGGGTGATCGCGGCGGGCAGTCCGGCGGCGACTTCGGCCGCAAAACTGGGGCCGGAGAGCACGCCGCAGGGGTGGTCGGCGCCGAGGGTCTCGGCCACGATTTCGTGAGCCAGTTTGCCGCTGCCCGCTTCAAAGCCCTTGCACGCCCACAGCAGCGGTGCGGTGTTGGCGCTTGCCGCGAGGTGTTCGGCCAGCGGGCGCAGGCCGGCCACCGGGGTGACCACGAGGTGCAGGTCTGCGGAGCGGGCCGCGCGGGCCAGATCCGCTTCGATACGCAGCGTATCGGGAAAGCGGGCGCCCGGCAGCAGCGCCTGGTTGGTGCGGGTGCGGGCGCATTCGTCGAGCGCTGCAGTGTCGCGGCCCCACAACGTGACGTGGTGGTGTTGCGCGTAGGCAATGGCCAACGCGGTGCCCCACGCGCCGGCGCCGTAAACCGTGATGTTCAGTGCGGCGTCGGACATCGCGGGTTCAGTGCCCCCAGATGTCGATGCGCCGCGCATAGCCGGCTTCGCCGTCGGGGTGGCGCACCGGCAGCCAGCTGCCTTTGACCGGCCCGGAGACGTTGAGAATGACGCCGCGCACGGCCTCGAAGCTGGGCGGTGCGCTGTCGCTGGGCTGCTGGTAGATGGTGGCCCGTTCGGCGGTCACGGTGACGGTCTGGCGGTCGGACAGGTCGGTGCGCGAAATCCACGCCAGATTGCCTGCGCGATCGCGCACCTTGACCCATTTTTCGAGCGTTACCACCACTTCCAGCGGGGTCGCTGCGGACACCACGAACAGCCGCTTGCCCTGTGCCGACGGCGTGTCGTAGAGAATGGCCGGGGCTGCGGTGGCGCGGTAGTCCAGTCCGAAGGCCGGCGCACACAGCGCGCCAGCCATCACAAGCCCCGCCAGACGGTGGAGGCCCGGCTTCACTGGACCGGGGCCGCCTGCGCCTCTTGCTGGCGTGCCTGGAACAGGGCTTCGAAATTGACCGGCGCGAGCAGCACGGGCTGGAAACCGGCGCGGGTGACTGCGTCGGAGACGGCTTCACGGGCATACGGGAACAGGATGTTGGCGCAACCGATCATCATGATCGGTTCGATGTCGCCTTCGGGCACATTGCGGATCTGGAAAATCCCGGCCTGCGCTGCTTCGACCAGAAACACCGTCTTGTCCTCGCCCATCTTGGCGGTCACGGTGACCGTCAGCACAACCTCGTAGATGCCTTCGTCGATGCGCTTGCCGTCGGTGCGCAGCTGAACGTTGATCTGCGGGTTTTCGCGCTCGAGGAACACCTGCGGTGCATTGGGCACTTCGACCGACAGGTCGCGGATGTAGAGCTTTTCGATGGTGAACACGGGTTGGGTGTTGTCTGCAGCGGGTTGGGTCTTTTCAGTCATGAGATCAGCCTTGGTTTGAAATCGGTTGAAAGTGGAGCGGGGCGGCTCAGGCCTGTTCGCCCGCCAGCAGCGAATCGAGTTTGCCCTCGCGCTCGAGGGCGTGGAGATCGTCGCATCCGCCAATATGAAGCTCGCCGATGAAAATTTGAGGCACGGTGCGCCGTCCGGTGATGCGCATCATCTCCTCTCGGCGGGCGGGGTCGAGATCGACCCGGATCTTGTCGATCGGGCCGGCGCCCTTGCGGTTGAGCAAAGCCTCGGCGCGCACGCAGTAGGGGCATCCCGAGGTGGCGTACATTCGAATGGTGCCGGGCATGGGGTTTACTTCCGTTTGCGGCTGACCGGCTGGCCGGCCTGTTGCCACGCGGCAATGCCGCCCTGGAGGTTGAACACTTTTTCGAAGCCCTGTTTCTTGAGCTTTGCCATGACCCCGGCAGAGCGGCTGCCGACGGCACAGCACACGATGACCGGGGTCTGCTTGTACGGCTCAAGCTCCTTGAGGCGTGCGTCGATGGCGGCGACCGGGATGTGCTTGGCGTTGGGGATGTGTCCCTGGTAGTACTCCTTTTGCTCGCGCACATCGAGCACCACCGCATCTTCGCGGTTGATCATCAGGGTCGCCTGCACGGACGACAGGCTGGTGCCACCGCCTTGCTGACGGAGCGTTTCGAACAACAGGAATGCCCCGCTGGCTGCGGCCATCGCCGCCCAGTACCAGTTTTGCTGCAGAAACTCCACGAATGTGTGTCCTTACTTAATGAGGGATCAGGATCTGTCGGCGTCATCGCCGCAGAAGACTTCGCGCATGAGCACGACCAACTGCAGGGTGCGCTGATCGCCGACGCGGTAGTAGACCCGGTTGGCGTCCTTGCGGGTCAGCAGGACGCCCTTGTCGCGCAAGATCGCCAAATGCTGGGAGATGTTGCTCTGCGATGTGCCGACCGCGTCGACGATGTGCTGAACGCACACCTCGCCATCGCCGACAACGCAAAGGATTTTCAACCGCAGCGGGTGAGAGATGGCCTTGAGCGCCCGGGCGGCGGTCTCGATCTGTTCGGTTTTGCCAATCAGATCAACGATGGGATGACTATTCACGATCCGTGATCGAAAGAATGAGGATGAATACGATAAAATACCACCTTTTGCGCGAAGCGCGTCTGCGGCGCGTGTCACGCAATCCGACACTTTCCACACGACAGCGAGTTGATGCCCCTCATGTACAAGATTGTATTGCTCAGACACGGCGAATCCACCTGGAACAAGGAAAACCGGTTCACCGGCTGGACCGATGTTGATCTGACCGAAAAAGGCGTCGAAGAGGCCTGGGCCGCAGGGCACCTGCTGCGCGACGAGGGCTTCGCGTTCGACGTGGCCTTTACCTCGGTGCTCAAGCGCGCCAACAAGACGCTCAACATCGTCCTCGAAGCGCTGTCCGCGCTGTGGCTGCCGGTCGAGCACTCGTGGCGCCTGAACGAACGTCACTACGGCGCGCTGCAAGGGCTCAACAAAGCGGAAACGGCGGCCAAATTCGGTGACGACCAGGTGCTGGTGTGGCGCCGTTCGTACAGCACACCGCCGCCGGCGCTCGAAGAAGGCGATGAACGCCTGACCCCGACCGACCCGCGTTACGGCGCACTGCCGGCAGCGCAGTTTCCGCGTACCGAATGCCTGCAGGACACCGTTGCCCGCGTGGTGCCTTACTGGGAAACCGTGATCGTGCCGCGCATCCTGGCCGGCGAACGGATCCTCATTGCCGCGCACGGCAACAGCCTGCGTGCGCTGATCAAGTATCTCGACGGGGTCAGCGACAGCGACATCGTCGGTTTGAACATTCCCACTGCGCAGCCGCTGGTGTACGAGCTCGACGCCGATCTCAAGCCGATCAGGCATTACTACCTCGCTGACGCCGACACCATCCAGGCCGCCCAGGCTGCGGTTGCCGGACAGGGCAAGGCCAAGGCCTGAGCCGCGTGAACGCCGCTGCCGGGCGCTGCGCGTGGCGCGTGGCGCTGCTCGCCTGTGTGCTCTCGCTGGGCAGCGCCGCGTTGCCGACGCTGGCGCAGACGCGCGCGGCGGACACCCGCGCCGACCTCGATCAGGTCAAGGCGCGTCTGCGCGCGCTCGAAGCCGAAGCGGCAGATACCGAAAAGTCGCGAGCCGAGGCCGCCAGGGCGCTGGCGCAGGCCGAGAAGGCGGTGTCGCAGATCAAGCGACGGGTGCGTGAGTTGCGTCGCGAGCGCGGCAAGGTCGAACAGGAGCTGACCGAAATCAGTGCCCAGCAGGCGGCGACGCGCGCGCAGATCGACGACGGCCGGGCGGCCCTTGGGCACTGGCTGCGGCGCTACTATCAGCATGGCGGCGAGCCCGGCGTGGGGCATTTGCTCAGTGCCCGCGAACCCAACCAGCTGGCGCGCGATGCCTACTACCTGGAGCGTATCGGGCGTGAGAAGCAGGCCATCGTCACGCGCCTGCGTGCTGCCGAAGCGCGCCATGCAGCGCAGGCGGAAGCGATCGAACTGCGCAAGAAGCAGGTGCTGGCGCTGGAGACCCGGCAGACCCGCGAACTCGCGTCGCTCAAGAAAGAGCAGGCGCGGCGGGCGACGATCCTGGCCGAACTGGGCTCGCAACTCGCCGCTCAGCGCAAGGAGGCGAGCAGCCTCAAGAACGATGAAACACGCCTCATCGGCTTGATTCGCCAACTCGAAGCGGCGCCGCGCCGGCCCGCACCGAACGCCGATCCGGTGGTGGGCGAGGCGCGCACCGGGGCAGGCACGGAAAATCGGGGCAAGTCCTTTGGGGATCTGCGCGGGCGGCTGCAGGTGCCGGTGAGCGGCAAGATGATCGGTCGCTTCGGGGCCGATCGGGCATCGGGGGGCACGACTTGGAAGGGCGTTTTCATCCGCAGCCCGAGCGGTGAGGAGGTGCGCGCGGTGGCCGATGGCGAGGTGGTGTATTCAGACTGGTTGCGCGGCTTCGGCAATCTGATCATCATCGACCACGGCGGTGACTATCTGACCGTGTACGGAAACAATGAAGCCTTGTTCAAGTCGATGGGCGAGCGCGTCGCCAGCGGCGATGTGATTGCCGCAGTGGGTGACAGCGGGGGAAATCCGGAATCGGGTTTATACTTTGAAATTCGTCATCAGGGGCGGCCGCAGGATCCGTTGGACTGGGTCCGCCTGAACTGATTTCCGGTGCTGCCGAGGCGGCGCCCCATGGAGATGTCATGCGTAGCAAACTGCAGCAAGCGGGACTCGTCTTTACCGGTTTGTGTGCCGGTGTCCTGATCAGCCTGAATTTTCCGGCCAATGCCGACAAGGCTGCGCTGGCGCCGCTGCCGATTACCGAGCTGCGTGCGCTGGCGAACGTTTTCAACGCCATCAAGCAAAGCTACGTCGAACCGGTGGAAGACAAGGCGCTGATCACCGAGGCGATCAGCGGCATGCTCACCGGGCTGGACCCGCATTCGGCCTATCTCGACGAAGAGGCGTTCAAGGATCTGCAGGTCAGCACGCAAGGTGAATTTGGCGGGCTGGGCATCGAAGTGGGGATGGAAGACGGTTTCGTCAAGGTCATCTCCCCGATCGAGGACACCCCGGCGTTCCGTGCCGGCGTGCTGGCCGGTGACCTGATCGTCAAGCTCGACGATACGCCAGTCAAGGGGATGACGCTGGCCGAAGCGGTCAAGCAGATGCGCGGCAAACCGGGCACCAAGATCGTGCTGACCATCGCGCGCAGCGGTGCCGACAAGCCGGTGATCGTCACCATCAAGCGCGAGGTGATCCGCGTGCGCAGTGTCAAATCCAAGCTGGTCGAGCCGGGATACGGCTATTTGCGTGTCGCCCAGTTCCAGGAAGGAACCGCCAAGGATCTGACCACCCACGCCGGCCGTCTGTACGAAAAGGGCGCGCTGCGTGGTCTGGTGCTCGATCTGCGCAACGACCCCGGCGGCCTGCTGCATGGCGCGGTGGGTGTGTCGGCAGCGTTCCTGCCGGCCAATACGCTGGTGGTTTCGACCGACGGACGCACGCCGGATGCCAAGCGCAAGTATCTGGCCCAGCCGGATGATTATCTGCGCGGCACGCGGACCGACTATCTCCAGGATCTGCCCGCCGGCATCAAATCGGTGCCGATGGTCGTCCTCGTCAATGGGGGCTCGGCCTCGGCCTCCGAGATCGTTGCCGGCGCACTGCAGGACCACAAGCGCGCGGTGGTGATGGGGACCCAGACCTTCGGCAAGGGCTCGGTCCAGACCATTCTCCCGCTCAGCGAAACCACTGCCATCAAGCTCACCACGGCACGCTACTACACGCCGAGCGGGCGCTCGATCCAGGCCAAGGGCATCGAGCCCGACATCAAGGTCGAAGATCCGCGTGACAACGGTGCGCGTCAGCGCGTGCGCGAGGCCGACCTGCGTGGCCACCTCGAGAACGACAAGGACCCGGAAGCCGAGGCACGCGCCGCCGAGCGCAGGAAAAAGGCGGCATCCGAGGACGAGGACGAAAACGCTGCGGCCGAGCCGTTCAAGCGCATCGAGCCTGCCAGCGCGGAGGATTTCCAGTTCCAGCAGGCATTGAACCTTCTCAAGGGGCTCCAGATCATCCAGAATAAGGAGTGATCGAGTAACCACGAGAGCGAAGGGGGTATCATGCGCCGTGAGACGGCCTACAAGCTGGCAGGCAGGCGGCATGACCCCCGGGTGGCTGGCTCGGGGCTGGTCAAGCATCGCGAGATCCGCTTCCGGGAAATGCCGCCCGGGCAAACCGAGCGCGCACTGACGGCGCTGGAGCGGTTGCGCGGCCTCAAGGTGTCGCTCAGTGAGCGGCCGCGCACGCTGGATGTCGAGTATTCGGTGCTCGACTTCTCGCTCGAACTGCTCGAGGACGCCCTGCGCGATGCCGGCTTTCACCTCGACAACTCGCTCTACGTCAAACTTGTTCGCGCGCTGGTGTATTTCAGCGAAGAAACCCAGCGCCACAACATCGCCTCGCCGGAGCGTCTGATCAAGCAGTCCAACGAGGTCTACATCAAGGTGTACGACCAGCATCCGCACGGCGACCACGACGAAACACCGGTCGAGCTGCGCGAGTACAAATAGCTTCATCCGCCCGGAATTCCCGCGATGAATGACGATCAGCTGCTGCGCTACAGCCGCCACATTCTGCTGCCCGAAATCGGCGTCGAAGGCCAGCAGGCCTTTATCGACGCGCGGGTGCTGGTGATTGGTGCGGGGGGGCTGGGCAGCCCGGCGGCGATGTATCTGGCCTCGGCGGGGGTCGGCACGCTGGTGCTGGTCGACGATGATGATGTCGATCTCACCAACCTGCAGCGCCAGATCCTGCACACCGCGCACATGGTCGGCGAGCCGAAAGTTCGCTCGGGGGAGGTCACGCTGGGGCGGCTGAATCCCGAGGTCAAGGTCGTGCCGCTGCAGGTGCGCCTGTCGGGCGAAGCCCTGATGCGCGAGGTGGCCGCGGCCGATGTGGTGCTCGACTGCTGCGACAACTTCGAGACGCGTCACGCGGTCAACCGCGCCTGCCACGCGCAGCGCACGCCGCTGGTCTCCGGCGCGGCGATCCGTTTCGATGGCCAGCTCTACGTTTTCGACCACCGCAGCGGCGACAGCCCGTGCTATCACTGCCTGTTTCCGGAAGGCGAGGACGTTGAAGCGGTGCGCTGTGCGGTGATGGGGGTGTTCGCGCCCATCACCGGCATCATCGGCGCGGCGCAGGCTGCCGAGGCGCTCAAGCTGCTGGCCGGTTGCGGCACCTCGCTGGCGGGGCGCATCCTGCTGCTCGACGGCCTGAACATGGAATGGCGCAGCATCGGGCTGGCGCGGGACCCGGCCTGCGCGGTGTGCGGCAGCGCCGCCTGAGCAGGCCTTAAGGCGCGACCAGCCGGGCGAGCAGGCGCACGTCCTCGCCGATGCAGCGCCGGTCGGTGACGTGCAGGCGGTGTGCAGCGTCCAGCGAAGTCAGTTCGGCCAGATTGAACGCCCCTTGCGCGCTGTCGCCGACCAGCACCGGCGCCTGGTAGATCAGCAATTCATCCACGCAGCCTTCCCGCAGCAGCGAGCCATTGAGCTTGAAGCCGGCCTCGACATGCACCTCGTTCAGCCCGCGGCGTGCCAACTCGGTCATCAGCGCCGGCAGATCGACCTTGCCGTGGGCGTTGGGCAGGCACACCACCTCGGCATTGCGCCGCGCCAGCGCGTCGCGTTTGTCCGGAGCAAACTGCGCGGCGGCAATCAGCACCGGCAGGCCATCGAGCAGGCGGGCGTCGGGTGAAATCTCGAGACGTGCGTCGATCACCACCTTGAGCGGCGGGCGCTGGCACGCCACCGCGCGCACCGTGAGCTGCGGATCGTCGGCCTTGACCGTGCCGATTCCGGTGAGGATGGCGCAGGCGCGGGCGCGCCAGCGGTGGCCGTCGGCGCGGGCCTCGGGGCCGGTAATCCACTGACTGACGCCGTTGTTGAGCGCGGTCTTGCCGTCCAGCGTGGTGGCGAGCTTGAGGCGCATCCACGGCCGCTGGCGCGTCATGCGCGAGACGAAGCCGCAGTTCAATTCGATGGCCCGGGTTTCGAGCAGCCCGGTGGCGACGGCGATGTTGGCGTCGGCGAGGCGCGCCAGGCCGCGCCCCGCCACTGCGGGGTTGGGGTCGGGCATGGCGGCCACCACGCGTGCGACGCCGGCCGCAATCAGTGCGTCGGCGCAGGGCGGGGTGCGGCCATGATGGGCACAGGGTTCGAGCGTGACGTAGGCGGTGGCACCGCGGGCCTGCGCGCCGGCGGCTTCAAGCGCCAGCACTTCGGCGTGCGCCTCGCCGGCGCGGGCATGCCAGCCTTCGCCGACGATGTGCGCGCCGTGGGCGATGACGCAGCCGACCCGCGGATTGGGGGTGGTGCTGGTCAGGCCGCGTTCGGCCAGTTGCAGCGCGCGCGCCATCAAGCGATGGTCGGTTGCCGAGAAAGTGTCGGGCGGCTGGGCCACGGCGCGATGCGGGCTAGGCAGTCGGTTTGGGCGGGCGCCCGCGGGAGCGTGAGACTTCGCGGATCGCTTCGGAGAATTTGTCGACGTCTTCGAAGTTGCGATACACCGAGGCGAAGCGCACGTAGGCGACCTTGTCGAGCTTCTTGAGTTCGCGCATCACCAGCTCGCCCACCGTTTCGCTCGGCAGCTCGCGTTCGCCCATGGCCAGCAGGCGGCCTTCGATGCGCGCGGCGGCGGCTTCGATGTCTTCGAGCGCGACCGGGCGCTTGCGCAGCGCGAGGGTCATGCTGGCGAGAACCTTGCTGCGGTCGAACTCGGCGCGATGGCCGTTGCGTTTGACCACGTGCGGCATCTTCAGGTCGATGCGTTCGTAGGTGGTGAAGCGTTTGTCGCAGTGCGGGCAGCGGCGACGGCGACGCACGATGTCGCCGTCTTCGTTTTCACGGGTGTCCGTGACCTGGGTCGAAGGGTCACCACAAAACGGGCATTTCATAGCAGGGTCGCTGCGCGTGCCGGGCGGACAGTGCTGCCCGCCCCCGGCATCAGTCGCCGTACACCGGGAACTTGGCGCACAGCTCGGCCACCTTATGGCGCACGCGGTCGAGGTTGGCAGTGTCGTCGGGCGCGTCGAGCACGTCGGCCACCAGGTGCGCGATCTTCTCGGCTTCGATCTCGGTGAAGCCGCGGGTGGTCATCGCCGGCGAGCCGAGGCGGATGCCGGAGGTGACGAAAGGCTTTTCCGGATCGTTCGGGATGGCGTTCTTGTTGACCGTGATGTGCGCCATGCCGAGCGCGGCTTCGGCGGTCTTGCCGGTGATCTTCTTGTTGCGCAGATCGACCAGGAACACATGGCTCTGGGTGCCGCCGGAGACGATGCGCAGGCCGCGCTCTTCGCCCAGCACGCGGGCCATGACGCGCGCGTTGGCGATGACTTGCTCCTGGTAGGCCTTGAAGCCCGGCTTCATCGCCTCTTTGAAAGCGGCCGCCTTGGCGGCGATGACGTGCATCAGCGGGCCGCCCTGCAAGCCCGGGAAGATGGCCGAGTTGATGGCTTTGGCGTGTGCCTCTTTCATCAGGATCAGGCCGCCGCGCGGGCCGCGCAGGGTTTTGTGGGTGGTGGAGGTGACCACGTCGGCGTGCGGCACCGGGTTGGGGTAGAAGCCGGCGGCGATGAGGCCGGCGTAGTGCGCCATGTCGACCATGAAGATCGCGCCGACGGCCTTGGCGACCTTGGCGAAGCGTTCGAAATCGATGCGCAGCGAATAGGCCGACGCGCCGGCGATGATCAGCTTCGGCTTGTGCTCATGGGCGAGGCGCTCCATGGCGTCGTAGTCGATCGCTTCCTTGGCGTCGAGGCCGTAGGAGACCACGTTGAACCACTTGCCGCTCATGTTGAGCGCCATGCCGTGGGTGAGGTGGCCGCCTTCGGCCAGGCTCATGCCCATGATGGTGTCGCCGGGCTTGAGGAAGGCCATCAGCACCGCCTGGTTGGCCTGCGAGCCGGAGTTGGGCTGCACATTGGCCGCCTCGGCACCGAACAGCGCCTTGGCGCGGTCGATGGCCAGCTGCTCGGCCACATCCACATGCTCGCAGCCGCCGTAGTAACGCTTGCCGGGATAGCCCTCGGCGTACTTGTTGGTCAGCTGGGAGCCCTGGGCTTCCATGACGGCGTGGCTGACGTAGTTCTCGGAGGCGATCAGTTCGATGTGCGCTTCCTGGCGACGGTTCTCGGCCTGGATGGCTTCCCACAGGTCGGGATCGGTCTTTGCGAGCGAGTTTTGCTTTGAAAACATGGGTCTGGGTCTATGGCAGGTCCAAAAGCGGATTCTATCACGGGGTCCGGGCCACAATTCCAGCGTTTTCGTGGCTTGCGCGTGGGGTCTCAGGCGTTGGGGAGCTCGTCCCGGGCGGCGCCCAGATGCGCCGCCTCGGCCCAGCTTTCGATGGACCAGCCGTCGGCGTCGCAGCGCAGCCAGTTGAGTGCGGCGTTGGGGATCTTGAAATCGCGCGGCGTGTCGAGGGGGCGCCCGCTGGCACGGCGATAGAGTATGTCGAGCACGCCGCCATGGGCGACCACCAGCACCTGCTGGCCGGGGTGAGCGGCCACAATCGCGTCGAAGGCGGCGTGGATGCGTGCGGCGAAGGCCGTCAGGCTTTCGCCGTCGTCGAAGGCGAAATCGGGGTCGCGCGCTTCAAAGCGCCGATAGGCGTCGGGGTGACGCGTGCGCGCGTCGGCGTAGGTGAGCCCTTGAAAGATGCCGCAGTGGCGCTCGCGCAGGTTGCTGCGCCGCTGCGCGACGACGCCGGTGCATGCGGCGATGGCATCCGCGGTGTCGGCGGCGCGGCGCAGGTCGCTGGTGTAGGCGGCGTCAAAGCGGTGCGCGGCCAGCCGGGCGGCGCTGTCCCGGGCCTGGGCGAGGCCGGTGGCGTTGAGCGCGATGTCGGTGTGGCCTTGCAGGCGGCCTTCGGCGTTCCATACGGTTTCGCCGTGGCGGACGACGCACAATCGGACGAGGCGTGACATGAATCTCCTTGCGGGGCAGGTCGGGCGGGGGGTTTAGGCGTTTCCCCTGATATGCCTTGAGCGGGGGAGCCGGGATAATCCGGACCATCCTGTGCTGCCTGGCCAGTCTGGGGGCAGCAGCAAATATTCTAAAACGAGTGGAGGGGGCTGACGGTGTCCTTGCTATTGAAACTATCGGCGCTGATTGATTGGATTACCGATCATGTCGGGCGTTACGCAATCTGGCTGCTGCTGGCGGCAACCCTGATCAGCGCCGGCAACGCGATCAGCCGCTACGGCTTCAGCCTGAGCTCCAACGCGATGCTGGAGGTGCAGTGGTACCTCTACTCGACGGTGTTCATCCTGTGCTCGGGCTATACGCTGATGAAGAACCAGCATGTGCGCATCGACCTGATTTCCAACCGTATTTCCGACAAGGCCCGCAACTGGATCGACGTGATCGGCATCGTGGTCTTCCTGATCCCGGTGGCGGTCATGATTGCGTGGATGTCATGGCCGGGCTTTGTCGATTCCTACGTCAACATGGAGGAGTCGTCCAACGCCGGCGGGCTGATCCGTTGGCCGGTACGGCTGGTGATCCCGGTCGGGTTTGCGCTGCTCGCCGTGCAGGCCGTGTCCGAGTTGATCAAACGCGTTGCCTTCCTGATGGGCAAGGGCCCCGATCCGCTGGAGAAACCGGCCGATCATGGTGTGGCGCTGCCGTCGTCGGATAAGGAGGCAGGCAAATGAGTGCCTTCATCATAGAAAACATGGCGCCGCTGATGTTCGGCTCGCTGATGCTGTTTTTGCTCAGCGGCTTCCCGGTGGCCTTTGCGCTGGCCGCCAACGGCTTGTTCTTCGGTTTTGTCGGCATTGAATTCGGCCTGCTGACCCCGGCGCTGCTGCAGGCGCTGCCCGAGCGGGTGCTGGGCATCATGTCCAACGACACCTTGCTGGCGATTCCCTTCTTCACCTTCATGGGCATCATTCTCGAGCGCAGCGGCATGGCCGAGGATCTGCTCGAATCAGCCGGGCAGCTGTTCGGCCCGATTCGCGGCGGCATCGCCTACGCGGTGATCTTCGTCGGCGCCTTGCTTGCCGCAACCACCGGCGTGGTGGCCGCGTCGGTGATCTCGATGGGTCTCATCTCCTTGCCGGTGATGATGCGTTACGGCTTCTCGCGAGAAGTCTCGGCGGGGGTTATCTGCGCCTCCGGCACATTGGCGCAGATCATTCCGCCGTCGCTGGTGCTGATCGTGCTGGCTGATGTGCTCGGGGTGTCGGTGGGTGACGCCTACAAGGGCGCCATCATCCCGTCGGCGCTGCTGGTTGCACTGCTGGTCGGCTACATCTTCTTGCTGTCGATCATCAAGCCGGAGACGGTGCCCGCGCTGCCGCCCGAAGCGCGCACCCTGCGCGGCAAGGACTTGCTGATGCGGGTGCTGGTTGCGATGGTGCCGCCGGTGGTGCTGATCTTTCTGGTCCTCGGCACGATCTTCATCGGTCTGGCGACGCCGACCGAAGGCGGTGCGATGGGTGCCGTCGGCGCCTTGATACTGGCCATCATTCGCCGCCGCCTGACGCTCGGCGTGGTCAAGAGCGCGCTGGAGACCACGGCCAACCTGGCCACCTTCGTGATGTTCATCCTGATCGGCTCGACGGTGTTCGCGCTCACCTTCCGCGCCGTCAATGGCGACCTGTGGGTCGAGCACCTGTTCAGCCTCGTGCCGGGCGGTCAGTGGGGCTTCCTGATCGTGGTCAGCCTGGTGGTGTTCATCCTCGGCTTCTTCATCGACTTCTTCGAGATCGCCTTCATCCTGCTGCCGCTGTTCGCGCCGGTGGCCGAGAAACTCGGCATCGACATGGTGTGGTTCCTGGTGCTGATCGGCATGAACATGCAGACCTCGTTCCTGACGCCACCGTTCGGCTTCGCGCTGTTCTACCTGCGCAGCGTGGCACCTGGGGCGGCCTATGAGGATACGGCCACCGGGCGGCGCATCGAAGGCATCAAGACGATGCAGATCTACCGCGGCGTGATCCCGTTCATCATCATCCAGATCTTTGCGCTCATGGTCATGCTGGTCTTCCCCGAACTGGTGACCGGGAACCTCGACGAGAAGGTGAAGGTTGACCTCGACACCATCGAGCTCAACATCGAGCAGGGCAGCGGCTATGGCGAAGCGCCGGCCTTCCCCGGCTTGCCGGACGCCGGCGGAGACGCCGCACCGAGCGAGAACGATGCGTTGATGGACGCACTGCGCAGCAAGTAGGGCGCGCAGCGACAAGACAAGGGGGCGTCAATCGACGCCCCCTTTTTCGTGCGGCTCCTTTGCCGGCGAGGCGCCTGCGCCTGGCGGAATCTCCGGAGCGGGTCTGGGCGCGGCGCTCAGTGCAGGTCGGCGGCCAGCGCGGCCTGGGTTTCGGGCGCGACCTCGTCCAGCGCAACGGTGTAGTCGGCGTGGTCGATCCCCATCCCCAGTGCAGCGCCGGACTTCAGTGCCCGGGCCATCGCCGCGTCGAGTTCGAAGCGCAGGAAGTGCACCGCCGAGGTCTTGGTTTCGTTCTCGCGGGCGAGGTCTTCGTCGGCGATGGCGAAGACCTTGGCGTGCCCGTCGACGCGCACCCAGGTTGCGCGTTCGATGCCTTTGAGTACGCGCAGTTGCGCGGCGCGTACCGCCTCGTCGGGGTACTCGATCAGCATCGTTGCCTTGAAGTTGCGGCCGTCGGGAATCAGCGGGTTGTAGGCGTCGAGTTCCTCCTGGATGCCTTCGGGTTCGAAGGTGCGCTCGATGCGCAGCATCTCCTGAATCTGGTAGCGCACGGTGATTTCGTCTTCGAACAGCAGCGTCACGTGGGGGCCCAGGTGCACCGTGCGGCGGCGCTTGTGGGCGATGGTTTCGCGGCGGAACTCGGCGCGCCGGGCGGCGTATTCCTCCAGCGACCAGAGCGTGCTGCGGGTCAGGTGAGCCATGTTGCGTCCTCTGCTAGATGCCGTAGGCGCGTCGCACCAACGAGATCGGGTGGGCGAGCGTCGGCGTTTTGCCGTGGTCCTGTGCGATGCCCTGGGCCAGATGGTGGCCGCCGAGCGGGCAGTCCGAGCTGATGAAGTCCGGCTCGAACCCGGCCATCTTGCGAAACACCGGCCGGCCGATCTTCATCGCCATGGCGTGGAACTCCTTCTTCACGCCAAAGGTGCCGGCGTGGCCGGAGCAGCGCTCGGTGGTGTCGAGCTCGCAGCCGGGGATCGTGTTGAGCAGCTCCTCGGTCTTGTGGCCGATCTTCTGTACCCGGCCGTGACAGGGGATGTGGTACGCGACCTTGCCCAGCGCGGTGGTGAAGTCGGTCTTGAGCAGACCGTCCTTGAGGCGTGCGACGAGGTACTCGAAGGGGTCCCACATTGCGTCGCGCACCGCCAGCACGTCGGCCTCGTCGGGGAACATCAGCGGCAGCTCCTGCTTGAACATCAGCGTACACGAGGGCACCCCGGTGAGGATCGCGTAGCCGTCGCGCGCCAGAGCCACGAGCTGCGGAATGTTGATGTTCTTGAGCACCTCGACGCCGTCCAGATCGCCTTGCTCAAGCTTCGGCATGCCGCAGCAGGCCTCCTTTTCGGCGAGCACCCAGGGAATCGCGTTGTGATCGAGAATCGCCACCAGATCGTGACCGATGCCCGGTTCGTTGTAGTTGATGAAGCAGGTCGAGAACAGCGCCACCTTGCCCGGTGTGCGCTGGCCGTCGGTTACCACCGCGCCCGTTGCCGCGCCGGCTGCGCTGCGGAACTTCTTTGCTGCAAATTCGGGCAGCCACGCCTTGGCATGGACACCCAGCGTGGCCTCCATCAATTTGCGCATCGGCGCCGTGCGGTTGACCGCGTTGACCACCTGGGTGACCACCGGAATGCCCGCGAACTGGCCGGTCTTGTCGGTGGAGGAGAGCACCGCGTCGCGCAGCTTGCCGCCGTGTGTTTTTCGTTCCACCGCCTTGGCGCGCAGCATCACGTGCGGGAAGTCGACGTTCCATTCGTGCGGCGGCACGTAGGGACATTTCGACAGGTAGCACATGTCGCACAGATAGCACTGGTCGACCACCGCTTTGTAGCTCGCCTTGGGCACGCCGTCGACCTCGCCCGTTGGCCCCTCGTCGACCAGGTCGAACAGGGTCGGGAAGGCGCCGCACAGGTTCACGCAGCGGCGACAGCCGTGGCAGATGTTGAAGATGCGCTCCATCTCGGCGTCGAGCGCCGCGGGGTCCCAGAACGCGGGGTTCTTCCAGTCGAGCGGATGGCGGGTCGGGGCGTCGAGGCTCCCTTCCCGAGTGGTGCCGGCGGCCGACATGTGTCACCTCTTCGGTTTGTTGTGCGAACGTAGCCGCCGCCGGGGGCGGGCCCAGCGGCGGCAAGCGCGATCAAGCGCTGGCCTTGACCTCGTCGAGCGTGCGCTGAAACTTGTTGGCGTGGCTGCGTTCGGCCTTGGCGAGGGTCTCGAACCAGTCGGCGATCTCCTCGAAACCTTCTTCGCGCGCCGTCTTGGCCATGCCGGGGTACATGTCGGTGTACTCGTGCGTTTCGCCCGCGATGGCTGCCGCCAGGTTGGCCTCGGTCTTGCCGATGGGAAGCCCCGTAGCGGGGTCGCCACAGGCCTCGAGATATTCCAGGTGCCCGTGGGCGTGGCCGGTCTCGCCCTCGGCGGTGGAGCGGAATACCGCGGCCACGTCGTTGTAGCCTTCGACGTCGGCCTTGCTCGCAAAGTAGAGATAGCGCCGGTTGGCTTGCGATTCGCCCGCGAATGCGGCTTTCAGGTTGCCCTCGGTCTGACTGCCTTTGAGTTGCATGGTGTGCCTCCGTGGAATTCGATGGTGTGCCCTGCCGGCACGAAATGCCGGGAGGTAATCTCAACCTAGACCATGGGAATGCAGGGGGAAATTGGATTCGCCAATCGCTGATATAGGCAGGCGCTATAAGTGGTGCCGAGGCAATCGCGCGCGGTGCGCGCCGGCTCGATTCGACGGGGGCAGGCGCGCTAAACTGCACGCTTCACCCGCTCCACCGCGCTTTGCGCCACACAATTCCAAATGCACAACGAACACGCCCCCACGATTCGCCGCCAGGATTACGCCCCGCTGGCATGGACGGTCAGCACCGTCGAACTGCACTTTTCGCTCGATGCCGCGCGCAGCGTGGTGCGCAACCGCATGCACTGCGTGCGCCAGGGCGAAGGCCCGCTGGTGCTGATGTACGAGGCGCTCACGCGGGCGTCGCTGACGGTCGACGGCGCGGTGCCGCCGGCCGATGCGCTGCGCGACAGTGGCGGGCGGATCGAGATCGATCTGGCGGGCAAGGACAGCGTCGTGGTCGTGGTGGTGACCGAGGTCGACCCGGCCGCCAACACCGAGCTCTCCGGGCTGTATCAGTCTGCCGACGGGCTGTTCACGCAGTGCGAGGCCGAAGGCTTCCGGCGCATCACCTGCTTCCCCGACCGGCCCGACGTGATGGCCTGCTTTACCGTCACGCTGGAGGCCCGGCGTGAGGACTACCCGGTGCTGCTCTCCAACGGCAATCTGGTCGACAGCGGCGCGCTGCCCGACGGCCGTCACTTCGCCCGCTGGGAAGATCCCTTTCCCAAGCCGTGCTACCTGTTCGCGCTGGTGGCGGCCGATCTGGTGTCGCTCGACAAGACCCTCACCACCGCGTCGGGGCGCGAGGTGCTGCTGCAGCTGTGGGTGCAGGCGGGCAATCTCGACCGCGCCGATCACGCCATGGCCTCGCTGGTCCACGCGCTGCGCTGGGACGAGCAGTGCTTCGGCCTGGAGCTCGATCTGGACCGCTACATGGTCGTCGCGGTGGGCGACTTCAACATGGGCGCGATGGAGAACAAGGGCCTCAACATCTTCAACGCCAAGTTCGTGCTGGCCAAGCCGGAGACCGCCACCGATGTGGACTACGAGCACATCGAGAGCGTGGTCGCGCACGAGTATTTCCACAACTGGACCGGCAACCGCGTCACCTGCCGCGACTGGTTTCAGCTCACCCTCAAGGAAGGGCTGACCGTCTTCCGCGACCAGCAGTTTTCGGCCGACATGCTGGCCGCCGCGGGTGGCGAGTCGGCGCGCGCGGTCAAGCGCATCGAGGACGTGCGGGTGCTGCGCAGCGCCCAGTTCCCGGAAGACGCCGGGCCGATGGCGCACCCGATCCGCCCCGACGAATATCAGGCGATCGACAATTTCTACACCGCCACGGTGTACGAAAAGGGCGCCGAGGTGATCCGCATGCTGCACACCGTGCTCGGGCCGGAGGGCTTTCGCAACGGCATGGATCTGTACTTCAGCTACCACGACGGCGAGGCGGTGACCTGCGACGACTTCGTCGAGGCCATGTCCGAAGCCAACGGCGTCGACCTCGACCAGTTCATGCACTGGTACAGCCAGCGCGGCACGCCGCGCGTGCGCGCCGATCTGGCATGGGACGGCCCGGCAAAGCGCGCCACCCTCACGCTCACCCAGCGCCGCCCCGACCGCGGCGACCAGCCGCTGCACATTCCGGTGGCGATCGGCCTGATCGGGCCGGACGGCCACGACATGCCGCTGCGCCTGATGGGCGAGACGACGGCCGGGCCGGGCACCCGCGTGCTCCAGCTTTGTGCCGCCCAGCAACAGTTCGTGTTCGAAGACGTGGCGGACACGCCGGTGCCCTCGCTGCTGCGGGGTTTCTCCGCGCCGGTGATTCTCGACATCGAGGAGGACGACGCGCGGCTGGCCTTTCGCATGGCCCACGACAGCGACCCGTTCAACCGCTGGGACGCCACCCAGCGCTACATGCAGCGCGTCATCCTCGCGCTGGCCGGCACGGCCGGGCAGGGTGCGGCGCCGGCGGTGGCCGACATGTTCATCGACGCTTTTCGCGCGCTGCTCGACGACGCCCGGCTCGACCCCGCCTTCCGTGCGGTGGCGCTGGCCCTGCCGACCGAAGCCTACCTGCTCGAACAGATGAGCCCCGCCAACCCGGCCACCCTGCGCGCCGCGCTGGTGACGCTGACCCAGGCCATCGGCACCCGGCTGGCCGACACCTGGCTGCGCCACGACGCCGCGCTCGATGTTGCCGGGCCGTATCGCTACCACCCCGCCGATGCCGGCCGGCGGGCGCTGCGCAACCTCGGATTGCGCTACCTGTGTGCCGCCGGGGTGGCCGAAGGCATCGCCCGCGCCCGCGCCCAGTTCGCTGCCGCCGCCAACATGACCGAGCAGTTCGGTGCGCTGGCGGCGCTGGTCAACTGCCCCGACGCGACCGCAGCCGACACCGCGCTGGCGGCTTTCGAAGCGCGTTTCGGTGCCGATGCGCTGGTGATGGACAAATGGTTTGCGGTGCAGGCCAGCGCGTGGCGCTGGGCCGATGACGCGCCGGCGGCGCTGGCGCGGGTGGAGGCCCTGAGCGCCCACCCGGCGTTCAGCCTCACCAACCCGAACAAGATCTACGCCTTGTTCGGCGCCTATTTCCGCGCCAATCCGGGCGAGTTCCATCGTGTCGATGGGGCCGGTTACCGCTTCTGGGCCGACCGCATCCGCGACATCAACGCGCGCAATCCGCAAGTGGCGTCGCGCATGGCGCGGGTGCTCGAACACTGGCGCCGCTTCACGCCCGCGCTGCAGTCGCTGGCGCGCGCGCAGATCGAGGCGCTGGTGGCCGATGCGGCGCTGAGCCCGGATGTGCGCGAGGTGCTGGAAAAGGCACTGGGCTGAGTGCCCCCCGTCGTGGCGTAGATTTCCGTTTGTTTCCAACGCCGGCGCGCGCCTTTCATCGGGCGCTGCGGCCGGCGTTTGTGCTTTAAGCCTCCCGTAAGTTTCGAGCAAGCCTTGCGTAAGTGCCTCGCATCTACAGTGTGCGCCTGGCGTGTGCATGTGCACCGCTCGTCATGCACTGGAGGGATTCAATCATGTCATCACCTGGCAGCAACTCGGGTCAGGCCTACTGGAAGGCCACGCTCGGCCTGTTGTGGACGGTCCTGGCGATCTGGGCCGTCGTGTCGTTCGGCGCGGGCATCCTGTTCGCCGACGCACTCGACAGCATTCATATTGGCGGTTATTCGCTGGGCTTCTGGTTCGCCCAGCAGGGGTCGATCTACGTGTTCGTGGTGCTGATTTTCTGGTACGCGGCGCGGATGAACAAGATCGATCGTCAGCACGACGTACACGAAGACTGAGCGGGAGCGATCATGGATCTGAAAACACTCACATTTGTGGTGGTTGGCCTGTCCTTTGTGCTGTACATCGCGGTGGCGATCTGGGCGCGGGCGGGGAGCACCAAGGAATTTTACGTCGCGGGCGGCGGGGTGCACCCGGTCGTCAACGGCATGGCCACGGCGGCGGACTGGATGAGCGCCGCGTCCTTCATTTCAATGGCCGGCCTGATCGCCTTTCTGGGTTACGGCGGCTCGGTGTACCTGATGGGCTGGACCGGCGGTTACGTGCTCCTCGCCGTGCTGCTCGCCCCGTACCTGCGCAAGTTCGGCAAGTTCACGGTGCCCCAGTTCATCGGCGACCGTTACTACTCGAACACCGCGCGGCTGGTGGCGGTGGTCTGCCTGATCTTCATCTCCTTCACCTATGTGGCGGGGCAGATGCGCGGCGTCGGGATCGTGTTCTCGCGCTTCCTCGAAGTCGACATCCTGACCGGCCTGCTGGTCGGCATGGGGCTGGTGTTCTTCTACGCCGTGCTCGGCGGCATGAAGGGCGTGACCTACACCCAGGTGGCGCAGTACTGCGTGCTGATCTTCGCCTACATGGTGCCGGCCATCTTCATTTCGCTGAACCTCACCGGCAACCCGGTTCCGCAATTCGGGCTGGGCGGCTCGGTCGAATCGGGCGAGCCCTTCCTGGCCAAGCTCGACGCCGTGGTCACCGATCTGGGCTTCCTGGAATACACCCAGGGCAACAAGTCGATGATCGACGTGATCAGCATCACGCTGGCGCTGATGGCCGGTACCGCCGGCCTGCCGCACGTGATCGTGCGCTTCTTCACCGTGCCCAAGGTGCGCGATGCGCGTTCCTCGGCCGGCTGGGCGCTGGTCTTCATCGCCATCCTGTACACCACCGCACCGGCCGTCGGCGCGATGGCGCGCTTCAACCTGCATGCCACGGTGACGCCGGGGGTGCTCGCAGGCGATCCGTTTGCCGCCGCTGGCAACCTGGTCTATGAAGAGCGTCCGGAGTGGATGAAGCGCTGGGAGAGCACCAAGCTGATCAAGTTCGAAGACAAGAACGGCGACGGTCGCATCCAGTACTACAACGACAAGTCGAAGAACCCGGACTTCCTCGCCAAGGTTGAAGCCGCGGGCTGGAAGGGCAACGAGCTCGACGTCGATCGCGACATCATGGTGCTGGCCAACCCCGAAATCGCCAAGCTGCCGGACTGGGTGATTGCGCTCGTCGCCGCCGGTGGTATCGCCGCCGCGCTGTCGACCGCCGCCGGTCTGCTGCTGGTGATTTCCGCCGCCATCTCGCACGACCTGCTCAAGAGCGTGATGATGCCGGACATGTCGGAAAAGGCCGAACTGATGGCTGGTCGCGTGGCCGCCGCGGTGGCGGTGGCGATTGCCGGCTACCTGGGCTACAACCCGCCGGGCTTCGTCGCGCAGGTGGTGGCCTTCGCCTTCGGACTGGCCTGCGCCTCGCTGTTCCCGACCATCCTGCTGGGCATCTTCTCCAAGAAGATGAACAAGGAAGGCGCGATTGTGGGCATGCTCACCGGGCTGATCTTCACCTTCGGCTACATCCTCTACTTCAAGGGGATCTTCATCACCCCGATGGCCGAGAACATCCCCGCCAACTGGCTGTTCGGCATCTCGCCGGAAGGCATCGGCGTGGTCGGCGCGCTGCTCAACCTGATCGTGGCCGTGATCGTCTCCAAGGTCACCGCGCCGTGCCCCGAGCACATCCAGCATCTGGTCGAAGACATCCGCACCCCGCGGGGCGCCGGCCAGGCGCATGCGCACTGAGTCTCATCTTTGCAACGAACTCCCGCTGCGGCGGGAGTTTTTTCATTTTGTGGACGTGCGCCGGCGTGCGACCGGCGGCACAATCGACGCACCCAGCGTCACGCACGGGAGGCGCACATGCAGGTCATGGTGGTGGAAGACGATGCCGAACTGGCCGACGGCATCGCGACATGGTTGCGCGCACAGGGCGAGACCGTCGACGTGGTCGGCGACGGGGCCGCAGCCGGCGCGCTGCTGGGCCGGCGCGGCTACGACGTCGCCCTGATCGACGTTGGCCTGCCCGACCTGTCGGGCTACGACCTGGTGCGCAGCATCCGCACCCGCCGCCAGCCGCTGGCGGTGATCCTGATCACCGCGCGCGACGCGCTCTCGGACCGCATCTACGGCCTCGAACTCGGCGCCGACGACTACCTCGCCAAACCCTTCGAACTGCCCGAGCTGCACGCCCGCATGCGCGCCGTGCTGCGCCGTGGCGACCACCAGCGCGTGCCCGACCTGCGTTACGGCCCACTGGTGCTGCAGGAGCAGGACTGCCAGGCCCTGCTCGCCGACCAACCGCTCACGCTCACCCCGCGCGAATGGCGGCTGCTGCGCATTCTCGCCGCCGCGGGCGGGCGCACGGTGGCCAAGGAGCGCCTGCTGGCCGACGGCTCCAACAACGCGGTCGAAGTCTACATCTCGCGCCTGCGCCCGCGCCTGATGCCCGCCGGCCTGCAGATCCGCAGCATTCGCGGATTCGGCTATCGCCTCGAGTGCGTACCGGGCGCAGCGCCCGACCCCGGCGGCGCGTGAACCTCAGCCTTGTCCGCCGCCTGCAGCGCGCCCTGCTGGCGCCCCTGCTGCTCGCCGCACTCGGCGGTGCAGTGGCCTACTGGGTGGCGGCCAGCGTGGTTGGCGCCGCCTACGACAACAGCCTGCGCAATCACGCCGAAGGCCTGGTCGACCGGGTACGCCTCGACGCCGGACGGCTGATGATCGACTTCCCCGGCCCGGCCGAAGCCATGCTGCGCACCGATCCCGTCGACAGCGTGTTCTTCCGGGTACGCGACGACCGTGGCCGGCTGATCGCCGGCGACGCCGATCTGCCCCCGCCCGAAGCCTTCCCCGTCGGCACCGGCCCGGCCTACTTCCGGATTCACTGGCAGGGGCGCGACATCCGCGGCGTCCGCCTGCACCGCCAGCGCGGCGGGCAGGGCTTCTACGTCACCGTGGCCGAAACCCTGCGCAAACGCCACCGCGCAGTGGAATCGCTACTGGCCGGTTTCGGCGTCGCGATGGCCGCCATCGTCGCCGCCGCCATCGCCACCGTGCGCTACGCGATCCCCACCGGCCTGGCCCCGCTGGCGAGCCTCGAGCGCGCACTGGCCACCCGCGCAGCGGCCGACCTCACCCCCATCGACCCGACCAGCGTACCGCCCGAGATCCGCGGCGTGGTCGAAGCCCTCAATGCCCTGCTGCAGCGTCTCGACGGCAGCGTTGGCGCCCAGCGCCGCTTCCTGCAAAACGCCGCCCACCAGCTGCGCACCCCGCTGGCCAGCCTGCACGTCCAGCTCGACGTCCTCGACGCCGACGCCAGCGCCGAATCGCTGCACCGCGTGCGTCGCGCCACCGAACGCGTCACCCGCCTCGCCAACCAACTGCTCGCGCTCGCCCGCGCCGAATCCGGACAGTGCCTCGACGACGCAGATCAAGTCGCGCTGGCGCCACTGATCGACGACCTCATCGAAGACTGGGTCAGCCGCGCAGACGCCGCGCAGATCGACCTCGGCGTGCAGCGCGAACCGTGCAGCGTGGTTGGCGAACCGACGCTGCTGCGCGAACTGATCGCCAATCTGGTCGACAACGCGCTCAAATACACCCCCCCGGGCGGACGCGTCACGCTGCGTTGCGCGCGCGGCGAAGGCGGCGTGAGCATCGACGTGGAAGACGACGGACCCGGCATCGCGCCCGACCTGCGCGAACGCGCCTTCGCCCGCTTCACCCGCCTGCCTGGCAGTCGCGGCAACGGCAGTGGCTTGGGGCTGGCGCTGGCGCGGCAGATCGTGGCCTGCCACCACGGCCGCATCACGCTCGACACCCCATCGTCCGGCCGCGGCCTGCGGGTGGCGGTGTGGCTCCCGGGCGTGCCCTGAGCGGTTGATGTCTTAAGATTTCCCTAAGCTTGGATCGGCACGCTGGCAGTCATCCCACAAAAGGAGATTGCCATGCCACTCACTACCGCCCGGCCGGTCAAGGCCTTTGATCCCCTGCTGCGCTTGGCTCACTGGTGGATTGCGCTGTCCATCGTGCTTCTCATCGCCACCAGTCAGCTGGCCGAAGTGTTTGAGCATCGTCCGCGCGAGGCGGTGCTTTGGGAATGGCACATCGTCAGCGGTTACGCGCTGACGGCCGGACTGGCGGTGCGCGTGCTGTGGGGGCTGGTCGGCCCGGCGACCGCGCGATGGTCCGATCTGTGGCACCCGTTGGCGTGGACCGGTCTGTTGCGCCTGCACTGGCCGGCAGCGCGGCGCGGACACGATGCTGCTGCGTCGCTGGCGTTTCTGTTCTTCTACGCGTTGGTGGCGGTGATGCTGGTCACCGGTTTTGGCCTGTCGGCCACCGAGTTCGGCACCGGTCCCTTGGCCGGCGTGCTCGACGGCGCGGCACGTTTCGAGTGGTTGTTTGACGAGCCGCACGAGGCGGGCTTTGCCCTCATTCTTCTGTTCATCGCCGTTCACCTCGGTGCCCTGGTGTTCCATCACCGCCGCGGCGAGCGGGTTGCGCAGGCGATGGTGACGGGAAACCAGTTCGTGGCCAAGGACACCGGAGCGGGGCATGAATAAGGCGCTCGTGATGGCATCCCTGAGCGCGTGTGCGCTCAATGCCGCTGCCGCAGAGACACCGCTGCACCTGCGCGACGGCTACGCCCGTGCCGCTGGCCTGGCGCCGGCCGAGCTCTCGGTTGCGGCGGGGGAGGCCTTGTTTCGCCGGGGAGGAGACGGTGAGCGTCAATGTGTCAGCTGCCATACCGAGGACCCCCGCCGCAAAGGAAAAACACGTGCAGGCAAGCTGATTGCACCGCTGGCGCCGTCGGCCAATGCGGCGCGCTTTACCGATGCCGCCAAGGCGGAGAAGTGGTTCGCGCGCAACTGCGCCGATGTGCTCGGTCGCGCGTGCAGCGCGCGGGAAAAGGCGAACCTGATCGCTTGGCTGATGACCATCAATTGAGGAGAAAATCATGAAGGATGTGACCAAGGGCGTACTTGTCGTCGGTGTGGTGCTTGCCGCGTCGGCAGTTTTGTTGCCCTGGCCCGATGCCCGAGCCGACAGCGACCGTCGGGCGTCGCATTTGGCGGCGCCGACGCATGCGGTGTTTGAGGCGGAATGTGGCGCTTGCCATCTGGCCTATCCGCCAGGCCTGTTGCCAGCGGTGTCGTGGACGCGGATCATGGCGGGGCTGGAGCAGCATTTTGGTGAAAACGCAGCGCTCGCACCCGCGGTGGCCGCGGATATTCGCGCCTATCTGATGGCGCATGCGGCTGACGCGCAGGGTATGGCGTGGCGTTGGGGCGAGGCCGCCGACCGGGCCGCCCAGGGCGCGCCGCTGCGCATCACCGGGACGGCCTGGTTTAAGCATGAACATGACGAGATCGCTGAGACGGTCTGGCGCCGCCCGGCGATTGGCTCGCCGGCCAACTGCGGCGCGTGTCACCGCGATGCGGTGACACGCGGTTTTGACGAGCACCGGATCAGGATTCCGGAGTGAGCGGGTATGCGCCTACTGGTTGTCGAAGACGATCGTCTGCTGGGGGATGGCCTGTGCGAGGGCTTGCGCGCGGCGGGCTACGCGGTGGACTGGGTGTGCGATGGTGTTGCGGCGGAGGCGGCCATGGCGGCTGGCGCGTTTGCCGCGGTGGTGCTCGATCTGGGCCTGCCTCGGCAGGATGGCCGGGCGGTGCTCGCCAAGCGCCGCAGCGCCGGTGACACCACGCCGGTGCTGGTGCTCACCGCGCGCGATCTGGTCAAGGACAAGGTGGGCGCGCTGGATCTGGGGGCGGACGATTATCTGGTCAAGCCGTTCGATCTCGACGAGTTGACGGCACGCTTGCGCGCGCTGGTGCGCCGCGCCGCCGGCTCGGTGCCAGTGCGGTTGGTCTGCGGTGGCGTGGCGCTCGATCCGGCCAGCCGCGCGGTGACCCGCGAGGGTGAGGCGGTGGTGCTGACCGGGCGCGAATTCGACGTGCTTGAGCTGCTCATGCGCAGCGCGGGCCGGGTGCTGACGCGCCGTCAGATCGAGGATCAGCTCTATGCCTGGGGCGAGGAAGTGGAGAGCAACGCCCTCGAAGTACACATTCATCACTTGCGGCGCAAACTCGGTGGCGAACTGATCGTGACCGTGCGTGGCGTGGGCTATACCGTGCCGGTGGTGCGATGAGCGTATCGATGCGGCCTTACGCGCTGCGCTCACGCCTGATCGCGATTCTGGTCGCGGTGGTCGGGGTGTTGTGGGTTGGGGCGGCGGCGCTGTCTTTTCGCACCGCGCATCATGAGGCTGACGCGGTGTTCGACGCCCAGCTGGTGCAGATGGCCGAGGTGTTGCTGGCGCTGGCGAGTGCGGGCGAGGCCGAACACGTGGTCCATGAGCTGGAGGAACACGCCTACCGCTACGCGCTGCCGCTGCGTTATCAGGTGTGGCATGTCGATGACGGACGCATGCGCTTGCTGGCGCGCTCGGTACAGACCCCTGCCACCCCGCTGGTGTCGGGTGCCGGCTTCGTTGAGCAGATTGTCGATGGCAGTCGGTGGCGTTTTTTCGGCCTGGCCGGCCATGAAGGTGAGCTGTTCGTCGTGGTGGGGCAGGACCACGACCGGCGCTATGACGTGGCGACCGAGCTGGCCCAGCATTTGCTGCTGCCGGTCGGGCTGGGCTTGCCACTGATGGCGCTGGCTGTGTGGTGGGCCGTCGGGCGCGCGCTGCGACCGCTCGCTGCAACGGCGGATGCGGTGGCGGCGATGTCGCTCGACGCTCTGACGCCGATCCGGCCGCGTGAGCCGGTGCCGACCGAGGTGGCACCGCTGATGCGCGCGCTCAACCGCTTGGTGGGGCGGGTCGCTGCGGCGCTCGACACCGAACGACGGTTTACCGCTGACGCAGCCCACGAGCTGCGAACACCGCTTGCTGCGCTGCGTGTCCAGGCGCAGGTGGCGCGAGGTGCCAAGGACCATACGGCACGGGAGCGGGCACTGGATCAGGTGCTGGCCGGTGTTGATCGGCTGAATCATCTGGTCGAACAACTACTCACCCTGGCACGTCTTGAACCCGATGCGGCAGCCGACGATTTCGCGCAGCTTGAGCTTGACCGGATCGCGGAGTCGGTATGCGCGGAACTGGCACCAGCGGCCTTGGCGCGCGGGCAGACCTTGACGCTTGAGGCTGAGCCTGCGCCGATGTGGGGAAACGCCGTGTGGCTGGCAGTGTTGGTGCGCAACTTGGTCGACAACGCGCTGCGCTATACGCCCGCGAGCGGGCAGGTGGTGGTCAGCGTTGCCGTAACTGACGCGGGTGTATGCCTGCAGGTTGCTGACGATGGACCGGGAATGACGGCGCAGGAGCGCGTGCAGTTGCGTGGGCGCTTTGCGCGCGGTCTTGCAGCATCAACGACCGACGGCGTCGGGTTGGGGCTGTCGATTGTTGAACGGATTTCAGCGCGCCACACGGCCCGGTTGTCATTCGATAGCGGCCGGGTGCGTGGCGATAGTGGCGGGCTGACCGTGTCGGTGGTTTTTCCGTCGACGTGTGCCCGCGCCAGGCAATAAAAAGGCGGACCCCGCAGGGTCCGCCTGGTACTACGTTTGCAATGCCTGGGGTCAGGCGCTGGCGGTGTCGTTTTCGCCTTTCACGAAGAAGCTGGCGATATAGACCAGCAGACCGACCAGGAACACCACGCCGGCCCATTCACGCATCCAGTAGAACAGGCTGATCTGGTCCTGTGCGGCCATGAACGAGATCGGCGTGTCGCTGAAGCGCTGCAGCCACACTTGCAGGATGCCGGCGGCGGTCAGGAACAGGGTGATGAAGACCATCGACACGGTCATCAGCCAGAAGCTCCACATTTCCATGACTTGCGCCTTGGGGCTGTTGGCGGCACGACCGCGCAGGATCGGCATGGCGTAGCTGATGATGCACAGCACGACCATGGCGTAGGCGCCGTAGAAGGCCATGTGGCCGTGGGCGGCGGTGACCTGCGTGCCGTGGGTGTAGTAGTTCACCGGTGCCAGGGTGTGCAGGAAGCCCCACACGCCAGCGCCGAGGAAGGACATCACACCGGTGCCGAGGGCCCACAGGGTGGCGGCCTTGTTCGGATGGTCGCGGCGACGACGGTTGACCATGTTGAAGGCGAAGACGGTCATGGCGAAGAAGGGGATCGGCTCCAGTGCGGAAAAGATCGAACCCCACCACTGCCAGTATTCCGGCGTGCCGATCCAGAAGTAGTGGTGACCCGTACCGATGATGCCGGTGATCAGCGTCAGGGTGATGATCACGTACAGCCACTTCTCGATCACTTCGCGGTCGACGCCGGTGACCTTGATGAGCACGAAGGCCAGCAGGGCGCCGAGGATCAGTTCCCACACGCCTTCCACCCACAGGTGCACAACCCACCACCAGAAGAACTTGTCGAGCACGAGGTTATGCGGGTTGTAGAAGGAGAACAGGAAGAAGATCGCCAGCCCCCACAGCCCCATCATGAGCACCAGCCCGATCGAGGTCTTGCGGCCTTTGAGCATGGTCATGGTGAGGTTGAAGAGGAAGGCGAGCGCGACGATGACGATGCCGACCTTGGTCAGTAGGGGCTGTTCGAGAAACTCTCGTCCCATGGTGGCCAGGATGTCGTTGCCGGTGAGCTTGGCGAGCGTGGCGTAGGGCACCGTCAGGTAGCCGACGATGGTCAGCGCGCCGGCGACCAGGAAGATCCAGAACATCGCAAGTGCGAGTTTTGGCGAGAACAGCTCGGTCTCGGTTTCCTCCGGAATCATGTAGTAGGCCGCGCCCATGAAGCCGAACAGCAGCCACACGATGAGCAGGTTGGTGTGCACCATCCGTGCGACGTTGAACGGAATGGTGGGGAACAGGAAGTCACCGATCACATACTGCAGGCCCATGATCAGGCCGAACAGGATCTGTCCGGTAAAGAGCGCGATGGCCGCAATGAAATACGGCTTCGCGACGGCCTGGGATTTGTATTGCATGTTGATTCTCCTCAGATTTCGTCAGATAGCCGTAATCAGCCTTCGATGTTGGGCGGCCAGTTGGCGGTGTTGATCTCGGAGGAGTACTTGAAGAACTCGACCAGATCGTCCAACTCTTTGTCGGTGAAGCCGAAATTCGGCATCTGGCGACGCCCCGGGGCGCCCGTGGGCATGGCCTGGATCCAGGCCTTGATGAACTCCGGACCGCGGCGCGTGTAAACGTTGCCCAGTTCGGGTGCAAAGTAAGCGCCTTCGCCCAGCAGCGAGTGACAGCCAATGCAGTTGTTGACTTCCCACAATTTCTTGCCGTTGATGACTGCCTCGGTCAAGTTTTCGCGGTTGTCGCGTTTCGGAATCACCTTCATTGTGTCGAAGGACAGCGCGAGAAACAGGAGGACGAAGAACACCGTTCCCCCGTAAAAGATGTTTCGCGCCATGGATTTGGTAAATGTACCGCTCATGGAGCCTCCCCATTGGATGTCGCTGTACAGCACAGCTTGGGGCGCATGGTGCGCGATTGCACTGCAATGCGGCATTGATGCGAGTCAACTCGGATGCGGTCCTCGGCGCGAAGCGTTGGACGAAAGCCGGTTTTGATCAGATTTGGGACACTTTTACGCCGCCGCTCGCCCTGCAGCACGTCTGGTTCCGGCCGGTGTGCGCGGTGAACGAAAACGGCCCGCCAAGCGGGCGGGCCGGGGCATGGCGTCGACGCCGGGTTCAGGTCGCGATGTCGCCCGCGATGTAGCTCGACAGCTGCTGGATGGTCGCTTCGTGCTCGGCGATGACCGACTTGACCACGTCGCCGATGGTGATGATGCCGGTGATCTTGCCGTGATCGACCACCGGCAGATGGCGGAAACGGTTCTGGGTCATGATCGACATCACGTCGTCGATGGTGTGGCTTGGCGTGATGGTGCACACATTGGGCGTCATCAACTCGCCGATCGTGGCGTCCTTTGACGACAGCCCCTTGATGGCCACTTTGCGGGCGTAGTCACGCTCGGTGAAAATACCGACCAGGCGCTCCCCGTCCTTGACCAGAACGGCGCCGATGTCATGGGTCGCCATGAGCTCCAGCCCTTCCATCACGGTTGCTGTCGGAGGCACTGCGTGAGTGCCTGAGCCTTTCTTGTCGAGAACCTGCTGCACGGTGGTGCTCATTGATCCATTTCCTCCCTCTCTGAACTGGGTGTCGCCGCGTCAATCCGGACCGGCGCACCGCCTCTGCGGTTGTCGGCCGCGCCGACACGCGCTGCGTGTCAACGGGAACAGGCCGTAGCTTGTTACGAACCGAGAAAACACGCAAGCATCTTTCATGCAAAAAAACCGCCGAACCGCGATTCCAGCGCTTTGGGCCGGTCTGCTCAAATCTCCAGATTGTCGATCAGCCGGGTCGTGCCCAGCCGCGCCGCGGCCAGAACCACCAGCGCGTCCTTCGGGTCGCCCGGTGCTTGCAGATCGCACTGACGGCGCACCGCCACGTAGTCCGGCTGCCAGTGATGGGTGGCCAGCTCAGCCATCGCGGCGCGCTCCAGCGCATCGAAATCATGATCGCCGCCGCGCACCGCGTCGCGGATATGGTTCAGACAGCGCGACAGACGCACCGCCTCGGTGCGCTCGGTTGCGGACAGATACCGGTTGCGCGACGACAGCGCCAATCCGTCCTCCGCGCGCACGGTTTCGCCGGCAACGATGTCGACCGGCAGCGCCATCTGCGCGACCATGTTGCGCAACACCATCAGCTGCTGGTAGTCCTTTTTGCCGAACAGCGCCACGTTGGGCTGGACGATGTTCAGCAGCTTGAGCACCACCGTCGCCACGCCGCGGAAATGCCCCGCACGATGGGCACCTTCGAGTGCCGTGGCCTGCGCCGGATCGGGCTCGACGTGATAGGTCTGGCGGGTCGGATACATCACCGCCTCGTCGGGGGCGAACAGGTGTTCCACGCCGGCCGCTTCGAGCATCTCGCAGTCGGCGGCGAAGGTGCGCGGATACGTGTCGAAATCCTCCGACGGACCGAACTGGAGACGGTTCACGAAGATGCTGGCGATCACCGCGTCGGCATGCTCGCCGGCCTGGCGCATCAGCGCGATGTGGCCTTCGTGGAGATTGCCCATGGTCGGCACAAAGGCCAGGCGACCCGCATGCGCGCGCGCGCGACGCAGGCTGTCGATGGTGGTGTGGATTTGCATGCGGCGATCCTGAAATGTGCTCTAGTAACAGTGTTCCGCGGCGGGGAAGCTGCGGCTGCGCACCGCCTCGACGTAGCGCGTGACGGCCTCGTCGATACTGCCCGCGCCGACCATGAAGTTCTTGACGAAGCGCGCCTTGTGACCGGGGAAGACGCCGATCAGGTCGTGCAGCACCAGCACCTGGCCATTGCAATCGACCCCCGCGCCGATGCCGATGGTGGCCATCGTCGACAGCGCCGCGGTGACTGCCGCCGCCACCGCGGCGGGCACCATCTCCATCACCATCAAGGCCGCGCCGGCGGCTTCCAGCGCCAGCGCATCTGCCTGCAGCTGGGCCGCGCCTTCCTCGGTGCGCCCCTGTACCCGGTAGCCGCCGAGCTGATTGACCGATTGCGGGGTGAGG
This sequence comes from Rhodocyclaceae bacterium, assembly GCA_020445945.1. Classification (GTDB taxonomy): domain Bacteria; phylum Pseudomonadota; class Gammaproteobacteria; order Burkholderiales; family Rhodocyclaceae; genus Nitrogeniibacter. Next base: position 85,658 of record JAGRFQ010000001.1, read on the forward strand.
CCGATGTGGGCGCACACCGGCACCCCGCGTTCGACCAGAAAGCGCACCGTCTCGGCCATGAAGGCGCCGCCTTCGAGTTTGACCATCTGCGCGCCGGCGGCCATCAGCCGGGTCGCGTTGCGCATCGCCTGTTCGGGACTCTCGTGGTAGCTGCCAAAGGGCATGTCGGCGACGATGAACGGGCGGTTGCAGCCGCGCACGACGCATTCGGTGTGATACACCATGTGCTCGATGGTGACCGGCAGCGTGGTTTTCTGCCCCTGCAGCACGTTGCCGAGCGAGTCGCCGATCAGGATGATGTCCACCCCGCAGCGCTCCAGCAGCGCGGCAAAGCTCGCATCGTAGCCGGTGAGCATGACGATCTTGTCGCCCTCGGCGCGCATCTTGCCGAGGGTGGTGAGGGTGATGGGTTTGCTGTCCTGCAGATAGCTCATGGTGGTTCTCTCTATCTCGTGGCGCGCAGTAAACCGCAAGCGGGCTCAGCGCACAAGGCGTATCGCGCAAAGGGGGGTGTGCGTGGGCCGGCCGGTTCAGGCGTAGCCGAAGAATTCGCGGAAGCTGCGCATCGCGCGCAGGCGCTCGACCAGCAGGTCGAAATCATCGCTGTGGTCGACCGGGTTGAGCACTTCGGCATCGACGATGAACAGCGGCGAAGCGTCGTACTGGTAGAAGAACTGCGCGTAGCGCTCGGCCACGCGCTCCAGATAATGCGCGGTGATCGGGCGCTCGGCGGCCACCCCGCGGCGGGCGATGCGCTCGATCAGGGTAGCCGGCTTGGCCTGCAGGTAGACCACCAGATCGGGCTTGGGCGTCGGCTGCGGCACCACCAGATCGTAGCTGCGCTGGTAGAGCTTGAATTCGTCGGCTTCGAGGTTGAGCTCGGCGAACAGCGGATCCTTGTCGAGGATGAAGTCCGACACCACCCGCCGGTCGGGTTCGTCGGTGTCCAGAAAACGGTTGAGCTGGTCGACGCGTTGATACAGGAAGGACAGCTGGGTGGCCAGCGCCCAGCGCGGCATGTCGTTGTAGAAGCGTGCCAGAAACGGATTCAGTTCCGGCTGTTCGAGCGACAGCCCGGCGCCCAGGCGCTCTGCCAGACGGCGGGCCAGCGAGGTTTTGCCGGCGCCGATGGGGCCTTCCACGACGATGTATTGGGCTTTGTCGAGCATGCAGTCAAGGAGCAGTTTTGAAACGCGCGCCTAGCATCACAGGCGCGGGGGCGCGGCGTCAACTCGTTGGCAGCGCTTCGATGCGCTGCTCGGCGACGTCGCGCAGCAGATCGGCCACCCGGCCGCGGCCCGGAATGTCTGCCTCCGGCGCCAGTTCAGCCAGCGGCGCGAGGACGAAAGCGCGCTGGTGCATGCGCGGGTGGGGGACGGTGAGCTGCGGCAGGTCGAGGCGGGCGTCGCCGTACAGCAGCAGATCGAGGTCGAGCGTGCGCGGCGCCATGCGGTAGTCGCGGGTGCGGCCGTGGCGGGTCTCGATATCCAGCAGCGCGTCGAGCAGCGCCGGGGCATTGAGTGCCGTGACAAGGTGGGCGACCGCGTTCACATAGTCCGGCTGCCCGCTGACGCCCACCGGGGCGCTGCGATACAGCCGCGAACAGGCGAGCAGCGTGGTCTCGGGCAGCGCCGCGAGCGCGGCGCAGGCGTCGTCGATGGCGCGCACCGGATGCCCCAGATTGGCGCCCAGGCCGATGAAGGCGTGGGTGGCTTGGGGTGGGGTCACGAGGCCTCGCCGTTCCCTCTGGCGCCACCGCCGGCCGGGCGCCTGCGCCGCCGCCTGCGCCGCTTGGCGGTGCCGGGTTCGGCCGGGCTGAGCATGCCTTCGCGCTCGTGGCCGCTGGCGTCGGCGAAATTCGCCCACCAGTCGACCAGTTCCATGTCGATCTCGCCGGACTGCGCGCGCAGGCGCAGGAAGTCCCACCCGGCGCGATAGCGCGGCTGCTCCAGCAGGCGGAACGGGGCCTTGCCGGCGCGTTTTTCGAAGCGCGGCTGGAGCGCCCAGATGTCCTTGATGTCGCCGGCGATGCGCCGCGTGATGGCGAGCTTCTCACCCTGCACGCTGAGCACTTCGTCCATTGCCTCGAACAGCGCCGGGTGGGTGTGCTCGCCCCTGGCCTTGCGTGCTTCCCAGTTGACCAGCACCTCGTGCCACAGCAGCGTGGCGAACAGAAAGCCCGGCGACACCGGCTTGCCTTCGCTCACGCGCTGGTCGGTGTTCTCCAGCGACAGCCACACGAAGCGCTCGCCCATCGGCTGCTCGAGAATCACGTCGAGCAGCGGCAGCAGGCCGTGATGCAGGCCTTGCTCGCGCAGTTCGGTGAGGCATTTGACCGCGTGGCCGGAGAGCAGCAGCTTGAGCATCTCGTCGAACAGCCGTGCCGCCGGCACGTTGTCCATCAGCTCCGCCATTTCACGGATCGGGCGCCGCGCCACCGGGTCGATGGCGAGCCCCAGCTTGGCGCCGAGGCGCACCGCGCGCAGCATGCGCACCGGGTCTTCGCGGTAGCGCAGCTTCGGGTCGCCGATCATGCGCAGGGTTTTTTGCTGCAGGTCGGCCACGCCGTGGTGGTAGTCGATGATGTGCTCGGTGCTCGGATCGTAGTACAGCGCGTTGACCGTGAAATCGCGGCGCAGCGCGTCTTCGTGCTGATTGCCGAACACGTTGTCGTGGAGCACCCGGCCATGTGCGTCGGTCGACGTGGTGCTGGCGTCCTGCAGGGCGCGGAAGGTCGACACCTCGATCATCTCCTGACCGATCATCACGTGCACGATCCTGAAGCGCCGGCCGATGATGCGCGCGCGGCGAAACAGGCGGCGCACCTCTTCGGGCGTGGCGCTGGTGGCCACGTCGTAGTCCTTGGGTGTCTGGTCGACCAGCAGGTCGCGGATCGCGCCGCCGACGATGAAGGCCTGAAAGCCCGCCTCCTGCAGCACGGTGCACACCTTGCGGGCGGCGTGGGACACGTCGGCGGCGGTAATGCCGTGCGTCTGCACGGGGATCAGGGCTGGGGCGCTGTCGCTGCCCGGTGCGGCGCGGCGAAACACCTTGCGCAGCAGTTTGCGGATCATTGCTGGGTCGATGTGCTTTGGATTGAGCCGGCAATCATACCGCAGAGTCCGCCGGACGGCCTACGCCCGCCCGGGCTCAGCGGAGGCTGATCACCGGCCAGGCATGCAGCCGGGCGTGCTCGCGCAGGGTTTCGTCGGGGTCGACCGCGACCGGATGGGTGACCGTTGCCAGCAGCGGCAGGTCGTTGTGCGAGTCGCTGTAGAACCAGCGTCGCGCAAAGCTGCCGCTGTGCAGGCCGAGGGTTTCGAGCCAGCGCTCGACGCGCTCGATCTTGCCCGCCTTGAAGGCCGGCATGCCGCGCGGCTTGCCGGTGAAGGCGCCGCGCTCCTGCGCGGCGATGGTGGCGACCAGGTGGGGAATGCCGAACTCGCGCGCGATGGGGCCGGTGACGAAGCTGTTGGTGGCGGTGACGATCGCCAGCAGCGCCCCGTCGGCACGGTGTTTTTCGACCAGCGCGCGGGCCTGTGCGGTGATCATCGGGCGGATCGACACGGTCATGAATTCGGCGTGCCAGGCGTCGAGTTGGGTGCGCTCGTGACGCGCCAGCGGGGCGAGCTGGAAGTCGAGGAACTCGAAAATGTCGAGCGTGCCGGCCTTGTACTGCTCGTAAAAGGCGATGTTGCGCGTCTCGTACACTTCGCGGTCGAGCACGCCCTTGCCGATCAGAAACTCGGCCCAGGCAAAGTCGGAGTCGCCGGCCAGCAAGGTGTTGTCGAGGTCAAACAGAACCAGGTCCATAGCGTTTCCGTGTCGTCGGTCAGATGGTCAGTTCGCTCTGCAGCAGCGTGCGCAGCAGCGGCAGGGTGATGGCGCGTTTGCGTTCGAGCGAGGCGAGGTCGAGGGCGTTGAGGGTGTGCACCAGGCTCGGCATGTCGCGGCGGCCGTGGCGCATCAGGTAGCTCACCACGTCGCCGTCGAGGCGCAGCCCGCGCTGGGTGGCGAGCGCGCTCAGGATGGCGGCGCGCGCGGTGTCGGTGAGTGGCTGGATCTCGAAGCTCAGGCACTGGCTGATGCGGGTGCGCAGATCGTCGCGCAGCACCAGCGAGGCGGGGGCGCGGTCGCCCGCCAGCAGCAGGGTCTGGCCGTTTTCGCGGGCGCGGTTGAAGGCGTTGAAGAGTGCGATCTGGGTGCTGCCGCCAAGGCGGTGAACGTCATCGACGGCGACCAGCGCCGGGCGTGGTGGGACGCCGTCAACCAGCGCGCTGACGGGGAGGTAGCGCGCCGCGTTGGCGGCTGCGCAGGTCGCGCGCAGCAGATGGCTGCGCCCGGCGCAGCGCTCGCCCCACAGGTAGATGTGTCCGCGCTGCTGTCCGCTGGCCACTGCGCGCAGGCTCGCCAGCAAGGCGGCGTTGTCGCCCACGAAGAAGTTGTCCAGCGTCGGCGGTGCGTCGAGGCGGATGTCGAGTACCAGCTGCTTCATGCCTGATCCTCGTCGCCGTCACCGAGGTAAACGTGGCTGGCGAAGTAGGCGCTGCGCAGTTCGCGCAAACCCACCAGCAGCGCGGCGCTGGCGGGCAGGGCGACGAGCACGCCGACAAAGCCGAACAGCTGGCCGAAGGCCATCAGCGCAAAGATGACCGCCAGCGGATGCAGACCGATGCGCTCGCCGACGATGTAGGGCGTGAGCAGGAAGCTCTCGATCAGCTGGCCCAGCGAATACACCACGGCCACCCCGATGATCGGCGGCCAGCCGGCGTTTTGCAGCAGCGCAGAGATCAGCGCCAGCGCCAGCCCGACCGAAAAACCGACGAAGGGGACGAACACCAGCAGCCCGGTGACGACCCCCACCGGCAGCGCAAAGCGCAGTCCGGCGAGCCACAGGCCGATGCTGTAGAACACCGCCAGCAGCAGCATCACCGAGAGCTGGCCGCGCAGGAACTCGGACATCACGCGGTCGATGTCGCCGAGGATGCGCACCGCGCGCCCCACCACCGGGCGCGGGATGATGGCGCGGATGCCGTCGAGAATGTGCGGCCACTCCTGCAGCAGGTAGAACATCACCATCGGAATCAGCAGCAGATTGGCGAAAAAGCCGATCACCGCCGCGCCGCCGGTACTGGCCTTCTTGAGCAGGCCGGGCAGCAGGTCCTGCGCCGAGCTCCAGTTCTCCGCCACCCACTGACGCACCGAGCCGGGGTCGAGCTGCAGGGTGATGTCGAACTGATCCTTGAGCAGCGGGACGACCCGCGCGTTGAGCATGTCGACCAGATCGGGCAGGCGCGCCACCAGTTGCACGCCTTCCTTGTAGACCATCGGCACCAGAATCAGTAGCAGCAGGGCCAGCCCCAGCCCTTGCAGGGTGATCACTACCAGCACCGCCGCGGCGCGCGGCAGGCGGCGCGCGACCAGCCAGTTCACCCCCGGATCGCAGATGTAGGCCAGCACCGCGGCGATGGCGAAGGGGGCAAGGATCGGCGCGAGCAGCCACAGCAGGACGAGGAGGGCGAGCCCGACGCCGACCCAGATGGCCGTTTGCAGTTGACGGGCGCGAAGTGAAGCCATTCGATGTAAAATGCGCAGTTCGATTTTGGGGCCTGCGGCGCGTGGCGCAAGCGAGCCCCGACACTGTAGTCGCAAGCTGCGACAGGCTCAAGCGCGCGGCCATGCGCCGCGCCATCGACTCAACGAGGTATGCCCTTGACTTCCCTGACCTATCGCGACGCCGGCGTGGACATCGTGGCCGGCGACGCGCTCGTCGACCGGATCAAACCCCTGGCCAAGCGCACCCTGCGCCCCGAAGTGCTCGGCAGCATCGGCGGCTTTGGCGCGCTGTTCGAGTTGAGCGGCAAATACAAGGAGCCGGTGCTGGTGTCGGGCACCGACGGGGTCGGCACCAAGCTCAAGCTCGCCTTCGCGCTCGATACGCACGACACCGTGGGGCAGGACCTGGTGGCGATGAGCGTCAATGACATCCTCGTGCAGGGCGCGGAGCCGCTGTTCTTCCTCGACTATTTCGCCTGCGGCAAGCTGCACGTGGACACCGCCGCCGATGTCGTCAAGGGCATCGCCCGCGGCTGCGAGTTGGCCGGCTGTGCGCTGATCGGCGGCGAAACCGCCGAGATGCCCGGCATGTACCCGGACGGCGAATACGACCTCGCCGGCTTTGCGGTCGGAGCCGTCGAGAAGGCCGAGATCATCACCGGCCAGACCATCGCCGCCGGCGACGTGGTGCTCGGGCTCGCCTCCAGCGGCGCCCACTCCAACGGCTATTCCCTGATCCGCAAGGTGATCGAGGTCACCCAACCGAATCTCGACGGCGATTTTCACGGTCGTCCGCTGCGCGACGTAATCCTCGAACCGACCCGCATCTACGTCAAACCGCTGCTCGCGCTCATGAAAGCGCACCCCGGCATGGTCAAGGGCATGGCCCACATCACCGGCGGCGGCCTGCTCGAAAACGTCCCGCGCGTGCTCCCCGACGGCCTCACCGCCGAACTGCGCGCCGACGCGTGGCAAATGCCGCCGCTGTTCCAGTGGCTGCAGGGTGCCGGCAACATCGCCGCCGACGAGATGTACCGCACCTTCAACTGCGGCATCGGCATGGTGGTGATCGTCTCCGCCGCCGATGCCGCCATCGCCGCGGCCGGGCTGCAAGCGGCCGGCGAAACGGTGTTCGAACTCGGCGCGATTCGCGCCAGCGGCGCGGGCGAGGCGCCAACCGTGGTGGTTTGATCGATCGGTCGGCTGTGGTAGCGTCCGCCTAAGGCTTTGTCATACCGACGCGCTGCTCGCGCAGGCAGGGAGGCACCATGCTCACCATGCACCGCCGTACGCTGGCCACTACGATCATTGTGCTGCTGCTGGGGTTGACGGCGTGTGCCAAGCCGTATCGCCTGGCCGAGTTCGATCCGCCGCAGCCGTCCTTTTCGGGGATCGATCCGGCCCTGACCGCATCCGGCGCCGGCACCCTGGTCGCGATTCACGGCATGTGCCATCACTCGCCGACGTGGTTTCAGGGGGTGCTCACGCGATTGGCGCGCCATCTCGGTGCGGCGCATTCCGGCGAGTGGTCGCCGCATCCGGTGGGCGAGGCGTACGGTGTCATCGCGCGCAAGGCGGACATCGTTCGCGGCGCGCAGCGCTTGCGTGTCTACGGCATCCTCTATTCGGAGGTGACCAAACCCCTCAAGGTGAAACACCTCTGCCCGGACGTCAAAGGCGGCAACGAGGTGTGTGAGCCGGCGCAGTCGAGCTACGACCGCGACCGGGCCGGAATCAACAATGCGCTCAAGAATACGCTGCTGAACGATTGCCTCGCCGACGCGGTGATTTATCTCGGCCCGACCGGCGAGACGATCCGGGCGGGGGTGGGCGCGGCGCTCGATGCCATCTACCGGGACATGGCGGCAGATGCGGCGCTTGCCACGGGGCCGGTGATGTACCTGAGCGAGAGTCTCGGCAGCAAGGTGCTGGGGGATGCGCTGGTGTGCAGCACGCCGGAGATTGCCGAGCGGGTCTATCCGCAGCTTGCGCGGACAAGCCATTTGTTTCTCTCGGCAAACCAGATTCCGCTGCTCAATCTCGGCCATCGCGGGCCGGGGTGCCCCGAAGCGGTCGCGAGTCGCAATGTCGCGCCGCTGGGCATGCGGGGGAGCGAGGGCGGGGTTCGCGGTTTGGCCGCGCTGATCCAGCGCGCGCAATCCGGGCCCAGAACGCTGCAGAGGCGCGAACCCACCGTGGTGGTGGCATTCACCGACCCCAACGACCTGCTGAGTTATGAGGTCGATGCCGCCGATTTCGGCGGGTTGCCGGTGGTGAACGTGATTGTCAGCAACGACTGGACGTGGTTCCGGGTGCTTGAAAACCCCCTGTCCGCGCACCGGAATTATCTGGAGAACGACGCCGTCGTCGATGTGTTGCGCTGTGGGCGTCGGGGCGCTGCGGGAGGCGTTTGCCGGCCTTGACGGACAAGGCGCCTTGCAATGCTCCGGATTGTCGTGTCATGCACGCTGATGTGTCTGTGAAGCAACTTGCGGCCTGCGCTGCGGTCCCAGCCTGAGGTGCGCTATGCTGCATGGCGAAACGATAGAAGTGTGATCCGTTCATGGCGTTGAAAAACAGATGGGTCGTGGTGGTCAGCATGCTTGGCCTGGGGCTGGCGGCGGTGTGGGCGTATCAGGCCCAGCGCGGCGCGGCGCCTGCGGCTGCGCCAGCCGTGGCTGCCGCGCCGGCTCAGGGGGCGCGTGCCACGGCGGTGGAGGCGGCGCCGGTGGCGCGTCGCGCGCTGACCGATGAGGTGACGGCGGTCGGTTCGCTGCGCTCGGACGAGTCGGTGGTGTTGCGCCCCGAGATTGCCGGCCGGATTGCGGCGATCGGCTTTGCCGAAGGCCAGCCGGTGACGCGCGGTACGGTGCTGGTGCAACTCGATGCGGCGATCCAGCAGGCCGAATTGCAACGCGCCCGCGCGGCGCTGGCGCTGGCGCAGGCCAACCACCGGCGCAATCAGGATTTGTTCGAGCGCAAGTTCGTCAGCCGCCGCGCGCTCGACGAAGCCGGCGCGAGTCTGAAAGTGGCCGAGGCCGAGGCGCAGGTGGCGCAGGCACGGCTGGCGCGCATGGCGGTGCGCGCGCCCTTCGATGGCATCGTCGGCATCCGCAACGTGAGCGTGGGCGATTACGTGAAGGAAGGCGCCGATCTGGTCAACCTCGAAGCCATCGACACGCTGAAGGTGGATTTCCGCCTGCCAGAGCGTTACCTCGACAAGCTGCGTACCGGGCAGACGGTAAGCCTCGGCGTCGATGCGCTGCCCGAGCGCAGCTTCGCGTCCACGGTGGTGGCCATCGACCCGCTGATCGAGGCCGGCAACCGCGCGGTGGTGCTGCGCGCCACGCTCGACAA
>JAGRFQ010000059.1 GCA_020445945.1 Rhodocyclaceae bacterium
ATCCAGCCGCCGATCATGCGCGCGCTGACCACAAAGAAGGAACGCGCGATCCGCATGCGCTCGCTGCGCCCGGTGTCCACAACCGAAAAGCTGATTTTTGCGCTGGTGGTCACCGTGCTGGTGATCCTGCTGGTGCCCGCGGCTTCGGCGCTGATCGGCATGCTGATGCTGGGCAACTTCCTGCGCGAATGCGGCGTCACCGAGCGGCTGAGCAAGGCGGCGCAGAACGAGATCATCAACGTCGTGACCATTTTCCTGGGCACGTCGGTGGGCATCACCATGACCGGCGAGCGCTTCCTTCAGTTAGAGACGCTGAAGATTCTGGCGCTCGGCATCGTCGCCTTCTCGATCTCGACCGCCTCCGGGCTGCTCATGGCCAAGCTGATGAATCTGGTCTCGAAGGAGAAGATCAACCCGCTGATCGGCTCGGCCGGCGTCTCCGCGGTGCCGATGGCGGCGCGGGTCAGTCAGGTCGAAGGCCAGAAGGCCGACCCCGGCAACTTTCTGCTGATGCATGCGATGGGGCCGAACGTGGCCGGGGTCATCGGCACGGCCATCGTCGCGGGCTACTTCATCGCCCGGCTCGGCGGCTGAACGCCGTCGCTATTTGAGCACCTGAACGATCTGCACGCCAAGCTGGTAGGCGCCGGAGGCGGTCTTGTGGCAGCGCTTGACCTCCACCCGCACGTGCAGCGGCGGGCGGTCGGCACCGCCGTCGGGCTGGCGCACCAGCACATCGAGCTGCTCGGCCAGTCCCGGCACGTAGTCGCTTTCCATGGTCATGCCACCGGTGCCGATCTCGAGGCAGATCGCAGGATGGGCGGCCTGTCCGTTCACGGGCCTGATGAGGGCGTCGCAACCGAGGGGAATGCGCCGGGACAGGCGTCTTTCGTCATGCGGGTCCATGGCTTCGTGCATCGCTCCAGTACGCGGCCGAATGACCGCAGGGCCAAGCGTCTCACATCCGCGCGGCGGACGGAAAGCGCATCTGCGAAGCGGCTCGGAAAAACGTCGGCTTGAGGCCTTTCGTACCCGTCGCACACGACTTAAATCATGCTTCCAGATGCGGGCGCATCAAAGCCTCGAACCAGTCCAGGAACACCACCAGCCGCCGCGAGCGCTGGCGCCGATGCGGATAGAGCAGCGACACCGGCATGGCGGCCGGCCGGTAGGACGGCATGACCTCGACCAGCGCCCCTGCATCCAGCAAGTGCTGCACGTCGTAGCGAGGAATCTGGATCAGCCCGAGTCCGGCGCGACAGCAGGCAATGTAGTTCTCGGCATTGTTCGTCACCACCTGGCTGGACACCTCCGCGGTATGCTCTGCGCCATCGTCGGACAGGTACTCCCAGGGCATCTCGCGTCCGGTGGTGGGCGATGCGTAGCCGACCATCCAGTGCCCGCGGCAGAGCTCAGCGGGCTTTTCAGGCAGACCCTGCGCCTGCACGTAGGCAGGACTGGCGCAGTTGATCAGCCCGATCCTGCCCAGCGGCCGAACGGCGAGATTGGCGTTCTGCAAGGCACCGACACGCACGACACAATCGACGCCTTCCCGCACCAGATCGACGGCGCGGTCGCTGGACCCCACGATCAGCCGCAGCCGCGGATGCTGCCGCAACAGCGCCGGCAGCGCGGGCGCAATCAGTCTTCGGGCGATGCGGCTGGGCACGTCGATCCGGAGCTGGCCCGACACCTGCCGCTGGCCGGACTGGAACATCAGCTCGATGCCTTCCACGTCGGTCAGCAGCGGGCGCACGCGCTCGAGGAACTGCGCACCATCGGCGGTCAGCCGAACCTGGCGCGTGGTCCGGTGCAGCAGCCGGGTGCCCACCTGGGTTTCCAGTTGCTGGATGGCGGCCGACACGGAGGCACGCGGCAACTCCAGCGCATGCGCCGCCTTGATGAAACTGCCCATCTCCGCGACCTGAACGAAAATGCGGTACTGATCGAACCTGTCCATTGTTTTCCATCCAGCGCTTGCGCCTGAATCCGATTGAGCCCGCCGCCCCCGGATTCACCGGCAAAGCCACCGGGGTCGAGGAGGCGCTGCGCCGCCACCCGATTCTCTCCGATGCCATCGCCGCCTCTGCGACCCTGGCCGCATTCTATCCACGCCTCATCCCTGCTTCCAGATCACCAAACCGGCCAGCGCCGCCGGCACCAGAAAGACGACCACCAGAATCGGCAGCTCCTCACGCACGGTGTAGCCGGCATGGCTGACGCCGACCCAGAGGTTGGCAAGCGAGAGCGCTAGGGTCTGTTGACCTGTCCCCGATGGATCGCGTTGAGGCCATGAGCGTGCGCCACAAGGCGCGCGAGGCCGCCAAGGGTGGGCCCCCTTGGCAACGAGTGCAACGCAGCTGGCGTGCGCTCATGGCCTCAACCCTGCGGGCTCGGGCCGGTTTGTCCCCATGGCCGTGTTGCGCCTCCTTGCCTGGGGGCCACCCAGGCCGCGTCGGCGCGCCTTGCCCTGGAAACAAACCGGCCCGAGCGCGACCACCGGGGACAGGTCAACAGACCCTGGCCACGCCGGGATGAAGGCCTTGGCAGCCAGCGCCAGCGCAGCCGTGTCGCCCCCCCCACAGTTTGCCAAACAGCAGGAACACGCCCAACAGGACCGTGCCCCCCGCGATGACCATCAGCATGTGCATGTTCGATGCTCCGGTGGTGTCAGTCTTCGGCGAGCGCCTGGCGCGGCACACGCCGCACACCGCCCGCAGCCCGTCGAAGGGCATGGGGCGGAAGCGGTACGCCGCGGCGACTACTTTGTCGTGTAACCGCCGTTGATCAGGAGGGTCTGGCCGGTGATCCACCAGCCGTCGCTGACCAGGTGGCGGATGAAGGGCACGACGTCCTCGATGTCGGTCAGACCGGTCTTGGAGAACGGCGACAGGGCCGCCGCGGTCTTGTGATAGGCCACCGCATCGGCGCCCTCGGCCGGATAGAAGAACGGCGTGTCCATCGGGCCCGGCCCGACTGCCGTGACCGAAATGCCGCGCGCGCCAAACTCCTTGGCCGCGGCGCGGGTGAAGTGCTCAACCGGCGCCTTGGTGCCGGCGTAGGACGCGTAGAAAGGCGTGAAGGCTCCGAGCAGCGAGGTCACCAGGGTCAGCACCTTGCCGTTGTCGTTGACGTGCTTGCCGGCTTCCTTGAGGAAAAAGAAGGCGCTCTTGGCGTTGACCGCCGACATCTCGTCGTACTCGGCCTCGCTGACCTCGGTCATCGGCTTCTTGAGCACCTTGCCCACCGTATTGATTGCGATGTCGGGCTTGCCGACAGCCGCGATGGCATCGGCGAACAGCTTCTCGACGGCACTTGCGGTGGTGAGGTCGGCCTGGATCGCCACCGCCTGCGCGCCTGCGGCCTTGAGGGCGGTGAGCGTGGCCTCGGCATCGCTCCGGCTGGCGGCGCTGTTGTAGTGGATCGCCACCGCCTTGGCGCCGTGCCGGGCCAGGTCGCGCGCGATCAGGCCGCCGAGGTTCTTGGCGCCACCGGCGATCAAAGCCACTTTGCCCTTGATGGAATGGTCTGCCATGAGAAGCTCCTGTGCGAAATGGGTACGCATTCAGCTTAGGCAGCGGGCCGGCGCAGATAAACCGCCCGCCCCTGGATGGATTATCCAGAAAACCGACCCAATCGCGATCCATTGAACAGCGCCAGCCTGCCCGCCAGACCTGCGCCGCGCCATCGCGAAAAAAAGCCGGCCCATCGGGCCGGCAAGGGCGGAGACATCCGGAACTGCGACAACCGCACTCAGGCGTGATCGCAGTCGGCCAAGAAGCTGATCAGCTCTTCGCGCAAACGGTAATAGTCCGGGTGCTCAAGCAGCATCTTGCGGGTGCGCGGGCGCGGCAGGTCGACCTCAAGCACCTTGCCGACCTTGGCGTTGGGGCCGTTGGTCATCATCACCACCCGGTCGCCGAGCAGGATCGCCTCGTCCACGTCGTGGGTGATGACCATCGCGGTGAGCTGCTCGCGGCTCCACACGTCCATCAGCACTTCCTGCAGATCCCAGCGGGTCAGCGAGTCGAGCATGCCGAAGGGCTCGTCGAGCAGCAGCAGCTTGGGCGACAGGGCAAAGGCGCGGGCGATGCCGACGCGCTGCTTCATGCCGTTGGAGAGTTCGGCGGCCTTTTTGTCCACCGCGTCGGCCAGGCCGATCCGCGCCAGAAAGTGCATCACGATGTCGCGGCGCTCCTGGACGGTGGCGTGGGGGTACACCTGCTCCACACCGAGGGCGACGTTGTCGTAGGCGGTCAGCCAGGGAATCAGGCTGGGGGCCTGAAACACGACGCCCCGGTCCGGACCGGCGCCATCGACCTCGCGGTTGTCGAGCAGCGCGGCGCCACTGGAGATCGGGTTGAGCCCGGCAATCATCGACAGCACCGTCGATTTGCCGCAGCCGGAGTGGCCGATCACCGAGATGAATTCGCCCTTGCGGATGCGCAGATCGAAGTCCTCCACCACCGTGAGCGGGCCCTTCTTGGTCGGGTACACCTTGGAGACCTTGGAGAACTCCACATAGCGGTCGAAATGCGGCAGATCGGTCGCATCGCCCGGCTGGACCGTGCCCGGACGCAGGTCCGGATTGAGTCCGCCGATGTACTCCGAGCTGGTGTTGGGCAGAATGTTCGGCCGCGGCACCACCTCGCCGGCCTCGGCGGCCTGCTCGGCGGCGACCTGCATCAGGTAGCTCGTCACTTCCTTGCGCAGGCGCTTGAATTCCGGATCGTGGTTGATCTGGGTGCGGTCGCGCGGACGCGGCAGGTCGACCACGAACTCGGGGCCGAAGGTGGCGCCCGGGCCCGGGTTGAGCGGGATGATCCGGTCGGCCATGATCAGGCCTTCGTCCACATCGTTGGTGATGAGGATGACGGTCTTCTTTTCCTTGTCCCAGATCTCCAGGATCTCGTCCTGCAGGTTGGCGCGGGTCAGCGCGTCGAGGGCCGAGAGCGGCTCGTCGAGCAGCAGGATCTCGGGGCTGGCCGACAGCGCGCGAGCGACGTTCACCCGCTGGCGCATGCCGCCGGAGAGCTCCGCCGGGCGGCGGTCCACCGCGTGCGACAGGCTCACCATGTCGATGTACTTCTCGACCCGCGCCCGGCGCTCGGCCGCGGACAGGTCGGGGAAGATCTGGTCGACGGCCAGCGCCACGTTCTGGCGCACCGTCATCCACGGCATCAGGGAGTAGTTCTGGAACACCACGCCGCGGTCCGGCCCCGGCGCGCTCACCGGCGTGCCCTTGAGCACCACTTCGCCAGCGTCAGCCTGGATGAGGCCGGCGATCAGCGAAATGAGGGTGGTCTTGCCGCTACCCGAGAAACCGACGATGGCGACGAACTCGCCCTCGCGGATCGTGAGGTTGATGTCCTTGAGCACGTGCGTGACGTGGGTGCCCGTGCCGTAGCTCTTGGACAGGTTTTTCAGTTCCAGGAAGGCCGACGCGCTGTCCGGGACGGCGTGCAGGTCCAGCGCATCGCTCGTCATCGCTTCCTTTTGCTTGGGGATGGCATTCATGGCTAAGTCCTCTCGCAGTTCGCTGCGATCCTTATTCGTTCTCGCCGAAGCTCACCAGCAGCTGCAGCGTGTGCATGATCCGGTCGAGCACGAAGCCCACGAAACCGATGGTGAACACCGCCACCATGATCCGGCCCAGCGAGTGGGAGGAGCCGTTCTGGAATTCGTCCCACACGAACTTGCCCAGCCCCGGGTTCTGCGCCAGCATCTCGGCCGCGATCAGCACCATCCAGCCCACCCCGAGCGACAGGCGCAGGCCGGTGAAGATCAGCTTCAGCGAGCTGGGCAGCACGATCTTGGTGACCTTGGTCCACCACGACAGGCGCAGCACCTTGGAGACGTTGATCAGGTCCTTGTCGATGGAGGCCACCCCCACCGCGGTGTTGATCAGCGTCGGCCACAACGAGCACAGGGTCACGGTGATCGCCGAGACGATGAAGCTCTTGGAGAACATCGGGTCGGCGCTCACATACACCGCGCTGACCACCAGGGTCACGATCGGCAGCCAGGCCAGCGGCGACACCGGGCGGAAGATCTGGATCAGCGGGTTCACCGCGGTCTGCACCACTTTGGAGAGGCCACAGACAATCCCCAGCGGCACGGCGATCAGGGTGCCGATGGCAAAACCGGTGAACACCGTATACAGGCTGGTGACGATCTGGTCGAAGTAGGTCGGCTTGCCGGTATAGGGCCGGATCGTCACCTCGGCACTTGGATTGCGCTCAAGAATCTTGGCATTGCGATCTTCCTGGCGCTGGTAGAACCCCTCGGCCTTCTCGCGCTCCGCGTAGTGCTCGTCGACGAGGCCGATGGCCTCTTCCCACACCTGCGCCGGGCCGGGGATCGCCCCCAGGCTGGTCTGCACGCCCGAGGCAGCCACGTGCCAGATGCTCAGAAAGACGATCATCGCCACAATCGGGATGCCGATCATCATCAGAATGGACTTGATCTGCTCTTGCGGATCGTCGCCCTGAGCGAGTCGCACGAACGGCACAAACCAGGTCAGGCCGGTCTTGGTAAAAAAGTTTGCAGTTGCATTCAGCATGATGTTGCCCTCTGCCTGCGTCCGCCCGGCCGGGATCTTCCGGCCGGGCGGACGCACGTCATGGTTTATTTGACTTCGTCTTTGCCTTTCAGGCCGATCTTGAAGCTGTCGATGTAGGCATTGGGCTTGGAGCCGTCATAGACGATGCCGTCGAGGAAGTCGTCCTGCGCCGGCTTGAAGCCGGTTTCGGTGGCGAAATCCGGGAAGTCCGAGGCCTTCATCTTGCCTTCGGCGATCAACTCCTTGGCCGCTTCGGCGTAGATGTCGGGGCGGTAGACTTTCTTGGCCACGTCCATGTACCAGCTATCCGGCTTGTACTCGGCGATCTGGCCCCAGCGGCGCATCTGGGTCAGATACCAGATCGCGTCGGAGTAGTACGGGTAGGTCGCGTTGTAGCGGAAGAAGACGTTGAAGTCAGGCACCTGACGCACATCGCCCTTCTCGTACTCGAAGGTCCCGGTCATGGAGTTGGCGATGACCTTGTAGTCGGCGCCGACGTAGCCCGAGGCGGAGATGATCTTGGC
Source organism: Rhodocyclaceae bacterium (assembly GCA_020445945.1). GTDB lineage: Bacteria > Pseudomonadota > Gammaproteobacteria > Burkholderiales > Rhodocyclaceae > Nitrogeniibacter. The sequence goes on from JAGRFQ010000059.1 coordinate 7,087, forward strand.
CGCCTCCTTGCGGTTCTTGTTGTTGTCCGCATCCAGCCAGTAGGCCGCGCGAATCATCGCCTTGACCACCGCCTTGTGGGTGTTGGGGTACTTGTCGTTCCACTCCTGGGTCACCCCGAAGACTTTCTCCGGATTGTTCTTCTGGATCTCGTAGTCGGTGATGATCGGCGCGCCGATGCCCTTGAACACCGCCTGCTGGTTCCACGGCTCACCCACGCAGTAGCCGTAGATGGTGCCCGCTTCCATGGTGGCCGGCATCTGCGGCGGCGGGGTCACCGAGAGCAGCACGTCGGCACTGATGGTGCCGGCGGTGTCGCCCTTCTTCGGCGCGTAGTAGCCCGGGTTCATGCCGCCCGAGGCCAGGTAGTAGCGCAGCTCGTAGTTGTGGGTCGACACCGGAAACACCATGCCCATCTTGAAGGGCTTGCCTTCCTTCTTGTACTCGTTGACCACTTCCTTGAGGTACTTGGCCTGGATCGGATGCACCGGCTTGCCATCCGGCTGCAGCGGCAGCTTGGTCTTGAGCTTTTCCATCACCTCGTTGGAGACGGTGATGCCGTTACCGTTGAGGTCCATGGAGAAGGCGGTGATCACGTGCGCCTTGGTACCGTAGCCGATGGTCGCGCCCAGCGGCTGACCGGCCAGCATGTGCGCGCCGTCGAGCTCACCGGAAATCACCCGGTCGAGCAGCACCTTCCAGTTGGCCTGGGCTTCGAGGGTCACGTAGAGACCTTCGTCCTCGAAGTAGCGCTTTTCGTAGGCAACCGCCAGCGGCGCCATGTCGGTGAGCTTGATGAAACCGAACTTCAGATCCGGCTTTTCGACGTCTTCCGGCGCAGCGTAAGCCGGCGCCGCGGCAACGCACGCACCGAGCGCCAGCGCCGCCAGGGCATTGCCGATGCGCGTTGAGCGGATCTTCTTCATTGCATCGCGTTTCATGGACCAGACTCCTGTGTTGAAGGTCAAAGCTGTTCTTGGTGGGCAAAAAAAATCCACGAACGCCCGGCCCATCGCCAGACTTTCGTGGACGTCTTTGTCCGTCATTGCCCATCCTTGGGCGGGTTGCATCCACCAGTGTGGCGGGGGTCTCCCGGCAGCGCTCCTCATTGAGCGCCAGCGACAAGCCCTTGACACCTCTTGTAGCAACGCCCGTGCCAGAACACGGAAAACACTTAAAATTCAGTTAATTAAGAACAATCCCAGACTTCTCGCCCAGCCCCCGAACACCCCCGCACGCACCACCACCGGACAGAATTTCGGGCGCCGCACGCAATTGGTGCGGCGCAGCACGAGCCCCTCAGCGGAACGCCGCCGCGCCCATCGCATGCACCGCAAAACCCGCCAGATACTCGGCCGGCCGGGCCGGATCGAAGCGCATCCCATCGAAGAAGCGATCCGCCCCCATCGCCATCGGCCCGCTCGCCGACGCCAGCGTCCACGCGCCGTCGTGCGCCCCCTCGGCCTTGTAGTCCTCATCCGGCGTGGCAATGCCGAGCGCCGCCGCGGCGGCACGGTAGACCTCGCAGCGATACACCGACTCGGCCACCCGACGGTAGTCCACCGCCGGGTCGAGCTGCCCCCAACGCACCATCTGGGTAAGCAGCCACACCGCGTGCGAGCGCCACGGGAAGGTGGCCGCATAGCGATAGAACACGTTGAAATCCGGCATCGCCACCGGCGCCGTATCGCGCGCATAGCGCCAAGTGCCATTCATCGACTGGCCGACCACGGCCGGCGGCGCATTCACGTAATGCTTGGCCGCAATCATGTCCACCACCTCGGCCCGGTTCTCGGCCGCATCGAGCCACCGCGCCGCCTCGATCAGCGCGGCCACGACTGCACGATGGGTTGTGGGGTGCGCCTCGGCCCACGCCCGGGTGACCCCGAACACTTTCTCCGGCGCGTTGTTCCACAATTCGTAGCCGGTGGTCAGCACCCGGCCCACGCCCCACTCCACCGCACGCTGGTTCCACGGCTCGCCGACGCAGTAGCCGTCGATGGTGCCGGCCTCCAGATTGGCGACCATGTGCGCCGGCGGTATCACCACCAGGCGCACGTCGCGCTGCGGGTCGATCCCCGCTGCCGCCATCCAGTAGCGCAATTGATAGTTGTGGGTCGACACCGGAAAAACCATCGCGAAGGTCATCGCCGGCCGGCCCGCCGCGCGGTCCTCGTCGATCACCCGGCGCAGCGCGTGAGCGGTGGTGGCCGGCGAACGCATGGCCGCCGCATCGGCCGCACACATGCGCGCATACAAGGCATTCGAGACGGTGATCGCGTTACCGTTGAGGTCCATCGAAAAGGCGGTGACGATATCCGGCTGGGCACCGCCGATATCCAGCGTCGCGGCCAGCGGCATGCCGGCCAGCATCTGTGCGCCGTCGAGCGCACCCAGCGCCACCTTGTCGCGAATCGTGGCCCACGAAGCCTCGCACGACAGGTGCACCGTCAGCCCGTGACGGGCGAAAAACCCCTTCTCCAACGCCACCACCAGCGGCGCACAATCGGTCAGCGCCACCATGCCCAGCGTCAAGGCGGATTTCTCCAGCCCCCCGGTGCCGCCCACCGGCGGCCTCGCTCCTGCACTCATGCCATCTCCCGACACACCCTCAGCCATAGCTGCCAACAGGCGCCGCATGCGGCTGCGCGCAGCACGCCTGTCTTCTCGATTGTCGCGTCCGGCTGGCCGGCGACGTTGCCGGAATCCGGGGCGCGTGCGTTGGCCGCCGCAGGGGCGGTCTCGTCGGGATCGCCGTTGGTCCCGACTATCGGCCTAGCGAGTTCCATGCCATCGCCAGGATGCCCGGCAACAGTGCATCGGCAAGGCATCGGCGCGGAATCTTGCACCGAAGCGGGTCATGGCGCACCGCAGCAGTGCCGGCGCTCACCCGAGCAGGCGTACGCTGTTGAGGAGCTCGCGCGCCACATCGGCCAGGCGCCGCTTCTGGTCCATCGCGGTTTTGCGCAACATGCCGTAGGCGCTTTCTTCGTCGGTGCCGTGGATCTTCATCAACACGCCCTTGGCGCGCTCCACGGCCACCCGGTCGGCCAGCTTGCGGGTCGCCGCGTCGCGCTCGCGGCACACCTCCTGGTGCGCCTCGAAGCGCGCCTGGGCGACTTTCATCAGCGGCGCGAGGCGCGCCGGTGCAAAGCCGTCGGCCACGTACACCGCCACCCCGGCGGCCATTGCGGCGCGAATCGTGTCGGCCGCGTCGTCGTGCGAGAACATCAGCACCGGCCGCGGCAGATCGCGATGAATGCCGGCGAGGCCTTCGAGCGTGTCGCGATCGGGGGCGTCGGTGTCGATCAGGATGGCGTCGGGGCGCAGGCGCTCGACATGGGCGCGCAGCTCGAAGGTCGATTCCAGGCTGGCGACCACGGTGTAGCCCTCGGCGACCAGCGCCTGGCGCACCGATTCGCGGCGATCGAGCACATCATCGACGAGCAGTACGGTCAACATGCCTTACCTGGACGGGGGAAACCGATGGATTGAAGCAGTTTCCATGCCCGCACGCCGCGCTCAAATCGCCGGGTCGAGCAGCCCGGCGCGGCCCTCGAGCGGGGTGGCATCGAGCAGCAGCAAGGACATGTCGTCGTGCGCCGATGCGCCCGCCAGGTGTTGGGCAAGGGCGTGCCGGATCGCGGCCAGCCGGGCATCGATGGGGCTGGCGGCGAGAATGCCCTCGAAACGCGCCATGCCGAACGCGCGGTCTTGAACATCGGCCGCTTCGACCACGCCGTCGGAGAACAGCACGAGCTGTTCGCCATGGCTCAGCGCGCACGCTGCCGGCTCGCAGCCCTCGCGCGAGCTCTCGACCACGCCGAGCGGCAGCTGGCTCGAAGCGAAGCGCCGCCGCACCTTGCCATCCGTGCCAAGCAGCAGCACTTCGGGCACGCCTCCGACCCACACCTCGCCCTGCGTGCCGTCGGGCTCGAGACACACCAGCGCCGCGCCGACGAAACGGCCGACCGGCAGCGACTGGTGCAGCAAATCGTTGAGGCCCCTGACCACGCGGGTCAGCGGCGCGTCGTTGGCGACCAGGGTGTAGAACAGCGGCAGCACGGGTTGCACGCTCACCGCGGCAGCGAGCCCGTGGCCGGTGGCGTCGGCCAGCATGGCGTAGAGGCGGCCCTGCGGGCTGCACGCGGCAGCCACCAGATCGCCGGAGAAGTTCTCTGCCGGCATGACCGAGAAATGAATCCGCGGATCGCGCAACGCGTCGGTGTCGACCTGGCTGAACATGATCTGCCGCGCCAGCTCCTGCTCGCGCTGCTGCTCGTCGTGATAGCGCTGCAGGCGCGCCGCGTTTTCGGCGCGCTCGTTGCGCACCCGCACGCGCTCGCTGATGTCGCGCACCACGCCGATGAACAGCCGGCGCTGGTCGAGCTTGAGCTCGGTCACGCCCAGTTCGAGCGGAAAGCACTCGCCACTGGCGCGCTTGCCGGCAAGCTCGCGCACATGGCCGACGACCTTGGCCGGCCCGCCGGCGAGGTACTCGCGCAGGTAGCCGTCGTGCGCGTCGGCATACTGGGGCGGCATCAGCACGCTGACGTTTTTCCCCACCAACACCCCGTCGGGGTGGCCGAACATGCGGCATGCGGCCGGATTGGCGGACTGGATGACGCCTTTCTGGTCCATCGTGATGATGCCGTCGATGACCGCGTCGGAAATCGCGCGCATCCGCCCGAGGAGCTCGCGCTGGCCGCGCTCCATCGACAGCAGCCGCTTCATGGTGCGCATCTTGGCCGCGAACACGGTGAAGGAGATCGGCTTGACGAGATAGTCGTCCGCACCGGCGTCGAGACCGGCCACCACGTCGGCGTCGGCGTTGAGCGCCGACATGATCACGATCGGCGTCCACGCCCCGCCCTGCAGGCCGCGAATCCGGCGCGTGGCCTCGAAGCCGTCCATCTCCGGCATCATCAGATCCATCAGCACCAGATCGGGCTGCTCGCGCTCGAACGCCTGTACGGCGTCGGCCCCGTCGACCGCGAACACGGCGGCGTACCCCAGCTTCTTGAGGAACACCTGCATCATGTTGCGGTTGGCTGCGGTGTCGTCCGCGACAAGGACGGTCAGGGGCGCGGGGGGCATGGCTGCGGACTCTTGTCAGTGATCGTTTTGTCGATTGTGCCGAAACGCTGCGCCGGTTTATTGACGCGCGCCAAACAAAGCTCAGGGCGTACCGGCTACCCGCTTGAGCACGGCGCCACGCACGCAGTTGCCACAGCCCAGGTATTCGAGGCTGTGGAACGCCAGCTGGCGGGCCAGCGCGATACCGCGCCCGTTGGGTGCAAAGGCACGCTCGGGGGCCAGTTCGAGGTAGGTGTTCCAGTCGAATCCGGTGCCGGTGTCCTGCACCGTAAACACCCATGCGTCGGGCTCTGAGGTCACCGTCAGCTCGACCCGGCGATGCGCGTTCTCGGGCAGCGCGAGGCGGCGGGCGACCTCGTTCTCCCAGATACCGGCCTCGCGCAGGCGCGATTTTTCGTCAAAGCGGATGCCCAGGTTGCCATGCTCGACGGCGTTCACGAGCAGCTCCGACAAGCCCAGCACGACGATCTCCGGCTCATCGCAGATCGACGCCACCAACGCGGCCAGCGCCTGCGCTTCGTCGAGGGTGCGGAACGAGAAGTGGCCCGACTCCATGGTGCGCAGCGCGTCGACATGGGCGTCGAGCCGCTCGGCCAGCGAGCGGCGATGCTGCAGGTCGTCGAGCGCGGCGCGCACGATGGACTGCAGGCTGTCGGGCTCGAAGGGTTTGGTCAGATAGTAATAGGCGCCGGCGGCGAGGCCTTCGCGCACCTGATCCGGGTTGGCCGCGGCGGTCTGCATGATCACCGGCACATCGCCCAGGCGCCCGTCCGCCTTGATCCGGCGCAGCAGCTCCATGCCGTCCATGCCCGGCATCATGCGGTCGAGCACCACCAGGTCGAAACGCTTGTCCGGCGAGCGCAGCGCCTCCCACGCGTCCTCGCCGCAGCTCGCCATCTCGAGCGCGTAGCCTGCGTCCTCCAGATATTCGCCGATGATGTCCAGATTGAACGGTTCGTCATCGACCACCAGAATGCGAACATTACTCATTACCGACTCCAATTCTCACGACGGCACCCCGTCGGGTTCTGGGACATGGGCGACCGGCAGCTCCACCGTAAACCGCGCCCCGCCCTGCGGCACGTTCTCAGCGTATATGGTGCCACGATGCGCGGCCACGATCTGCTTGCAGATCGCCAGCCCGAGACCGGTCCCGCCCGCCCCGTTGCGGGTCGCACTGCTTTGCACGAAGGTGTCGAACACCAGCTCCAGCTCGTCCTCGGGAATCCCGCTGCCCTGGTCGGACACGGTCAGGCACACCCCGCGAATGTAGCCCGCGTCGTCGACCCGGCGGCCGCTTCGCAGGCTGATCGGCGCCAGGCGCAGGCGCACCCGCCCGCCATCGGGCGAAAACTTGATCGCGTTGGAGACCAGATTGCGGACCACCTGCCCGATGCGCGCCGGGTCGGCCTCGACCTCGGCACCGCCGGTGGCGACCTCGAGCTGCAGCTCGATCCCGCGATTCGCGCTCAGTCCCTCGAACTCGCGCACCACCTCCTCAACGGTCGAACCGAGGTTGATCCGGCGCGCGAAAATCTCCATCCGCCCGGCTTCGAGCTTGGACAGATCGAGCAAGTCGTTGAGCAGCTGCAGCAAGCGGTCGCCACTGCTGCGGATGCGGTGGAAGTAGTCCACCGTGCGCTCGATGGCAATCCGCGGGCTCTTCTCCTCCCCCAGCCGGGCATAGCTCAGGATGGCGTGCATCGGCGTGCGCAGCTCGTGCGACATGTTGGCCAGGAACTGCGACTTGGCCGCACTGGCGTTCTCCGCGAATTCCTTCGCCTGGCGCACCTGCGCGGTCCGCTCGGCCACCATCTCGGCGAGATGGTCGCGGTGCTGGCGCAGCTCGGCCTGGGTCAGTTTTTCATCGGTGATGTCGGCGCCGCAGCCGATGAAACCCACCACCTCGCCGCGCTCGGACAGCCGCGGCTCGGCCACCACCAGCAACCAGTGCCACGCCCCGTCGCCACCACGGACCCGGCATTCGACGCTGTGCCGCGCGCGCTCGCGCACGGTGGCGCGCACGGTGTCGACCACGCTGCGCAGATCGTCCGGGTGGATGAAGCGGTACCAGCGCTGTGTGGGCGCCCCGCTGCCGGGGGCGTGAATCAGGTTCTGCCAAGTGCGGTTCACGTAGTTCACCCGCAAACGCGCGTCGGCCACCCAGATCGCCACCGGCGCAGCGTCGGCCAACTGACGGAAACGCGCCTCGCTCTCGCGCAGCGCATGCTCCACCGCCTTGCGCTCCGAGATGTCCTCGACCACGGTCCACACCGCCACCCCGCCCTCGGTGTCGTGCATCAGCGCACCGCTGAGCACCACCGGCACCTCGCTGCCATCCGGGCGCACGAACGCGCGCTCGTAAGGCGTCACCACCCCGTTGCGGAGCGCGCTGACCGCTTTTTCACGATCCAGCCGATGAAAGCGCGGCGGCGTGATCTGCGCGTAACGCGTGCCCACCAGCCGCGCCGCGTCGATGCCGACGATATCGGCAAAGGCCTGGTTGGCGCGCACGATGCTGCCGTCGATCTCGATCATCGCCATGCCCAGCGGGGAATTGCGGAACAAGGCATCGAGCTCGCTCAACGACGCCTGCAGGGCCGCCTCGGTGCGGCGCAGCGCGGTCATGTCGGTGATCGCGGTGAGCACCACCGCGCTGCCATCGAGCCCCTCGGCAACGGTCTTGGTGATCACCGCGTCGCGGTGGCGGCCGTCGTCGAGGGTGACGCGAAACTCGCTCGACACCACCCCGCCTTCGGTCAGCACCCGGTCATCCGCGGCGTAATGCGCATCCTGCTGATGCGGCAAGACCTCCTCGGTGCGCTTGTTGAGCAGCGCCGACGCCGGTCGGCCGAAGAATTCGCCGCTGGCACGGTTGGCCAGCACGTAGCGATGGTCGGCCGACTTGACCAACACCGGGTGCGGCAACAGATCGAGCACGCGGGCATAGAACTGGCGCGCGCGCTCGAGCTTGAGCTCGTGGTCGCGCAGGGCCGACACATCCGAGATGGCGCCGGCAACACGCACCACCCGCCCGAGCGCGTCCCACTGCGCCTTGCCGCGAATGCGCAGATGCTGCGTCTGCCCCGCCCCGGTATCGACCGACACCGCCACATCGAGCGGCTGGCGATGACGCAGATGGGCGCGCATTGCCACCAGCACGGCGCGGCGCTCGGCCGCCGGCAGACAGCGCAAGACCTCGCGCCAGCCCATCGCCTCCGACGACGACCGGCCAAACAGGATCCGTCGTGCCGGCGCCGACAGGAAGATCGTGCGTTGCCCCGGCACCCACTCCCACACCCCGTCGCTGGTGGCGCTCAGCGCCAGCGCAAAACGGCGTTCGCTGTCGGCCAGCGCGTGCGTCACCCGGGCCGCCCGGGCCTCGGCACGCTGGCGCGCCGTGCCCAGCGCGTAAGTCATCAACGCCAGCGCGATGCTGACGAAAAAGCCCGTGCCCCGCGTCGTCACCACCGACAGCGCGGTGGTCGGCGCGGTCAGTACATGGAAGCGCAGACGCAGCGTGCGCCCCCCCACCACCAGGCTGCGCTCGCCCACGCCACTGTCGTCGCGCCCGGCGGCAACCCCGACCAGCACGTTCGCGTCAGCGTCGGTGTCGTCGATCAATTCGATCGAGAAGTGCTCTTTCTGCTCGGCCATCACCGAATCGATCCAGTCGCGATAGCGGATCCCGAGCACGACCACGCCATCGAGCGCCGGGGTGCGTGCCGTCTCCAACGAGAGGCGTGCGGCGGCGCTCTGCACCGGCAGCACCAACAGCCCGGCGGGGACCGGATCGCCACTGTCCTGCAGCGTCACCGCGCGACTGAGCGCGATGTCGCCAGCGGCCAGCGCCGCATTGATCGCCTCGCGGCGCGCACGGTCGGAGTACAGATCGAAGCCCACCGCGGCCTCAAGCATCCGCGTGCGCGGCGCGATGAACTGCACCGGCATGGCGGGGCCTGCGCTGGAGCCACGGATCGTGACCGTGCGCTGGTACACGTAGAACATCGCCTGTTCCCAGTCGCTGCGCTGCGCCTCGTCGAGCCACGGCGCGAAGGCCAGCCCGGCGGCGCCTTCCTCGTTGAGCGGCTGCAGGCTCGAGACCTCGACATAGCGCCCCCAGTCGAACTCCGACACCCGGCCCGCCGCGGCAAACAGCGCGGCCACTGCGCGCATGCTGGCGATGTAACTCTCGAAGCGGCCTTCGAGTTCGAGGCGGATACGGTCGATTTTCTTGTTGAGTTCGACGTCGGCGCGTGCGCGCTCGAGCCGCTCGATCCATGTCGCCGAGCCAAGCGTCAGCAGCACCCCGACAAGCAGCACCATCAGGGCAAGCGACAGCGCCTGGGCGTGCCCCGACAGCGTGCCGACGGCACGCCAGGCCGTCGGCGGGACGGCGGGATCGGCGCGGGATTCTGCAGAGAGCGGCATACCCTGCTATCGGCCGCGCGCCGTGACAACTTTACACAATAACCCCGTTGCCGGAACGTGCCGCTCAGGCGCAGCCGACGCTGTCCTTGACACCCAGTTTGCGCAGAATCGTCTCCAGCGGACACAGCCGGGTGAAGCCGCTCTGGAACAGGTTGGCGCCGACAAAGGCGGTGAACCACAGGAAATTCTGGCTCACGAACAGCGGCGAACCCTCGACCCCGAGGGCCAGCGAGATGAGCACGAAGGCGCCGGCAAAAATGCGCACGAACTGATTGACGGTGAGCGTCATGACGTTTCTCCTTGCGCGGTCAGCGCAGCGACGCGGCCGCGCATGGCGGCGAAATAGAGCACCGGAATCACCACCAGCGTGAGCACGGTGGAGACGAAGATGCCGAAGATCAGGCTGATCGCCAGCCCGTTGAAGATCGGGTCGTCGAGGATGAACACCGCGCCGATCATCGCCGCCAGCGCGGTCAGCCCGATCGGCTTGGCGCGCACCGCGGCGGCGTGCACCACCGCCTCGGCAAACGGTGTGCCCTCGCGCAGTTGCTGGTTGATGAAGTCGACCAGCAGGATCGAGTTGCGCACGATGATGCCGGCCAGCGCGATCATGCCGATCATTGAGGTGGCGGTGTATTGCGCGCCGAGCAGCGCGTGGCCGGGCATCACCCCGATGATGGTGAGCGGGATCGGGGCCATGATGATCAGCGGCACCAGGTAGCTCTTGAACTGCGCCACCACCAGCAGATAGATCAGGATCAGCCCGACCGCGTAGGCCGCGCCCATGTCGCGGAAGGTCTCGTAGGTCACCTGCCACTCGCCGTCCCACTTCACGCTGTAGCCGGCGTAGGGGTCGTGCGGCGGCTGGATGAACCACTCGCCCAGCGTGCCGGCGAGGCGCTCGCCGACCAGCGGGATGTCCTTGATCCGGCTGCGGATGTCGAACATGCCGTAGAGCGGCGAGTCGAGCGCGCCGCCCATGTCGCCGGTGACGTACACCACCGGCAGCAGATCCTTGTGATAGATCACCTGGTCGCGCGCGGCCGGCTCGACGCTGACCAGCTCCGACACCGGCACCAGCGTGCCGTCGAGCGCGCGCACCCTGAGCTGCAGCAGGTGGTCGATCGACGACTGGCGCTCGGCCGGTAGCTGGATGCGCACCGGAATCTCGTACTTGTTGTCGCCGCCGTGCACCGGCGTGACGTTCTCGCCGGCCAGCCCGAGGCGCATCACCTCGACGATGCTCGCCTGCGCCACGCCCATCAGCGCGGCCTTGGCCTGATTCACGCGCAGCACCATCTTGGGCGCGGTCTCGTCGATGGTGTCGTCGCTGCCGACGATGTCGGCGGTGGCCTCGAAGGCATCGCGCACGGTCTGCGCCACGGCGAGCTGGCCGGCGTAGTCCGGCCCATAGACCTCGGCCACGATCGGCGCGAGCACCGGCGGCCCCGGCGGCACCTCGACCACCTTGGCGTTGCCACCGTACTTGCGGCCGATGGCGGTCACCGCGTCGCGCACCGACACCGCAATCTCGTGGCTCTTGCGCGTGCGCGCATCCTTGCCGACCAGGTTGACCTGCACGTCGCCCATCTCCGGCGCGCTGCGCAGGTAGTACTGGCGCACCAGCCCGTTGAAGTTGATCGGGCTGGCGGTGCCGGCGTAGGCCTGCCAGTCGGTCACCTCGGGGCTGCGCCCGACCTCGGCGCCGATCTCCAGCAGCGCTTGCGTGGTCACCTCCAGCGGCGTGCCGACCGGCATGTCGAGCACGATCTGGAACTCCGACTTGTCATCGAAGGGCAGCATCTTGAGCACCACCAACTTGACCGCGGCGAGCGACACCGAGCCGGCGATCAGTGCGACCACGCCCAGCCACAGCAGGCCGCGGTTGCGCCGCCCGCGCCCCTCGTCGAGCAGCGGGCGCATGATCGCGCCGAAGAAGCCGCTCAAGCGGCGGGTCAGCGCATCCTCGCCGCTGTGGCCGTGGGCGTCGACCGACTTGAGCATCTTCTGCGCCAGCCACGGGGTGACCACGAAGGCCACCACCAGCGAGATGAACATGCCCATCGAGGCGTTGATCGGGATCGGGCTCATGTACGGCCCCATCAGCCCGGTCACGAAGGCCATCGGCAGCAGCGCGGCGATGACCGTGAAGGTGGCCAGAATGGTCGGCCCGCCGACCTCGTCGACCGCGCGGGGGATCAGCTTCCACAGCGGCGTGTCGGGTTCGAGCAGGTGCCAGCGGTGGATGTTCTCGACCACCACGATGGCGTCGTCGACCAGAATCCCGATCGAGAAGATCAGCGCGAACAGGCTCACCCGGTTGAGCGTGAAACCCCACGCCCACGAGGCAAACAGCGTCGCCGCCAGCGTCAGCGTCACCGCCAGGCCGACGATGATCGCCTCGCGCCAGCCGAGCGTCAGCAACACCAGCACCACCACCGCGCTGGTGGCGAAAACCAGTTTGCCGATGAGCTTGGTCGCCTTGTCGTTGGCGGTTTCGCCGTAGTTGCGGGTCACCGTCACGTTGACGCCATCGGGGATCAGCGTGCCGTGGAGACTGTCGATGCGCGCAAGCAGCGCGTCGGCCACGTCGGAGGCGTTGGCGCCGGGCTTCTTCGACACCGCCAGGGTCACCGCCGGGAACTCGCCCTGCGCCGCAATGCCGCGCGCGTCCGCCGCCGCGCCGGTGCCAAACCACACGTAGCGCTGCGCCTGATCGGGGCCGTCCTCGATCGTCGCCACATCGGCGATGTACACCGGCTTGCCGTCGGCCACGCCCACCACCAGCTCGCGCACGTCCTGCGCCGAGCGCAGGTAGGTGCCGGTCTGCACCAGCACCTCGCGGTTATCGGCCACCAGCCGGCCCGCCGACTGCGAGGCGTTGGACACCTGCAGCGCCGACTTGAGATCGGCCGCGGTGATGCCGTGGGCGTTCATCCGCGCGGCGTCCATCAACACTCGCAGCACATGCCCCGGCCCGCCGATGGTGGCGACGTCGCGGGTGCCGTCGATGCGCTTGAGCGCGATCTCCACCGCGCGCGCCACCTGCTGCATCTCGAAGCCGCTGCGCTGCGCGTCCTCGGTCCAGAAGGTGAGGCTGACGATGGGTACGTCGTCGATGCCCTTGGGCTTGACCACCGGCGCCTGCACGCCGAGCTGCGGGCTGAGCCAGTCGCGGTGCGATTCGAGCGTGTCGTACAGCTTGACCAGCGCGTCCTGGTTGGGCACGCCGACCTCGAACTGCACGGTGAGGATCGCCATGTCGGGGCGCGACACCGAGTACACATGATCGACCCCGGCGATGCGCGACAGCACCTGCTCGGCCGGGCGTGACACCAGCGACTCCACCGCCTGCGCCGACGCGCCGGGAAAGGGCACGAACACGTTGGCCATGGTCACATCGATCTGCGGCTCTTCCTCCTTGGGCGTAATGACGGTGGCGAACACCCCCATCAGAAACAGCACCAGCGCCAGCAGCGGGGTCAGCGCGTTGCGCTGGAACCCGCCGGCAATGCGCCCGGAAATTCCCATCGATGCATCCTGAGTCACGCCACAGCCTTACTTTTGCTTGAGTTTGAGAATGCCCAGCGCGTCGAGCACCAGCTTTTCGTAAATCGGTTCGGTGGTGCCCTTCTTCATCTTGCGCAGGAAGTACTTTTCAAAGCCGACCTTGGCCAGATGCACCCAGCGCCCCTCAGCGAACCAGCTCACGTTGCGCGGCGGAATCTGCGGCAGGGCGACGAAGGCCGCGCCGGTGTCGCCGAAGTCGGCGAGGCAGATCGCGTTCCAGGTGGCGCGCTCGGACGGCGCCTTGCCGTCGAGCACGGCGCGGATGTTCTTGGCGGTGGCGGTGACCATCGACTCGATCATGTAGCCGGTCTTGGGCGTGCCGGTCGGCACCGGCGTGGCCTCCACCGGCGGAATCGCCACGCATACGCCGACCGCGTAGATGTCGGGATACTTCGGATTGCGCTGATACTCGTCGACCAGCACGAAACCACGCGGATTGACCAGCCCGTCGACGCCGCGCACTGCGTCGATGCCGCGGAAGGCCGGCAGCAGCATCGAATAACTGAACGGCAGCGCGTGCTGCTTTTTCGGCTGGCCTTCGTCGTCGCACTCGGTCACATGCATCGTGCCGGCCTCGATCCGGTCGACCCTGGCGTTGCAGATCCACTTGATGTGGCGTTCGCGGAACATCGACTCGATCATGCCTTTCGAGTCGCCCACCCCGCCCAGCCCGAGGTGGCCGATGTAGGGCTCCGAGGTGACGAAGGTCATCGGCACGCGGTCGCGCAGCTTGCGCTTGCGCAGATCGGTTTCCATGATCCGCGCGTACTCGTAGGCCGGGCCGAAGCACGACGCGCCCTGCACCGCGCCGACCACGATCGGGCCGGGATTGGCGACGAAAGCGTCCCACGCGTCCTGCGCGTCGGCGGCGTGCTCGACATGGCAGATGGACTGGGTGTGCCCCTCGGGCCCGAAACCGGGAATCTCGTCAAACGCGAGCTGCGGCCCGGTGGCGATCACCAGCATGTCGTAGTCCAGCGTGGCGCCGTCGGCCAGCGTCAGCTGTTTCGTCTCCGGCATCACCCGCGTGACCGCCTGCGCGATGAAACCGATGCCCTTCTTCTCCAGCAAGGGCGCGATCTCCAGCTCGATGTCCTCGCGCTGACGCCACTTCACCGCCACCCACGGGTTGGACGGCGTGAAGTGAAACCGTGTGGTGTTGGCAACCACCGTCACGCGGTCCTCCGCCCGCGCCAGCGCCTGCATTTCGTAGGCCATGGGCAAACCGCCCAGCCCTGCCCCGATAATCACGATGTGAGCCATTGTCTTCCTCCGGATTGCCGCGGGCGCAGGGGTGCGCTCTGTATTCTTGCGGCTTATTGTGGGTGTTCGGGTGTGCGCTGCAGGCCGGCGCGGACCGGGTCGAGGGCGACCACATCGCCCGCCACCACGCCCGCCAGCACTTCGATCTGACCATCGGGCAGACGCTCGCCGGGGCGCACCTGGCGCAAGCGGAAGCGCGCGCCGTCGTGCACGTAGACCGCGGTGATCTCCCCGCGCCGCAGGATCGCCGACGCCGCCACGCTGAGCCGCGCCGCCTCGCCGACATGCAGATGCAGCCGCGCAAACTGGCCGGGCACCAGCCCGGCAAGCTCGGCCGGCACGCTCGCGCGCACCTCCACGGTCTGGGTGCGGGGGTCGGCAGCCGGCAGGACCTGCACCCGCGTGGCGCTGAAATTCAGCGCCCGCCCCGGGACCTCGATCTCGGCGCCGATGCCATCGCGCCCGGCCCGCCCGACGACCGACTGCGCCACCTGTGCCACCACCCGCATCGCCGCCGGCGCATACACGCTGACCAGCGCGCGACCGGGCTGGGCCATGTCGCCCGCGTCGACAAGACGCGCCGCAACCACGCCGTCAAAGGGCGCCGTGATCGTCGTGAAATCGCGCGCCACCACCGCCTCGCCCCGCCCGGCCTGCGCCGCCCGGTAACCGGCCTCGGCCGCCCGCAAGGCCGCGCGCGCCTGATCGACGCGCGCTTGGCTGATGTACTTTTGTGCAAACAGCGCCTCGGTGCGCTGCCACTCGGCGCGCGCATTGGCCAGCGCCGCGCTGGCGCTGGCAACGTTCGCCGCCGCCACCGCGACGGACTGCTCCGCGGCGCTGGCGTCGATGCGCATCAGCACCTGCCCGCGCGTCACCGGATCGCCGGCGTCCACCTTGACATCGACGATGCGCCCCGGCACCTGGGCCCCGAGCGTGGCCGCCGACACGGCTTCGACCACGCCTTCGGCCACATGCCGGGCCGCCACCGCGACACGCGTCACCGTGGCAGTTTCGATCGGCGCCTCGGCGCGCGCCAGACCGCCGCAGAGCAGGCACGCGGCCGCAACAGCAAGAGGGAAGAATCGGGGTACATTCATAAATATTAGTTTATTCTTATATTCATGAATGTCAATAGGCGCGCTGCTCGGGCGCCCGCCGGGCGCAGGCGCCGGCTAGGCGCGCAAGCGCAGCGACGGCGCGGCGGTGGCTTCCACCTCGCGCCCGCCGTCGCGGAAATTCAGGCTCAGGAAACTCAGGTTGCGCGCCAGCGCGATGCCCCGCCCGTTGAGCCGCGTACTGCGCTCGGCCGGCATCTCGAGGAAGCGCTGCCAAGCGAAGCCGTCCCCCTGATCGACGATCACGAAACGCACCAGATCGGGCAGTTGCTCGACGCTGAGCACCGCCACTCGGTTGCGGTACTGCGGGTCCTGCTGGCGACGCTCGATCTCCTCGCGCCAGCGCCCGGCCTGCACCAGCGCGCTCTTGGCCTCGAAACCCAAGCCCAGGTTGCCGTGCTCGACGGCATTGACCAGCAGCTCCGACAGGCCGATGGAGACCATGTCGGGCTCCGCACACAGCATCGCCAGCCCATGGGCCAGCGCGCTGGCCTGGTCGACGGTGCGAAAGCGAAACTCGGCGCGCGTCAACTGGCTGACCGTACCGACCAGATCCTGCGACAACAGCCGCAACTGCTCCATCTCGCGACGCTGCGCGAGCACCGCACGCACCATGGCCACCAGCGCCTGACCCTTGAACGGCTTGATCAGGTAGAAATCGGCCCCGGCTTCGATCCCCTCGGCCACCTGCGCCGGGTCGGCCGCCGCGGTCTGGAGAATCACCGGCGTTCGCGCGAGACGGGGCGACTCGCGGATGTGGCGCAGGATCTCCAGCCCGTCGGGCGCGGGGATGCGCCGGTCGAGGATGACCAGATCGAACATGCTCTGCTCGGCCTCCAGCGCCCGCATGGCACCTTCGCCATCGCGCTGTGGAATGACTTCGTAGGCGTGGGCCGCCAATGCGTCGGTGACGATCTCGAGGTTGAAGGGCTCGTCATCGACCACCAGAATGCGCGCCCGCGGCGCGGTCGTGGCGGGCATCATGATGCGGCCACCTGCGTATCGATGCTGACCGTCGCGCACGGCAGCACGACGCGAAACAGCGCGCCGCCGCCGGGGGCCGCATGGGCGCTGATCTGGCCACCGAAAATCTCGACGTACTGGCGGCAGATCGACAGCCCGAGTCCGCTGCCCGGCGCGCGGGACTCAGCGTCCTCACCGCGCACGAAGGCTTCGAAGATGCGGTCGCTGCCTCCCTCGGGCAGGCCGATGCCCTGGTCTTCGACCTCCAGCCGGACCTGATCGAGGCCCAGCGCAGGGTCGCTGTGGCAGTCGCGCAGGCGCATCACCACCTGCCCGCCCACCGGTGAAAACTTGATCGCGTTGGTCACCAGATTCATCACCACCTGCTGCAGCCGCGGGCCGTCGGCGCGCACCGGGCACAGCGCGCCGCCAAAGTCGAACGACACCGCCATCTGCTTGGCGCGCAGCAGTGCTTCGCACTCGGCAACCACGTCGCGGCACACCGTCGCCCAATCCACCGGGGAGAGCAGCATGGTGCCTTGCGCGGCCTCGATCTTGGCCATGTCGAGCAGCTCGGAGACCATCAGCAGCAGGCGCTTGCCGCTTTGCTCGATACGCTCGAAACAGTGCTCGCGCTTGTCCGCCGTCACCCCGCTGGCCAGCCCCATGTCGGCAAAGCCGAGCACCGCGTGCAGCGGCGTGCGCAGCTCGTGCGACAAGGTGGCCAGAAAATCGGCGCGGCTGCGGTTGGCGCGCTCCGCGGCCTCCTTGGCCAGCATCAGGTCGATGGTCTGCTCGGCCACCAGCTCGGCGAGGTTGTCGCGGTGACGCATCAGTTCGCGCTCGGCCGCCTTGCGATCCGAAATATTGCGCACGATGCACAGGTAGCCGCCGGTGTCGATGCGCACCACCCGCCCCTCGAAGGCCTGCGCGTGCTCGGTCTGGGTGTCGAGCTGATATTCCACAATCTCGACGCCGCCCTGATCGCGCACCCGCGCGCAGGCGAGGTCGATCCGCGTGGCCACCCCCACCGGCAGCACGTCGACGCTGCGCTTGCCCAGAAACACCGACGGCGGCGCCGCCAGATCGCCCTCGTTGGGGGCGTGATAGCGCACGTAGCGGCCCTCGTCGTCGAGCTCGAAGACCAGATCCGGCAAGGCCGCCAGCGCGCTGGCATGGCGCGCCGCCAGCTCGGCCTGCGCCTGCGCCGCGAGTTTGCTTTCGGTCACATCGCTGACGAAGCCGGAGAACCCGATCAACTCACCCTGTTCGTTGCGCCGCGCCTTGCCACGCGTGCGCACCCAGCGGGTCACCCCGTCGGGCAGCAGCACCCGGTACTGCGCGTCGAAGGGGACGTCGTAGCGCACGTGACGGCGCACCTCGGCCTCGACCGCCGCGCGGTCCTCCGGGTGGAGGCGGCTGCGCCACATGGGCACCACCTCGCCGGGGTGCAGCGACGCGTCGAGCCCGAGCACCTCGCATGCGCGCTCGGACGCGAGCATGCCGCCACGCGCGGCGTCCCAGTCCCACCATCCCTCATCGGCGCCCTCCAGCGCCTGTCGCAGGCGCGCGTCCTTTTCGCGCAGCACCCGGGTCATGGTCTCGGCCAACTGCTCGGCGCGTGCGCGCAAGGACATCATCTGACGCGCCAGCACCGCCATCAGCAGGCTGGCGATGAAACCCGCGAACACCATCGCCTGGGCCTTCCACCACGGGATCGCAGCTTCATAGGCCGGCGTGGACGCCACCGCAAACTGCCACACGTGGCCGCCAAAGGCGACCCGTCGGCGGGTCGAGAAACGCGCCCCCGGTTCGTCCACCCCGCGCACTGCGAGGCGCCCCGGCGCGGCGCCGGCTTCGCCATCGAAGACCTGCAGCGACAGCGCGCGGCCACGGCCGACGAACAGCGATTCGATGAATGCGGCCGCTTCCATCTCGGCGCTCACCACGCCCACCATCGCGTCCCCCGTGGCGGCGCGCACCGGCACCATCACCGCGAATGCCGGCAGCCCGGCGCCGGCATCGCCACGCAGGGCGATCTTGGCGCTCAATGCCGCGTCGCCGTGCCGACGCGCGTAGTCAACGGCCACCGCCCGCGCCGGATCGGAGTGCAGATCGAAGCCCAGCACCGGCGCCCCGTGCCCGTCCGGCAGGGGCGCGCTGCGCACCACCGGGAGATACGCCGGGCCCGGCCCCGCCGGACGGATCGTGCGTACCGCCGGCCCCCAGCGCGCGGCCGCAGCCGCCGCATCGGCGTCATCGACATGCCAGGCCAGCGACAGCGCGGCAAAACCGGGGAAGCGGCGGCGCAGCGCCTGCGTGTCGACATAGTCGGCCCACGCCGGCTCGGACACCGTCCCGGCGATGCGCACCATGCCGGCGGCCGCGGCGGCACTGTCGGCAATATCGTTCAGACGCGCGGTGGCGTGCGCGGCGAGCCGGTCGGCGTCGGCGTTGAAGTCCGCCTCGGCCTGCGCCAGCAGATACGCATGGCTTGCCGCCCATGCCGCCAGCGTGGCGAGCAGCATGAACACCGCGACGCGCCACAGGCGAAACGCGTGCCGCACCTCCGCGCCGGCAGACAGTGCCTGATTCGATCCAGCCGCCACATCGCCCCCACGGTAAATTTATGTCAATTAGTAACGCCGCGCGCCCACCCAACTTGAGCCCATTTCATGCCTCAGGTATGGCCAGGCAGGCCAGCGCATACACCGCGATGGCGTCGATCACCGCGGGGGCCTCGCCGGCGGCGGTGACCAGCTCCACGGTAACGCCGTCATGGCGCGCCGCAGCCGCGCTGACCAGCGCCGGAACGTCGCGCTTGAGGTGGCCGCCCTGGGCCAGAAACACCGGCACGACCGAGATCCGCGTGACCCCGCGTGCGACCAGCCGATCCACCGCCACGTCGAGCACCGGCGCGATGAACTCCATGAACGCCAGCTCGACCGGCACCCCGGGCGACAGCTCGGCCATGCGCGCCGCAGTGCGCTGCATCGGGCCGGCCCACGCCGGGTCGCGCGCGCCGTGGCCAAAGAGGACAATTCCGTGGGGGGCAGTCATGGTGCATGCTCCTGATCAGACGAGTTTCGATCATGGCCAAGTTTGTGCCATCCGCCAAGTCGGCGCCGACGCGCTATCATCCGCGCATGCCATCCCGTCCGACACGCCACCTCGCCTTCACCATGCTTGCCGCGCTGTGCAGCGGCGCCTTCGCGGCACCCCGCCCGGCCCTGGTGCCCGGCGGCATCGCACACCTGCGCATCGCCGCGGCCGACACCCCGCGCCCCACCGTCCGCCTCGGCGACCGGCCGGTGCTGGTGCGCAAGGAGGGCAACACCTGGGCCGCCTGGATCGGCCTGCCGCTCGATCTGGCGCCCGGCGCCCACACGGTGGCCATCGAACAGGCCGGCACGCAGCGCACGGCAACGCTGAAGGTGACCGCCAAGCACTATCCGGTACAGCACCTCAAGGTCAAGAACCAGCGCATGGTCGACCCGAATCCGGATGACATGGCGCGGATCACCCGCGAGTCTGCCACACAGGCCGAAATCAAGACCCTGTTCCGCGACGAGGCGCTGCCCCAGCTCGATTTTGTGCCCCCCGCGCAGGGCCGTCATTCCAGCCAGTTCGGCCTGCGCCGGACCTTCAACGGCCAAGCGCGCGCGCCGCACCGCGGGCTCGACATCGCCGCGCCCAGGGGCACGCCGATCGTGGCCCCGGCGGGCGGCATCGTGACCCATACGGGCAACTTCTTCTTCAACGGAAACACGGTGTTCGTGGATCATGGCCAAGGCCTGATCTCGATGTTCTGCCACCTCGACCGGATCGACGCCCGCGCCGGCGACGCGGTGCGCCAGGGCGCCGCCCTGGGCACCATCGGGATGACCGGCCGGGTCACCGGTCCGCACCTGCACTGGAGCGTGTTCCTGAATGGCACGCCGGTCGATCCGGCCTTATTCCTGCCCCGCTGAGGCCCCGCCCACACCCTCGCCGCGGGCAAGCCGGTCGATGACCCGCCCGGCCGCCACCAGCCCGTAACTGGCGGTCACCACCATGCTTGAGCCGAAGCCCGCGCAGTTGAGTCCGGTGGTCGCGGCACCGCCCTCCGGACTGCGCTGGATTTCGGGCGAAAACACCGCGTCCACGTGAAACTTGCGCCCCGCGCCCTTGGCATAGCCATAGTGACTGCGCAGGCGCGCACGCATCTTGGCGAGCAGCGGATCTTCGGTGGTCCGCCCCAGATCGACCAGCCGAACCTGCGCCGGATCGGTCTTCCCGCCAGCGCCGCCGATGGTGATCAGGGCAACCCCGTTGCGCTGGCACCAGGCCAGCGTGGCGGCCTTGGCGCGCACATCGTCGATCGCGTCGACCACGTAGTCGAGCGGCGGCGCAAGCACGCTGGCAAGGTTCTCCTCGGTCAGGAAATCGTCGATGCAGGTGACCCGCGTGCCCGGATCGATCTGCGCCACACGCGCCGCCATGGCCTCCACCTTGGACTGGCCGAGCGTCATTTCCAGCGCATGGATCTGACGATTGATGTTGGATTCGGCAACGTGGTCGAGATCGATCAGGCGCAGATGCCCGACGCCGCTGCGCGCCAGCGCCTCCACCACCCACGAGCCGACACCGCCCAGCCCCGCCACCGCCACCTGCGCGGCACGCAAGCGCGCCAACCCGGCAGCGCCGTACAAGCGCACGATTCCACCGTAGCGGCGCGACGCGTCCACCGCACACGCCGCCCCTGCGTAGTCACTCACCTTTCACCCACCCTCCGACTGAACTCCCGTGTGCCACGGCGCTCCAACTCACAACCCCGGAGAGCCCCCAGTGCCAACCACCCGCCCCGTTGCCATGTTGCTTGCCTTGGCGTTGTCGTGCCCGACGCTGGCAACCACGCCCGCGGCGCGCGCCCAGAGCCTTGAAGCCGCGGGGCTGACCCAGGCCGGCAGCGCGGCCTATACGGCGGGCGATTTGGGCACCGCGGCGCGTTACTTCGAAGTGGCGGGCCGACGGGGCAATCGCCTCGCCCAGTTCAATTTTGCAATGATGCTGTACCGCGACGAGGCACACAGCCCCGACGCCAACGCCGGATGGCGCTGGTTGCGCCGCGCGGCACAGGCCGGGCTGGCCCAGGCACAGTTCACCTTTGCACAGCTGTATGCACACGGCGAGGGCGTCGAGCGGCGCATGTCGACTGCCGCGGAATGGTATCGCAGGGCCGCGCATCAAGGCCATATCGAGGCCCAGATCGCGCTCGGCAATCTCTATTTTTCCGGCCGAGATGTGGACCGCGACTACGCCAGCGCCGCGCATTGGTACCGTCTCGCCGCCGGCGGTGGCAGCGCGGCCGCGCAGGCGCGCATCGCGCTGATGTACGAACACGGCTACGGCGTGGCGCAGAGCCTCGCACTGGCGCGTCACTGGTATCTCGAAGCGGCACGCCACGGCCACCCCGACGCGCTGACCCGGGCCCGCGCGCTGGGTGCAGACTAGGGTCGATGGGCATTCACCCGCTGGCTCGCGCCGCGTTCACTGCGCGTCGAGCCACACCTCCAGCCCCTGCGCGTTGAGGTCGAGGTCGACCTCGAACAGTTCGAGCAGCGCAGCCTCGTCGAGCGGCCAGCGCTGGCGCGCCGACTCCTCGAGCAGCAGCGCGGTCAGCCCGGCGCGGATGATCTGGTGGCGCCGGTCGATCGCCCCGGCGCCGGCGCGGGCGATGGCCACGTGGGCGTCGATCAGCCGGTGCAGATCGGCGGCCAGCCGCTTCAGGTCGGTGATGCGGCTGTAGTGGGTGACGTAGATCGCGCTCGGATCGGCGGCCATCAGCCGGTCGATCGAGGCGTGCAGCGCGTCGGGGTCGAACTGTACCGGGGTGGTGGATGGGAAGATCGACGCCCGCCCGTCGCGGTCGAGCTCGCGATACGACAGGCCGAAGGTGTCACCGGTAAACCACCCCCGCGTGGTCTCGTCGAAGTAGCACACGTGATGGCGCGCATGGCCCGGCGTATCGGCCACGCGGATGCGCCGGCCGTTGAGGTCGATCAGCAGATCGTCGGTGGCCTCGACGATGCGCTCCGCCGGCACCGGCACGATGCGCCCGTAGCGCGCCACCGCGCCGGCCTCGCCATACACCGCCACGGTGCCCGCCCACAGCTTGGACGGATCGGCCAAGTGCCGCGCGCCGCGCGGATGCACCACCAGCGTGGCCGACGGGCAGGCGGCCATGAAGGCCCCCGCGCCGCCGGCGTGGTCGAGGTGGATGTGGGTCAGCAGCACATGGCTGACGTTCGACGCGTCGAGCCCCAGCGTGGCCAGCGCGGCCATCACCCGCGGCACCGAGTCGTTGTTGCCGGTATCGACGATCGCCACCTGGTCGCCCGAACGGATCAGATGAATCGCCGCCAGCTGCGTGCGCATGTAACCCGAATCGACGGCGTAGATCCCCTCCGGGTATGAAACAAGCTCCTGCATACCGCTCCCCTGCCTGAAATCAGGTTCCATTCTAGCGGCCCCGGCGAGATTGGCGTCGATCAATAAGCCCCGCGCCATTTGGTGCTTTACTGAAACATGACCGCAACATCACACGCACCGACGGGCCCGCGCCTGCACGCGGCGAACGGCGCCGCGCTGGGCGCGTCATACAACAAGGAGGGCACACCATGTTGACGCTGCAGGACTGCATCGAACTGTCCGAACTGAGTGAAGAGGAAATCCTCGCCATCGCCGAACACGAGCATCTCCCCGAAATGGTGGCGGTCGAAATGGGCAACTACCTGACCCACACCGCGCGCGGCGAAAAACGCATCAAGCGCATGATCGCCGACGACATCGACGCCGCCCGCGCCAAGGGCGACACCCATCGCGTGACGATGCTCAAGATGGTGCTCAAGCACTTTGTCGAGCATCACGGCGGCGGGGTGTAGGGGGAGGAGACGACCCCCACGCTCACTGCGTTCGTGCCCCCCGAGGGGGCTGCGCCCGCCCTTGGGGCGGCCCGGCGGGCGGGCGGAGGCCCCCACGCTCAATACGCTCGCTGCCCCGGGGGGGCAGCATCCGCCTTGGGACGGCTTGGCGGGCTGCGGACAATCCGGCGCGATGGGCTGTCGATGTGCGCGTGACAGCGCCGCCGTCTCCTCTCTACACTCCGGGGCATGACGACGCCGACATTCGACTTCGACACGGTCATCGACCGCCGCGCCATTCCCGATGAAAAATGGGCGCGCTACGCGGGCCGCGATGTGATTCCGATGTGGGTCGCGGACATGGACTTCGCCACCCCGCAGGTCATCCTCGACGCGCTGCACGCGCGCATCGACCAGCGCGTCTTCGGCTACGCCGGCGCGTGGCCGTCGCTGGTCGAGGCGGTCGTCGACGCCATCGCGCGCGACCACGGCTGGCGCATCGCGCCCGACTGGCTGGTGTGGCTGCCCGGCGTGGTCACCGGCTTCAATGTCGCCTGCGCCATCGCCGGCGAGGCGGGCGACGGGGTGCTCACCGCCACGCCGGTCTACCCGCCCTTTCTCCACGCGCCGGCCAACACCGGGCGCACGCTGCAGGCCGTCGCCCTCGTCGAGGACGGCGCGCGCTGGGCATGGGACTGGGACGCGGTCGACGCCACCCTCGACGCGCGCACCCGGATGTGGCTGCTGTGCAACCCGCACAATCCGGTCGGCCGCGTGTTCACGCCCGCCGAGCTCGACACCATCGCTGAACGCGCCGAGCGCCACGATCTCATCGTGTGCTCCGACGACATCCACTGCGGTCTCGTCCTCGACGGCGCGCACACCCCCATCGCCGCGCGCAGCGAGGCCATCGCCCGGCGCAGCATCACCCTGATGGCGCCGAGCAAGACCTGGAACATCGCCCCGCTGTACGCCAGCTTCGCCATCATCCCCGACGCCGCCCTGCGCAAACGCTACCAGCGCGCCATGCGCGGCCTGATCCCGCACCCCAACGTGCTCGGGCTGGTCGCCACCGAAGCGGCCTACCGCCACGGCGAGCCCTGGCGCCACGCCCTGCTCGACTACCTGCGCGGCAACCGCGAGCACGTCGTCGACGCCATCGCCGCCCTGCCCGGCCTGCGCACCACGCGGCCCGAAGCCACCTACCTCGCCTGGATCGACTGCCGCGACGCCGGCCTCGACGACCCCGCCACCTTCTTCGAAGCGCACGGCGTCGGCCTCTCCGACGGCCGCGCCTTCGGCGCCCCACCGGGCTTCGTGCGTCTCAACTTTGGCTGCCCGCGGGGGACGCTGGAGGAGGGATTACGGCGGATGGGCGCAGCCCTGACGGCGCGCTGACACCCGGCAGCATGTAGCCCGGATGCAGCGCAGCGAAATCCGGGAGCAGTGATTGGTCGATCAACGACCCACCCCGGATTCCGGCCTTTGGCCTGCATCCGGGCTACGCTTTCTTGAATGACAAACGGAGCCCAAAGGCTCCGTTTGTCATTCGCATTTCCGAGCTTGTTCCGCTCTAGAACGGAATGTCGTCGTCAAAATCCCCGAACCCGCCAGCCGGCGCAGGCTTGCTGCCGCCCTGTTGCGGGGCGCTCTGGCGTGGGGCCGGGCGGCTGTTCTGGGCCGGTGCGCCGTAGCCGCCGTCGTCCATCTGCGATTCGCCGCCGCTCTCGCCACGGCCGCCGAGCATCTGCATTTCGTTGCCGCGAATCTCGGTGGTGTAGCGGTCCTGACCGTTCTGGTCTTGCCATTTGCGCGTCTGCAGGCGGCCTTCGACGTAGATGGCGCGGCCTTTCTTGAGGTACTGGCCAGCAATTTCGGCGAGCTTGCCGAAGAACACCACGCGGTGCCATTCGGTGGCTTCGCGCTTCTCGCCGGTCTGCTTGTCTTTCCAGGTATCCGTGGTGGCGATGCTGAGATTGCAGATTGCGTCGCCCGAGGGGGCGTAACGGATTTCGGGGTCGCGCCCGAGGTTGCCTACCAAAATCACTTTGTTGACCGATGCCATTCCCGTTTCTCCTCCCGTGCCAAGCGCAAACAGGTTTGTCAGCTGGCGATATTCAAGTAAACCGTGCCCCGCACGCATGGCGAATCAGAGGCGTTGGTGCGCAGTATACAGTGCACGCCGTGCGCGGCGCGGTTTGCAATGCGTTTGCCCAGGGATGACATTTTTGTCATCGTGTGGTCACGCAACGGTTCACCGCGGCGGCCGACAATGATGCTGGCTTGACACGCGTGTCGACAATGCCGCGCAAGAGGCCCCCACAATACCTGGAGAGACGATATGAGCCGGTTTTTCCTCGGCGTTCTGGCAACGCTATGCGGTTTGCTGACCACCGGCGCGGCGATGGTCTGGGTCGGCGGCGTGGACGTGGCGGCCGACGCGCCGCACCACCCGCTCACCTACAGCGTGCTCGACACGGCCCGCCAGCGCGCGATTTCGCGGGCGGCGAGCGGCATCGCCGCACCGGGCGACCTGGACGACCCACAACGCGTACGGCGCGGCGCGGGCAACTACGCGGCGATGTGCGCGGAGTGCCACCTGCAACCCGGGGTGGAGCAATCCGAAATCCGCAGCGGGCTCTACCCGGTGCCGCCCGATCTGGCCAGTCGCCCCGACGGCGAGGCAGACCCGGGCGCCAACCCCGCCGACAACGAGCGCTTCTGGGTCATCAAGCACGGCATCAAGGCCAGCGGCATGGCGGCCTGGGGGCAGGGCGGGATGACCGACGGCGACATCTGGGATCTGGTCGCACTGCTGCGCGTGCTGCCCGACATGGGGCCGGGCGAATACGCCGGCTGGGTGAAGGCCAGCGACGGCCATTCACACGGCGGCGGCGCAGCCGACCACCACGACGCAGCGCCGGCCCACGCCGACGACGGTCATCCGCACGCGGCAGCCGCCCCGCACGCGCACCCACCGGGCACGCCGCCGCACAAGGACTGAACCGCGCCCGCCTCAGTGAATGCCGGCGCGACGCTGCAGCATGCGCACGTAGGCGGTGATGTGGGCCACCTCGTCGGCGCTCACCCCGGCGACCGGCGGCATGTCGCCGAATTTCCAGTGGTGTGCGCGCATGCCGTGTCTGGCGGCGATCTGGAACGCAATGTCGCTGTGATGCGATGGCTCGTAGATTTTGTGCAGGAGCGGCGGCCCTTGATCGCTGCCATTGAGCGCCGCGCCATGACAGGCGGCGCAGTTCTTTTCGTACAGCGGTTTCCCGACATTGGGGTTGGGCATCAGCCCGGATGAGGGCTGGGGCACGTCCCAGCCCTGCGCCATGCCCGGCGGCGACAAGGCCGCCAGCACGACAGCGATCACGGCGAGTTTCTTCATGGCGAGGCTCCTGCGCTTACTTTCGCCCGCGCCCCGCGCCGGGCGGCGGCGCGGCGCAACAGGCGTGGGGTCTGGCCGTGGCGTGGGCCTGCTGCTTGGCCTGCATCCAGCGCCGCAACGCCGCCCACTGTTTTTTCAGCCAGTGCATGGGCGGCTTATTCGGTGACGACGATCTTGCCGACCATGCCGGCGTCGAGATGGCCGGCGGTGAGGCAGGCGAAGTCGACCGTGCCCGGCTGATCGAACTGCCACACCAAGCCGCCGCGCTTGCCCGGCTTGAGCTCCAGCAGATTGGGCGCGGCGTGCGGCATGCTCGGCATGTTGGCCATCATCGCGGCGTGGGTCTTCAACTGCGCCAGCGGGCCGATCATCATGCTGTGCGCTTGCTGGCCACTGTTCTTGAGGAAGAAGCGCACCGTTTCACCGACCTTGACGGTGAGCTCGGCGGGCACGAAGCGCAGGCTGTCGTCGAGCACAATCTCCAGCGTCCGCGTGACCTGGCTCGGGTCCCCCGGGTGCCCCATCCCGGGGCCGTGCATCTGCTGCATGTCGTGGCCGCCCATCGGCATGGGCATCGACTCGGCGGCGTGTTGACGGGCCGTACCGTGCGCCAACGCCGCGGCGGACAGCACGCTCATGGCGAGCAGGGCAATGCTTTTTTTCATGATTTCGATCTCCCGGAAAAACAAGGCTTCAACACAAAACGGGCCGCCATCAGAACCAGAAGCGGACGCCGGCCATGGTACGGGTTTCGCGCGCGGCCTCGCCGTCGTCGCGGGCAAAGGCGGCGCTCTGGCCAAACTTCCGGTGCCACTCGATGCCAATGTAGGGCGCGAACTGGCGCGTGATTTCGTAGCGCAGCCGCAGCCCGAAGGCGCCCTCGGAGAGCCCGCTGCCCACGCCGTTGGCGCGGTCGGCCTTGCCATGCACGGCCAGCTCGGCGCGCGGTTCGAGCACCAGCCGCTGGGTGAGCAGCAGCTCGTATTCGGCTTCGAGCACCAACGCGCTGCGCCCGGCGCTGCCCACATAGACGCTGGCATCGAGCTCGAACCAGTACGGCGCCAGACCTTGCACGCCAAGACCCAGCCAGGTGCGATCCGGCCCGCTGCCGGTGTCGTGGCGCAGGCCGAGGTGGCCGTCCCAGTAGCTGTCGAGCGCGCGGGCGTAGCGCACTTCGGTGTGCGCATCCGCGAGCCGGCCGTCGGCGTAGTCGCCCTCGGCCTTGAGCGCCAGATAGGTGTAGTCGCGCCCGATCCGACCCTGCACGTCGTAGACCGTGGCGGTAGCATCGCGGCTGTCGACCCGTTCGAGCCGGTCGACGCGCAGGCGGGCAAAACGATGCTCGTCGGCAAGATGGAGCGAGCGCGGGCCCTCCTGCGTGTAGGGGCCGCGCTCGAGCGTGTAGCCGCCGGAATCGGCGTGTGGGTCGCGCGCATCGGCCGGCGCGGCGCCGCCCTGCATCTGCATCTCGCCGTGGTCCATCGCCGGCGCGGCCGCCGCGGGAGCCGGCGCGGCGTGATGGCCGGCGTGCCCACCGGCGCTTTGCGCCAGCACGGCGGGTGCGGCAAGCAGCAACGCGATCAGGGACACGCGGTGGGCACTCATGACACCACCACCTGACGGAACATGCCCGCATCCATGTGGAACATCAGATGGCAATGCCAGGCCCAGCGGCCCAGCGCGTCGGGCGTAACCAGAAAGCTGATGCGCTGCGCCGGCTGCACGGGCAGGGTGTGACGGCGCGCCTGAAACTGGCCGTCGGCGGTTTCCAGCTCGCTCCACATGCCGTGCAGGTGCATCGGGTGGGTCATCATCGTGTCGTTGTGCAGGATCACCCGCAGCCGCTCGCCGTAGCGCATGTGCACCGGCGTGCTCTGGCCGAATTCCAGCCCGTCGAAGGACCAGGTGTAGCGCGCCATGTTGCCGGTCAGATGCAGTTCGATCTCGCGCTCGGCGCCGCGCGGGTCCATCGGGCCGTCGATGGTCGCCAGATCGGCCAGCGTCAGCGCGCGCCGGCCGGTGTGGCGCAGGCCGACGCCGGGGTCGTCCAGATTGCTGCGCGGCATGTCGACGCGCATGTCGGTGCCCGGGCCGTACTCGCTGCGCGCGTGGCGCACCGTGCGGCTGGCGCGCGCCAGCGGATTGACCGGCATGGCGGCGTGATTCATGCCCGGCATGGCGTGCTGGCGGTGGTCCATCATCGGTGCGCCATGCGCCGGCCCATCATGAGCCATCGCGCCCATGGCCCCCATCATGTCGCCCATGCCCAGCCATTCGACCGGGTCGAGCGCGGGCACCGGCGCGCTCAGCCCGTCTGCCACGGCGAGCGTGCCGCGGGCGTGGCCGCTGCGGTCCATCGCCTGCGCGAACACGGTGTAGGCGTCGTCTTTGGGGGTGACGATGACGTCGTAGGTTTCGCCCGGCCCGAAGCGGAATTCGTCCACCGTCACCGGCTCGACATTCACCCCGTCGGACTGCACCACAGTCATCGGCAGGCCGGGAATGCGCACGTCGTAAAAGCTGTTGCCGGCGCCGTTGATGAAGCGCAGCCGCACCCGCTCGCCGGGGCGGAACGCGCCGCGCCAGTTGCCCGCCGGGGTGGCGCCGTTCATCAGATAGGTCAGCGTGGCCGCCGACAGATCGGCCAGATCGGTGGGGCTCATGCGCATGGCGTTCCACATGCGGCGCTTGTCCATCGCCGCGCCCAGCCCGTCGCGGGCGGCGTCGCGCAGGAAGTCGGCCGCGGTCGGCTGGCGATAGTTGTAGTAGTCGCTCTGCCCCTTGAGTTTGGCGAAAACGCGCATCGGGTCTTCGTCGGTCCAGTCCGACAGCAACACCACGTGATCGCGGTCGGCGCGAATCGTCTCCCCGCCGCGCGGCTCGACAATGATCGCCCCGTACATGCCGGTCAGCTCCTGCATGCCCGAATGCGAGTGATACCAGTAGGTGCCGCTTTGTTCGAGGCGGAAGCGATAGGTGAAGGTCTCGCCCGGCGCGATGCCGGCAAAGCTGATGCCCGGCACGCCGTCCATCTGATACGGCAGGATGATGCCGTGCCAGTGGATCGAACTGGCCTCGCGCAGCCGGTTGGTGACGCGAATGGTCACCGTGTCGCCTTCGCGCAAGTGCAGCGTCGGCGCCGGAATCGAGCCGTTGATGGTGGTGGCGATGCGCGGCGTGCCGGTGAAGTTGACCCGCGATTCGCCAATCACCAGATCGATCTCGGTGCCGCGGAGCACCGGCGGCGTGCCGGTGCGCGTGGCCGGGTGGGCATCGACGCCGGCGCGGGCGGCCTGCCCCACGCCGGCGAGCACGCCGGCCGCGGCCAGCCCTTGAACAAAACGGCGGCGAGACACGCGCGGGGCGGCGGGCATGCGCGGCGGCAGGATAGACATGGCATCTCCAGTGAGCACTGGCCGCGGCAGCCACAACCAGCGTGAATCCAGGCTGCAGTGTGCCGCGCGCTCCCCTTCAGCCGCCTGACCGCCCGATTACATCCGTGTCATCTTGCCCCGCGCACGCGCCGGTGCTGGCACACTAGCCGGCACCATGGGCTGGAGTGCGCAGATGAAAGTGCTGATCGTTGAAGACGAGACCAAGACCGGCGACTACCTGCGCCAGGGCCTGCGCGAAGCCGGCTACACCGCCGACCTGGCCCGCAACGGCGTCGACGGCCTGCATCTGGCCATGACCGGCGACCACGACCTGCTGATTCTCGACGTGATGCTGCCCGGCCTCGACGGCTGGCAGATCCTCGACGCCTTGCGCCGCGCCCACAAGGACGTGCCGGTGCTGTTCCTGACCGCGCGCGACGCGGTGGAAGACCGGGTCAAGGGCCTGGAACTGGGCGCCGACGACTACCTGGTCAAACCCTTTGCCTTCTCCGAGCTGCTGGCGCGGGTGCGCACCGTGCTGCGCCGCGGGCGCAGCGGCGCCGAGCCGACCACCCTGCGGCTGGCCGACCTCGAACTCGACCTGCTGCGCCGGCGCGCCACCCGCGGCGGCAAGCGGATCGACCTCACCGCCAAGGAATTCGCCCTGCTCGAACTGCTGCTGCGCCGCCACGGCGAGGTGTTGCCGCGCTCGCTGATCGCCTCGCAGGTGTGGGACATGAACTTCGACAGCGACACCAACGTGATCGAGGTCGCCATGCGCCGCCTGCGCAGCAAGATCGACGACCCCTTCGACACCCGGCTGGTGCATACCGTGCGCGGCATGGGCTACGTGCTCGAAGCGCCGGATGCGGCATGAGCCGCCCGGCCTCGATCGCCACCCGCCTCACGCTGCTCTTTGCGCTGGTCTCCAGCGTCGTGCTGCTGGCGCTGGGCGGCCTGGTCGTCTCGGCGCTTGAGCGCCACTTCCGGCAGCAGGACATCGACCTGCTCGAAGGCAAGATCCTGCTGATCCGGGCGCTGGTCGGGCAGGCCGGCAGCGATGCCGCACTGCCGGCCCTGGCCGGCCCGCTGCACGACGCCTTCGTCGGCCACCACGATCTGACCGTTCGCGTCGCGCGCGCCGACGGCCACCTCATTTTTGCCAACGCACCGCTGACCGTCCCCGAGGCCGCCCACCAGCCGATCGAATGGCGCAGTGGCGGGCACCACTTTCGCGCCCTGTCGACCACCATCGCCAGCGACACCCCGGCGCGCGCGCCGGTGGAGGTCACGGTGGCCATCGACATCAACCACCACACCGCCTTCATCGACCGCTTCAGCGCCACCCTCGGCGTCTTCATCCTCGCCGCGGCACTGGTCAGCGCCCTGCTCGGCGGCTGGGCCGTCCGCCGCGGGCTGGCGCCGCTGCGCTTGATGAAG
Organism: Rhodocyclaceae bacterium; assembly: GCA_020445945.1. Taxonomy (GTDB): domain Bacteria; phylum Pseudomonadota; class Gammaproteobacteria; order Burkholderiales; family Rhodocyclaceae; genus Nitrogeniibacter. The sequence goes on from JAGRFQ010000059.1 coordinate 38,637, forward strand.
GCCCGCGCGGCGGCGGTCACCGCCACCCGCCTCGACGAGCGCCTGCCGGTCGACGCGGTGCCGCCCGAGCTGGCCGAGCTGGCCAGCGAACTCAACCGCATGCTGGCGCGGCTGGAAGATGCCTTCCGCCGGCTGTCGGACTTTTCATCCGATCTCGCCCACGAACTGCGCACCCCGATCAGCAACCTCATCACCGAGACCCAGGTCGCGCTGCTGCACACCCGCGACGCGGCGGCCTACCGCGACACGCTGGCCTCCAATGCCGAAGAGTTCGAGCGGCTGGGGCGGATGATTTCCGACATGCTGTTTCTGGCCAAGGCGGATCACGGCCTGATCCTGCCCTCGCGCGAGGCGATCCGGCTGGAGGACGAAGTGACCGACATGTTCGATTTCTACGACGCGCTCGCCGAGGCCGGCCACATCGCCCTGCATGCCCGCGGCGGCGCGCAACTGCACGGCGACCGTCTGATGCTGCGCCGCGCGTTGAGCAACCTGCTGTCGAATGCGCTGCGCCACACCCCGCCCGGCGGACGGGTGGACGTGCGCATCGAGCACGCCGCGGCCGGCGTGACGCTGACCGTGAGCAACACCGGCGCGACCATCGACCCGGCCAGACTGCCCCACCTGTTCGAGCGCTTCTACCGCGCCGACACCGCGCGCAGCCACAGCGAACACGAAGGCGCCGGACTGGGGCTGGCGATCACGCGCGCGATCGTGGCCGCCCACCAGGGGCACATCGATGTGGAATCGGCAGCGGGGGTGACGCGCTTCCGGCTGCACTTTCCGGCGCCGGCCGGGGGGTGAGCTCAGTCCGCGCCGATCAGTTGCTGCAGGCGCGCCTCGTCCCAGCGATCGAGATTGATCTTGAGGTGGGCCATGCGCGATTCGGTTTCAACCACCGCCTCGCGCACGCCGGGCAACTCGACGATCTTGGCGCGCAGTTCGTCGAGGTCGACCGCGGGGTGGATCGGATAGCTGCGCGCGGCCACCTTGGGCGGCGGCAGCATGGTCAGCGCCACGCCCAGCCACAGCGCCGCCAGCGCGGCCGTGACCACAAACACCGCGTCCGCACTGACGTGCTGGCTGAGCCAGCCGCCGAGACTCGCGCCGAGAAACAGCCCCAGCGACTGGTGGGTGTTGTAGATACCGAGCGCAGCCCCTTTGGCCTTGGGCGGCGCGACCCGCGACACCAGCGAGGGCAGCGTGGCTTCGAGGATGTTGAAGGCGACGAAGAAGGCCACCAGCAGCGCGGCCATCTGCCACAGTTGCGAACGGCCGAAGATGAAGCCCACCTGGGTGAGCACCAGCAGACCGATGGCGGCGACGAAGACCGGCTTGAGCAGGTTTTTGCGCTCGGCGACGATGATCGCCGGAATCATCAGCGCGAAGCTGGCGAGCACCGCCGGCAGGTAGATTTTCCAGTGCGCGGCGATCGGCAGATCGCCCTGCGCGACCAGCGCCGCCGGCACGACCACGAACATCGCCATCTGCACCAGATGCAAGGTGAAGATGCCGAGGTTCAGACGCAGCAACTGCATGTCGCGCAGCACCCCGGAGAAACGCACCATTTTGGCTTCGACCCGCGGCGGGGTGGGCACCGCGCGGCGCAGCACCACAATCGCCAGCAGCGCGAGTCCGGCGGTAAACCAGAAGATGCCGGCCATGCCGATGGCGGCATAGAGCACCGGCGCAGCAACCAGCGACAGCGCGAACACCAGCCCGATGGAGGAGCCGATCATCGCCATCACCTTGGTGCGATGCTGCTCGCGGGTGAGGTCGGCGGCCAGCGCGGTGACCGCCGCCGAGATCGCGCCGGCGCCTTGCAGGGCGCGGCCGATCACGATCCACTGCACGCTGCTCGCCATCGCCGCCAGCGCCGAGCCGGCGGCAAACAGCAGCAGGCCGAAAATGATCACTGGCTTGCGCCCGAAGCGGTCCGAGGCCATGCCGAAGGGAATCTGGAAGCACGCCTGGGTGAGGCCGTAGATGCCCAGCGCCAGCCCCACCAGGGCGAGGTTGTCGCCGCCGGGCAGGCCGCGCGCATGGACCGCGAACACCGGCAGGATCAGGAACAGACCGAGCATGCGCAAGCCGAAGATGCCCGCCAGGGCGGCGCCCGTGCGGCGTTCTGCGGGGGTCATCTTGTCGGTATCGGCCATGGAATGCGGGTTTGGTCAGCGCGGAGCGAATTGCGTATATTAGCAGGTTGCGTCGGCGCGCCGCTTGATGCGCGTCGCTTTCCGGCCACCGCCCGGCTCACTCTTTTCAGGCCCCGATCCGGGGGCCAAACGGCGTCATGGACGACATTCGCATCCGCGGTGCGCGCACCCACAATCTGAAGAACATCAACCTCGATCTGCCGCGCAACCGGCTCACCGTGATTACCGGCCTGTCCGGCTCGGGCAAGTCGTCGCTGGCCTTCGACACGCTCTACGCCGAGGGGCAGCGGCGCTATGTGGAATCGCTGTCGGCCTACGCGCGCCAGTTTCTGCAGTTGATGGAGAAGCCGGACGTGGACCTGATCGAAGGGCTCAGCCCGGCGATCTCGATCGAGC
>JAGRFQ010000060.1:0-1692 GCA_020445945.1 Rhodocyclaceae bacterium
ACCACGGTGGCGCTGGCCTGGCGGAGCATGTCGGCGTAGCTGCGCAGCAGGCCGAGGCGGCTGGCGTTGCGTTGGGCGACGAGCAGTGCGCCGCTGGCGCGCACGGCGATGGTCTGGCCGTCGGCGTAGGCGCTGCCTGCGGGGGTGTCGATGAGGATGATGTCGAAGTCGGCAGCGGTTTGCGCGAGCAGTTGGGCGAACAGGGGCCGGGCGAGCAGTTCCTGCGGGTTGGGCGGGGTGGCGCCGGCGGGGAGGACGGAGAGGTCGCGCAGCGCGGGCACGCGCTGGATCAGCTCGGGGCTGCCGCGGCCGGAGAGCGCGGCGGAGAGGCCGCTGCGGTTGTCGATGCCGAACAGGTTGTGCTGGCGCGGGGCGCGCAGGTCGGCGTCGATGATGAGGGTGCGCTCACCGAGTTGAGAGAAGACGACGCCGAGGTTGGCGGTGAGCCACGAGCGGCCTTCGCTGCGGCCGGGGCTGACGATGGCCAGCGTTTTGCGCTCGGCATCGGCGTCGAACCAGCGCAGCATGAGCTGGCTGCGCAGTGCACGCAGGGCTTCGACCTGTGGCGAGAAGGGGTTGTAGGCGGCGACGATTTCGCGCGCGACTTCGCTCTCGCCGGGGTTGAGGTAGGGGTAGTCGAACTGGCGCGAGAGGGCGTGCTCGATATCGCTGTCGGAAATCAGGCCGAGTTGCTTGGCGGCGTCGCCGAAGCGCAGGCCTTGCTCTTGCGCGAGGCGCAAGACACGCTCGGCGTCGCCGGCTTTGAGCTTGCCGGCGTCGATCAGGATGGCGCCGATCGAGCGGTCGTTGCCGGGCTTGTGATCGGCGAGTTGTTCGACCACGTTGTGCGGGCTGTTCATCGCGAAACCTCTCCAGCGCGGGCTTGGCCGGCGGGGCGTGAGTGAGGGGGCAGGCGTCTGGCGTGCATTCAGACCGCCGGACGCAGGTTGCGGCCCGCCGATGTGCCGGGGATCAGGCCGATTACGGGCACGCCATCGACCTGCTGCAGGTCTTCTTCGCCGCGCACGCGCTGGTCCATCAGTTCGAGCATCAGCGCGGCGCCGACCCCGAGCAGGCCGCCCAGGAAGATCGCCAGCGCAACGTTGAGCAGGATCTTGGGGCTGGACGGTTCGAGCGGCGCGGTGGCGGGTGTGAGCACGACCACGTTGGTCTGCTGGGTCTGGCTTTCGAGATTGGTCTGGGCGAGGCGCTGGGTGANNAGGCGCGCTGGGCGTTTTCGACGTCACGCTGAAGCACGGCGATCTGGTCGCGTTCGGCCTTGAGCGCGAGCACGCGCTCTTTTTGCGCGGCGAGCGCGTCGCGGATCTCGGATTCGCGCTGGGTGTTGACCCGGTTGGCGGTGCCCAGCGAGTTGACCACGCGCCGCGTTTCGCTGGCGATGCGCTCGCGCAGGTTGGCGATGTCGGCCTCGATGCGGGCGATTTCGGGGTGGTTTTTGCCAAGCCGGCCGGCCATCTGCTCGCGCACGCCTTCTTGCCGCGTGAGGTCGGCCTTGAGGCTCTGGATGAGGCTGTTCTGCATCACCTCGGGCATGCTGTCGGCGCGGCCGGACTGGGCCTGGCGCGAGCGGCTGTCGACCTTTTGCGCCTGCACCATGGAGAGCTGGGTGGACAGTTCGGCAAGGCGCGCGGTTTCGACGTCGAGGCGCTCGTCGGTGGCGACGATGCCGCG
>JAGRFQ010000060.1:1862-16568 GCA_020445945.1 Rhodocyclaceae bacterium
TCGTAGGCCAGCGTGATGACGTTGCTCTCGCGCGAGGGCTGCACGTCGAGCTTTTTCTTGAGCAGCTCGGCGAGCCACACCTGAATCGAGCCTTCGCCATCGGTCTCGTCCTGCCATTGCGCCCGAATCACCGGCGCCTGGTCCATCTTGAGCAGACTGACCACGCGCTGGGCGACGCGGTTGGAGCTGATGATGTCGACCTGGGTGGCCATGTAGCCGGGAATCATTTGCGCCGGCAGCATGCCGCCCATCAGCGGGTCTGCCGCCTTGGCATCGACCACTAGCGCGGTTTCGGCAGTGTATTGCTTGGGCAGCAGTAGGCTGACCGCCAGCGCGGTGCCGACCACCACCGCGAGCGTGCCGAGCACAACCCCCAGGCGGGCCCGAAGGATGAGGAGGAATTGTTGGAAAGTCATAGGCTTAGAACAGGCTTTCCTTAACGAAAATGACATCGTCGGGCTGCAGCGCAAGCTCGAGATCGGGCTCGATGACCTGCAGCGCCCCGTCGGCATCGCGGCGGTGGATGCGCAGTCCGCGCACGGTGCCGCGCAGCGACACGCCGCCGCCGGTGGCCAGCCCCTGCATGACACTCATGCCGCGTTCGAGACGAAACGCGCCCGGGCGATTGACTTCGCCGTAGATGTAGAACATCGGCGCACGATTGACGTAGATGACATCGCCGCCCGCCAGCGTCACGTCGGCAGACATGTCGCCCTTCTGGAACAGGGACGGCACGTCAATCTCCATGCGCACGCTCTTGCCGTCGCGCACCCCGATCAACACCAGCTGGTCGCCCCCCGCAGCAGCGACCCCGCCCGCATTGGCGAGCATGTCGGTCAGACGCATGTTGAAGGTTTCGAGCGGATAACGGCCCGGACGGTTGACATGGCCAAGCACCGCCACCTGATTGCCCCGCATCTGCAGGGGCAGAATGCCGACCTGCGGCTGCAGCACGAAGCCACCACTGCGCAGCTGTTCGGCGAGGCGATTTTCGGCCGCTGGCACGGTCAGCCCGCCGACCTCGACATTGCCGACCAGCGGAAAGGTGATGGCGCCGGTTTCGGAGACCCGCGTTTCGGTGGTGAGGTCGGGATTCTGAAACACCGTGATACGGATAATGTCCCCCGACCCGAGGACATACTCGCCGCCACCTTCGGCCTTGGCGCCGGAGACGAAGTACACCAGCGCAAGCACCAGAAATACCAACTGACTGATCGTACGATGTGACATTACCTATACCACGCTGTTGTCATGATCCAGGAAGCCGGAGTGGCAATCACTTCAGGCCGGAGACCCCTTTTTCGAGGGTCTCGGCAGACAAGCCGCCTTCACTCTCCGTGCTCGACGCCGCCGCAGGCACCACCTCTTCGACCGTGGCCTGGCCTTGTGTCGGCGCCTTGAAATTACCCATGTATTCGATCTGTGCCGTATCGCGCAGACGCTTCATTTCAGCGCGCGCCATCTCGGTCTTTTCCCTGTTCAGCAAGAAGCGTTCGATGAAGGGGGTGGCGGCCGCTACGTCCAGCGGCTGCGCGCGCGAACCGGCGAGGAAAATGGCGAGCACGCCGGTGCGGGTCTGCACCAGGCCGATCTGGCCATCTTTCATCTGGGCGAACCGGGGCAGGGCTTCGAGCGGCAGCTGTTCCGCCGCACGCACGCCACCGCCGGCCTTGAACGGAATCTTCCGTTCGCGCAGCCAGTTGACGATGTCGTTGAGGCTGCTGGCCGCGGTTACCGCCTCGCGCAACTCGCCGAGCTTGTCGGCGTCGATGGTGATGTTCAGCTCCTGGAGGTTGTACACCCGGCGCTCGGAGAACAGCGCGGGGTTCTCGTCATAGAAGGCCTGGATTTCGCCTGGCGCCGGCTTGTCGGCCTGCCCGGTGAATTGCTCCATGTAGCTGCGCGCCAGAATTTCGCGCCGCGCTGCTTCGATGGCCTGCATGACGCGCGGATCGCGATCGAGCTTTTTGTCCTTGGCGCGCTGCACCAGCAGCTCCTGGTCGATCAGCCGTTCGAGCGCGGCCTGCCCCGCCGCCTCGACCTGATCCGGCTGCAGATTGGGCGTCCGCGACAAGACGGCGTTGATCTGATGCACCGACAGCTCTTCGGAATTGACCCTGGCTGCGACCTGCGTCGCCGTCTTGCCCGCCGACTCGCCCTCCCCGCATGCTGACAGCAACACCGCCGAGGCGATTGCGAGCGACAGGTTTTTGACAAAGGCATTGGCAATCATGCAATCAGGCTCCAGAGCAGTCGGGTCGACAAAGGCAGCAGTTCACTCAACTTTGCGGCAACGCACAAATCGTAGCATGCCAGAAAGTGATGCATATGACAGCACCACAAAACAGTCAATATTGTAACCAGCGCCACTAGTGGCGCCCGGCCGATCACATGCCAATGTGATCTATGACGCAAAAAAAGGACGCCCCGCGGGGGGCGTCTTTTGCATACGACCGCCCGTCGCCGGGCGATCGCAACGGCCTACACTAGCGGTGCGAACGGCGCTTGGCGGCCAACCCCAGCATGCCCAGCCCGGCCAGCATGAGTGCATAGGATTCAGGCTCGGGCACGGCCGGCACCACGCCGACGCTGAGGCCAACGAATTTTTTCTCGACAAATGCCTGTTTGCGGCCGGGATCGGCCGAATCGGTATAGGCGCCCAGCAGGTTCTCGATGGTGACGTTGACGCCGCGCGTGTCGGACCACTGCGTGCCGGTCAGGGCCAGTTCGGCGGACGCATCCCAGTTGTGATTGACCCCGTCACGCACGGTGAGCGCACCAGCGGTGGCAATGCCCTCATTGGCGCGGGTCAGCGGTGCGGCCAGATCGAAAACCCGCAGCTGCCCCAACACGTCGACTTCACTGGAGGCGCCGCGCATCAGGTAGTCGCCCGATTCGGAGAGCGACAGGAAGGAAAAATCGTAGCCGTCGGCCAGCTCGACGCGCAGGTTGAGCGTTGCATTGGCGGTGCTGACACCCGCGCCGTTGAGGCTTTCAGCCTTGAAGGCGGTAGGTGTGAAGAAGAGCACATTGCCGGAGAGGGTCGGCGCGCCGAAGAGCCCGAGCAAGGCATCGTCGTAATACACGTCGAAGGCCACACCATCGAGCTTGACAGTCGCCGCCTGAACCACCGGCGCAGCGGCGACAAGACCGATCCCAAACAGTACACCGAACACACCATGTTTCATGACACACCCCGGAAATTCCAGCAGAAAACTGCACTCTAGACAGCCAACATTGCATCCACGTGGCAGCCCGGACGTGCGGACTGCATACAGCGCGTTGATTGCAGACTATCACCGCTTGATGACAAACGGAAGTGAACAACGCCACTGGCGGCCATATCAATGGCAACAAAATCCTGCGCCGCAGCATCCACCCGGGCGGGCGACTCAGAAAGTGTACTGCGCAGAAAAAGAGGCGACTCTGGCCGTATAGCTCGCACTCGCCAGGTCACTGTCGCGGACCTGCTGCGAATACGACAGGCTGAGGCGCAGTGCGTCAATCGGCGTGTAGTACGCGCCTACGTTGAAGATCCGGGTGCGGTCATTCTGGCTTGCCAGGGCAATGTTGATGATGCCCGGGTCGCCCCGGAAGTCGCGCTCGCGCCACTCGACCCGCCCCTGCAGCGCAACACGCGGACTGACCGACCACGTCGGCGAGAGCGACAGCGCACGCGTCACCACGAAATTGTCGACCAGATCGTCACGCGCGCCGATTTCGCGACGCACGACCGTAGACACGCTGAGCTTGCCGGTTGGCAGCCACAGATGGGTCAGGCGACCGGTGAGGCCGGCATAGTCGCGGTAGGTCAGGTTCGGGTGCCGCCGCCGGGTAAAGCCCAGATAGCCGCTGAGCTGACTGTGACCGGTGAGCCGCCACTGCCCCTCGACACGCCAATCGGTCTGGCGAAAACCATCGTCGGACAGCACACCCGCCTGACGGTTGGGAAAACTGCCGTCGGTAAAACGCCCGGCCAGCGCCACGCTGTTTCCGGAACGCGGTCGATAGGTGAGCTTGAGCTTGCCGATCGCGGCGTCGTAGTCAGAGGTTTGCGACGCGGTATCGCTATACGCGCTTGAGAATTGCTCGAACCCGACGCCCCCCGCCCAGTCCGGGTGCCACCAGTAGTTGGCCTCGGCAGCGTAAGTGCGCTGACGGCTGACGCTGCTCTCGCGGCGCGCGGCAAGATCGCCGAAATCGCGCGCAGTCTCGTCCTGGCTGGCGCTGAGCACACCGGTCCAGCGCTTGGCGATCGCCCAGTCCCAGCGGACCTTGCCACCGCGCGTGGAATAGTCGAGCGTATCCCAGGTATCGAAGCCTACGCGGGCAAGGTCCACCGATGCCGACAGGTTTTGCAAACTGTAACGGCGCTCGAAGGTCGCCGACAGCGATGTGATACTGATGGTGTCTGCCCGCGGCCCGGTCCCGAAGGGCTGCACGCCGTCGGCCAGCCGGTAGAGGTTGTCGTCATGCTGCAAAGACTGGCTGATACTGATATTGAACGCGTCGGCGCTGTCGGCAAGGGCGGCGGAGGCAAGCACCAGCGACGCACCGGCGAGAGCAAGGCGAACAAGAGACGGGCGGGTGCGAGCAATATTTTGCATGGTCGGGCGCACTGTACCTGATTCACGTGGCAACCCGCTTACGCCCCGAGCAGCAGGGTCAGGGTTTAAGTCACAGCCAGACACGTCGTATTCGTTAAACATAGTGACAACAAGCGCAGATTATGATTATGTATTTGCTGCTACGCAACAACCACTAACTTCGTCGCCTCTCATGCTTGCAACCCTGGAAAAACAGAACGGACTGCACCGCGGCAACCTGTCGCTTTCGAGCACGATCGAGACTTTTCTCGACCCGTTCGTCTCGGTTGGCATGCTGTTCGTCATCGCCACGCTCTTTGGCGAGGCGCCCGCCGCGCCGTACATCATCCTGTCCCTGATCGTGTTCTCGCTGACCTTTCCCGGCAGCCTGTTTCTGCGCGACCGCTTCCGGCGCATGGCGCGCAAGACTTTTTTCAACTGGATACTGATCGCGCTGATCCTGCTGTTCTTCGGCGAAGCGAGCGGCTATATCGATTTTTTCCACAAAGCGGTGCTATACACCTGGCTCGGGGTCACCCCGCTGGCGCTGGTGGCCATGAACGCTCTCGCGCGCTGGGCCGTGCCTTTCATTCTGGCGCGCGAAGGCAACAGTCATACGGCGGTGATCGCCGGCTGCAACGAAACCGGCGTGCGCCTGGCGCAAAATTTTGCAGCCAACCAGTTCATCGGCGTGCGCTGCGTCGGCTACTTCGACGACCGCAGCCGCGAGCGTCTCCACGGCATCGGCAACACGCCACTGCTTGGCAATCTGTCGCAACTGGCTGAGTACGTCGGGCAGCATCACGTCGACCACATCTATCTGGCGCTGCCAATGGCCACCCAGCCGCGCATCCTGCAACTGCTCGACAACCTCAAGGACACCACTGCGTCGATCTTCTTCGCGCCCGACATCTTCGTCACGGAATTGATCCAGGGGCGCGTCGACAGCGTTGGCGGCATGCCGGTGGTGGCGGTGTGCGAGACCCCGTTCACCGGCGCCAGCGGCATCGTCAAACGCCTCTCCGACGTCGTGCTGTCGCTGCTCATTCTGGTGCTGATTTCGCCGCTGATGCTTGCCGTGGCCATCGGCGTCAAGCTCTCCTCCCCCGGCCCGGTGATCTTCAAGCAACGCCGCTACGGCCTCGACGGGAAGGAGATCGTGGTCTACAAGTTCCGTTCGATGACCACCACCGACGACGGCAGCCAGATCCAACAAGCCATCAAGGGCGATCAGCGCATCACCCGCTTCGGCGCCTTCATCCGCCGCACCTCGCTCGACGAGCTGCCTCAGTTCATCAACGTGCTCCAGGGGCGCATGAGCATCGTCGGCCCGCGTCCGCACGCCGTAGCCCACAACGAAACCTATCGCAAGCTGATCAAGGGCTATATGGTGCGCCACAAGGTCAAGCCGGGCATCACCGGCTGGGCCCAGGTCAACGGCTATCGCGGCGAAACCGAAACCGTCGACAAGATGGAAAAGCGCATCGACTACGACCTCGAATATCTGCGCACCTGGTCGCTTGGCATGGACATGTGGATCATCGTGAAAACCGCGCTGCTGGTACTCAGGGACCGCAATGCGTATTGAGCGCATCGCACGCAATCTGGGCTCGCTGGTGGTGCTGTTCCTGTCCGGCGGCCTGCAGGCCGACGGCGCTGAGTCGCCTTATCGCGTGCAGGTGCCGCTCGAAGCTTACCGTGTAACGACGCAGCCGGCATGGCGCCTGCCCGCGCCTGTGGCTCACAATCCCGCCACCGACCGCCGGCCGTACGCCGACGCCATCGCCCGGGCGGCTGACGCCGCCGGCATCGAAACTGAATTGCTCCACGCGGTAGTCAAGGTGGAATCGGCCTACGACGCCGACGCGCTGTCATCCAAGGGAGCCCGCGGACTCGCCCAAGTGCTGCCGGCCACCGCGGCACGCTTCGGCCCGCGCGGCGCCACCGGCACACACGCCAACCTGCACGCCGGGGCACGTTTTCTGCGCAGTCTGCTCGACCGCTTCGATGGCGACATGGCGCTTGCGCTCGCCGCCTACAACGCCGGCCCGGGCGCGGTCGAACGCCACGGCGGCATCCCGCCCTACCCCGAAACGCAGGCCTACGTGCCCCGCGTGCTCGCCGAATACGACACCCTGCGCGCTGCACGCAAGACGCGCCCCGCACCGTGGCAGCTCGGCGAGCAATGGCACCCGCCGGCGGCGCAGCCGGATTCCTGAACCGCACGAGCGCCGGGGCGGTTCGCTGGCGCTATCGCCACGTCATCGAACCGACATGGCGATTGATCGCAAACTTCGGAATAATAAGTGCAACTGACGCGCGACGCGGGCCCGTCACACACACACCACCGGACACACCTCCGCGCGCGCATTGCGCCTGAAATCACCCTGGGATGTTGCATGTTTTTTTGCTGGATTGGCGTCACACCGCTGTACCGCCGGCGCGCGACCGCGCACCGGGCTCCCCTGTCATACCGTTTTCTGACCCGCCCCCGCGCACAGCTGATGCTGCTCGCGCTATGCCTCCTCGCACCGTGGGCCGCCCATGCCGCGGGCTTTCCCAAAGACCTGCGTGTGGCACTCGAAAAGGCGCGCATTCCGCTATCCGACGTGGCGATCTGGGTCGGTCAGGTCGACCAGAAGCACCCCACCCTCAGCCACAACCCGGACACCCCGATGAACCCGGCATCGGTGATGAAGCTGGTTACCGCCTTCGCCACGCTGGACCGCCTCGGACCGGCCTATTTCTGGACCACCCGGCTGGCGATGGACGGCGAGATCCAGGGCGACACGCTCCACGGCAACCTCTACCTCGTCGGCGGCGGCGATCCGGTGTTCACCCACGCCGATTTATGGAAGCTGTTCCGCCAGATGCGCGGACTGGGCGTGGCGCGCATTACCGGCGACATCGTCATCGACGACAGCGCACTGCGCCTGCCGGCCCACGATCCGGCGGTGTTCGACGGACAGGCAATGCGCCCCTACAACGCCGGGCCGAGCGGCATGGTGATCAACTTCAACGCCTTGCGCCTGACCTTCGTCCCCGAACCCGCGCCGCTCGTGGACCCGCCGCCGGTACGCCTCGCCTCGGCCACGCTGTCGACGCCGTCCGCGCTGGTCGCCGCGGTGCCGGACTCCGCCGCGGCCCGCCCGCCGCGCATCCTCACCGATCCGCCGATGGCGCACATCGCAATCGACAACGAGGTCGAAGCCACCCCCGGGCACTGCGCCCGGCGCTGGTACAAGGCGCTCGACGCGGCCGCCGAACGCACCCCGAAGGGCGAACGCCTGCGCCTGTCGGGCACCTGGCACGACGCGTGCGGCATCAAGGACTGGTTCGTCTCCCCGGTGTCGCCGCAGCGCTTCGCCGAGGAGGTGGTCGGCGGGCTGTGGCAGGAAATGGGCGGGCGGCAGAGCGGGCGGGTCAAACACGGCAAGACGCCGGCGGAAACGACCACCCTGTTCGTGCACACCTCGCGCTCGCTGGCCGACGTGGTGCGCGACATGAACAAATGGTCGAACAACGTCATTGCCCGACAACTGCTGGCCACCCTCGGCGCCAGCGATTCGGGCGCGCCTGACATGGTCAGCGGCGGCGCGCGACTGGCGCAGGTGCAGCTGGCGGCGGCCGGCATCGACACCACCGGGCTGTCGGTGGATAACGGCTCCGGCCTGTCGCGCACCGCGCGCATCACTGCGCGCGGCCTCGGCGAGTTGCTCAAACAGGCCTGGGAGCGCCCCTTCATGCCCGAATTCATGAGCTCGATGGCGGTCGCCGGCATCGACGGCACGGCGCGCAAGCGTCTGCGCGACAGCCCGGCGCGCGGCACCGCGCACATCAAGACCGGCACGCTCAACGGCGTGCGCGCGATGGCCGGCTACGTCATCGACCAGAAAGGACAGCGCCACGCGGTGGCGATGATGGTCAACCACGCCAACGCCGGCGCCAGCCGCGAAGCGCAGGACATTCTGCTCGAATGGGTGTGGGAGGGGCGCTGAGCGCCCGCGCGATCAGTCGACCGCGGGCACCGGCATCATGCTGCGGTTGGAGAGGCTGATCCAGCCGCGCACCACGCGGTAGAGCACCCACAAGCCGGCGCCGGCGATGATCGCGAAGAACAGCGGAATGCCGATGATGGTGATGAACATCAGATAGGCGATCGCGATCCACAGGAAGGCGAACCAGAAGGTGCGGATCTGCCAGCGAAAGTGGCTGTCCAGCCAGGTGCCGCGCACCGCGCCGCGTTTCACGTAGTTGAGAATCACCGCGATGATCGACGGCATGCCGGAGACGAAGCTGCCGACGATGGTGGCCGAGGTGGTGATGCCGGAGATGACTGCAATGGCGTGCAGCGCGTAGATTACATGGGTGAGGTTGATCATCCCTTGCGAGGGCGCCTCGACGACAAGGCCGGCATGGATATCGGACTGGGCCATTCAGGTCTCCGGTGATGGCAGGGGCCGCCGCGCGGCGGCAGTGGAAGACGTCGGGGCATTTTGGGCAATTTCAAGCCGTCGACACGCTTTGCAAACCATCGCGCCCGCCGCCGCGGGGGTGCGCTACAGCCCGAGCTGGTCCCACAGCGCGTCGACCCGCGCCTTGACCGCCGCGTCCATCGCAATCGGCCGGCCCCATTCGCGATGGGTTTCGCCCGGCCACTTGTTGGTGGCGTCGAGCCCCATCTTGGAGCCGAGACCAGCCTCCGGACTGGCGAAATCGAGGTAGTCGATCGGGGTGTTGTCGACCAGCACGGTGTCGCGCGTGGCGTCGATGCGGGTAGTCATCGCCCACACCACCTCCTTCCAGTCGCGGATGTCGACATCGTCGTCCACCACGATGATGAACTTGGTGTACATGAACTGGCGCAGAAAGCTCCAGATGCCGAACATCACCCGCTTGGCGTGGCCGGGATACTGCTTCTTGATGCTGACGATAGCCATCCGGTAGGAACAGCCCTCCGGCGGCAGATAGAAATCGACAATCTCCGGAAACTGCTTTTGCAGCAGCGGCACGAACACTTCGTTGAGCGCCACGCCGAGCATCGCCGGCTCGTCGGGCGGCTTGCCGGTGTAGGTGCTGTGGTAGACGGGCGCGCGGCGCGCGGTGATGCGCTCGATGGTGAACACCGGGAATTCGGCCTGCTCGTTGTAGTAGCCGGTGTGGTCGCCGTAGGGGCCTTCGAGCGCCGTCTCGCCGGGGTGAATCACGCCTTCGAGCACGATCTCGGCGCGCGCCGGCACCTGCAGATCCGAGCCGATGCACTCGACCAGCTCGGTCTTGCCGCCGCGCAGCAGGCCAGCGAACTGGTATTCGGACAGGCTGTCGGGCACCGGGGTGACCGCGCCGAGGATGGTCGCCGGATCGCAGCCGAGCACCACCGCCACCGGAAACGGCGCGCCCGGATGCGCCTGCTGGTGGTCGCGAAAATCCAGCGCCCCGCCGCGATGCGCCAGCCAGCGCATGATGACCTTGTTCGGCCCCAGCACCTGCTGGCGGTAGATGCCCAGATTCTGGCGCTTCTGCTTCGGCCCGCGCGTCACCACCAGCCCCCAGGTAATCAGCGGCGCCACATCGCCCGGCCAGCAGTGCTGGATCGGCAGGCGCGCCAGATCGACGTCCGCGCCTTCCCACACGGTTTCCTGACACGGCGCCGAGCGCACCACCTTGGGCGCCATGTTGAGCACCTGCCGATAGGCCGGCAGCTTCTCCCACGCGTCTTTCAGCCCCTTCGGCGGCTCGGGTTCCTTGAGGAAGGCCAGCAGCCGGCCGACCTCGCGCAGTTGCGCCTGCCAGTCGCCATCCTCACCCATCCCCATCGCCACCCGGTCGGGCGTACCAAACAGGTTGGCGAGCACCGGCATGGCCTGCGCCACGCCGCGCGTGACCGGCTGTTCGAACAGCAGCGCCGGGCCGCCGGCACGCAGCACCCGGTCGGCGATCTCGGTCATTTCGAGGTGAGTGTCGACCGGCACCTTGATCCGCACGAGCTCGCCGCGCGCTTCGAGTTGAGCCATGAAATCGCGCAGGTCGTGATAGCGCATCGTGAACAGCTTCCGGTTATCGAGTCCGGCCGATTATAGGCGCTCCGCCGGCAGCCCACACCGGCGCCAGGAAAGTGCGCACGCAAGTCAAAGAATCCGGGCCCGCAGCCGTTACACTTAAAGTATGTCGACCACCACCCCGCCGCTGCCCGCAACCGACCCCGCCCCGAGACCCCGCCCGGTGCCACGCATCGCTTGGCTGGCGGGGCTGTGCGCGGTGTGTGCACTTGTCGCGCTGGCCAGCGCGGTGGGCACGGCATCCACCGGCACGACTCAGCCTTTGGTAATAGTCAGCCTGGCGGTGCTGGCGACGGTCGTTGCGGCGCTGGTGTGGCGCGTCGTGCGTGACGCCCGGGCGGCAGCGCGGGCATCGCACGAAAAGCACACCGGCGACGAACTGCTGCGCACCATCATCGACGAGAGCCCGGACATCATCATGGTCAAGGACTGGCATGGCCGTTTCGTGCTCGGCAACGCCGCGCTGGCGCGCATCTACGGCACCACCGCCGACGCACTTCCCGGCACAACCGATGCCGACTTCAATCCCAACGCAACGCAAAACGCGTTCTACATGCAGAACATCCGCGAGGTGATGACCAGCGGCGTGACACGCATCGTGCCCGAATCGTCGACCGACGTGGGCACCGGCGAAACGCGCCACTTCGTGTCGATCAAGAAACCCTTTACCGCGCCGGACGGCTCGCCGCGAATTCTGGTCATCGCCCACGACGTCACCGAGCAGACCCACCTCGAGGCCCGCGCCCGTCGCCTCCAGGGCATGATGGAAGGCACCGGCGAAGCGTTCTGGGACTGGAACATCGCCACCAACGCGCTGACCCACAGCCAGCACTGCTACACCATGCTCGGCTACACCGCCAGCGACATGAGCGGCACCCTGATCGACCTCGAGCGCTGCCTGCTCGACGAAGAGCGCGACACCGTGCGGGCCACCATCCGGGCCAGCCTCGAGCGCGGCCAGCCATACCAGCTTGAACACCGCATGCGCTGCAAGGACGGGCGCATCATCTGGGTGCTCGACCGTGGCGACATCGTCGAGCGCGACGCCGACGGCAACCCGCTACGCATGGCCGGCATCCTGACCGACATCAGCGAGCGCAAAGCGCACGAGGCGCAGCTGCGGCGCGCCAAAGACGCGGCCGAGGCGGCGTCGCAGGCCAAGAATCTCTTCGTTGCCAGCATGAGCCACGAGATCCGCACCCCGATGAACGGCGTGCTCGGCATGCTGCAACTGCTTGAGGACACGCCCATGGACGACGAGCAGCGCGAGTTTGTCGGCATCGCTCGCAGCAGCGCCGACGCGCTGCTCGCGATCATCAACGACATCCTCGACTTCTCGAAGATCGAAGCTGGCGAGCTGCGCCTCGACGACGCGCCCTATTCGCTCTTCGACCTCGTCGAAAACGTCATCGACGTCGCCCTCATCGGCGCCGCCAGCAAAGGGCTGGAAGTGGCCTGGGAGGCCACCGACGCCACCCCCGACTTCATCCTCGGCGACGCCCTGCGCGTACGCCAGGTGCTCGGCAACCTGCTCGGCAACGCCATCAAGTTCACCGATGAAGGGTGCATTTCGCTGCGCCTCGAAGCCCCGCCGGCGCGGCACGGCCAGACCCCGCAACTGCGCATCTATGTTACCGACACCGGCATCGGCATTCCCGCCACCGTCCAACCGGCCCTCTTCCAACCCTTCACCCAGGCCGACAACTCTGCCCGCCGGCGCTTCGGTGGCACCGGCCTCGGGTTGTCGATCTGCAAACGCCTGGTCGAACAGATGGGCGGCACCATCGGCGTCAGCAGCTCGACCGGCGTCGGCTCCACCTTCTGGTTCAGCCTGCCGCTGCGCGTTGCCCCCGAGCACCGCACCTTCAGCCCCTGCGCCAAGGCCCCGGGGCACACCGTCGTCGTCGCCGAAGCATTCATCAGCGCGCGCAATCAGCTCGCCAGCCTGCTCCGCCGCTGGCAATTCAATGTGATCGAGTGCAAGGACTGGCCCAGCTTCTGCCAGATTGGCGACCGCGCCGCGCTGGCCTTTGTGTCCGACCAACTGCCGGAAATGCCGCCCGACGAAGCCACCGCCGAAGCCATGCTGCCGCTCCCGCGCGACCGGATTCTGTGCCTGAGCACGCCGCAATCGGCCGCCCTGCGCAGTTGCGAACGGACCCTGATCAAGCCCCTGCGTCGTATTCATCTGGCCCGGGCACTGCTCGACGCCGGGCTGATCGAACCGTTCGATCTGCAGCCCGACAGCGCCTCCGTCGCGCGCACGGCCGAGCGCGGCGCAACCATCCTGCTGGTCGAGGATCTGCCATTGAATCAACGCGTCGCGGTCGAGCATCTGCGCCGTCTTGGCCACCCGGTGAGCATTGCGGAGTCCGGGCACGAGGCCATCCGCCATCTGCTGGAAGACACCCAGAGCGAAATCGCGCTCATCCTGATGGACACCCAGATGCCGGGCATGGACGGACTGGAGGCAACCGCGCGGATCCGCGACGGGGCCGCCGGCGAGCGCGCTGCCGGCCTGCCGATCATCGCCCTCACCGCCAACGCCTTGCCGGGCGATCGCGAAAGCTGCCTGTCCGCCGGCATGAACGACTACCTGAGCAAACCCCTGTCCGCCACCGCATTGCGCAGCGCGCTCGCGCGCTGGCTCCCGGCCGCGCCTGCCGCGCCCGCGCAGTACGTGGCCCCGGCGGCGCCCGCAGCACACGCCACCCCGCCAAGTCAGCACCGTCCGGTGTTCGACCCCGACGCGATGCGGCTGCGCCTGCTCGACGACAGCGCCCTGATCGCCACGGTTGTCAGCGACGTTCGCGAAGAACTCCCGCGTCAGCTCGCGACACTGCGGGCCGCACACGCCGCCGGCGACGTCAAAGCCGCGCGGATCGCCGCCCACAGCATCAAAAGCTCAGCCGAGATGGTTGGCGGCCACGCCGCCAGCGAGGTCGCCCGCGCGCTCGAAATGGCCTACCGCGACAATCGCCTCAACCCCCCATCGCCGACGCTCGACACACTGAGTCAGGCCATCGACAGTCTGCACGCGGCACTCGGCGATTTTGACCCGAAGAGCACATCGTCACCGGACACATCCGCTCACCAGCCCTGACTTTTCAATGCCATCGGTATCTGGGATGATGGCCCAATTTGCAGCGTACCGATTTTGTGGACCTTCGATTCATGCACAGACCGCTTCTCGTCGTCACCACCGCGGCCCTGCTCAGCAGCAGCGCCCACGCCATCACCATCGAGTTCGACTACACCTACGGTGGCGGTTTCTTCACCGACACGCATCGTGCCATCCTTGGCAACATCGCCACGGAGTTCGGCTCCCGCATTACCGACTCGCTGGCCGCGCTCAATAGCAGCGGCGCCAACGATTTTCGACCCAGCGTCAGCCTGGCAAGCAACGGCTCCGTCGAATTTGGCACCACCCAGTCGCTGGACGCCGACACCCTGCGCATCTTCGTGGGCGCGGTGGCCCAGTCGGGCAACACCCTTGCCATCGGCGGTGCGGGCGGCTACGCCCCGGTGCCGACCGCCTTCTCCGAACTGATCGCCAAACGCGGCCAGCCCGAAACACAAATCGAAAACTTTTCCACCTGGGGCGGCAACATACTGTTCAACAGTGATACCCCGTGGTATGTCGATACCGACGTCAGTACCGTGGAGAGCTTCTCCGGCCTGTTCGATTTCTACTCGGTCGCGCTACACGAAGTCGGTCACGTTCTCGGTATCGGCACATCGGCGGCATGGAATCACGATGTCAGCGGCAGCGTATTCACCGGCGCAGCCGCCAAGGCGCTGAACAACGGCAATGATGTTCCGCTGGCAGGTAGCGGCCCGGATAGCGGTCACCTTGCCAAATCCGTCCAGTCCACCTTCATGGGCGGCCTCCAGGAAGCCGCACTGACCCCCTCGATCTCCGCCGGCACACGCAAATACTTCACCGACATGGACTGGGCCTTGCTTCAGGACGTCGGCTGGCAGGTCGCAGCCGTGCCAGAGGCCGAAACCTGGGTGATGATGCTTGCGGGTCTCGGACTTCTCGGCTGGCACACACGTCG
>JAGRFQ010000061.1 GCA_020445945.1 Rhodocyclaceae bacterium
TCGCAGGCCTGGCCGATGATGATGGGGCCGGCGCCGATGATCAGAATGCTTTGTATGTCAGAACGTTTGGGCATTGTTGCCTCGAAATTTCATAAAGGGTGAAGTGACGATCCTTGTGGGCGCGACGGCACGAGCCGCCGCCTGTCACCTCACTGGCGCGCGTCCATCAATGCGATGAAGCGGTCGAACAGATAAGCCACGTCGTGCGGCCCCGGGCTGGCTTCCGGGTGCCCCTGAAAACTGAACGCCGGCACATCGGTGCGCTCAATCCCCTGCAGGCTGCCGTCGAACAGCGACACGTGCGTAGTCCGCAGATTCGCCGGCAAGCTGTCGGCATCCACCGCGAAACCGTGGTTCTGGCTGGTGATCATCACCTGCCCGCTGTCCAGATCCTTGACCGGGTGGTTGGCGCCGTGGTGGCCGAATTTCATCTTGGCCGTACGCGCGCCGGAGGCCAGCGCGAGCAGCTGGTGGCCGAGGCAGATGCCGAAGGTCGGCAGGCCGGCAGCGACGATCTCGCGGATCGCCTCAATCGCGTAGTCGCAGGGCTCGGGGTCGCCCGGCCCGTTGGACAGGAACACGCCGTCGGGATTCATCGCCATCACCTCGGCCGCCGGCGTCTGCGCCGGCACCACGGTCAGGCGGCAGCCGCGGCTGGCAAGCATGCGCAGGATGTTGCGCTTGACGCCGTAATCGTAGGCCACGACGTGAAAGCGCGGCGCCGACTGCGCACCGTAACCGGCGGCCAGATCCCACTCGGTTTCCAGCCATTCGTGCGCGGCGCTGGCGGTGACTTCGCGCGCCAGATCCATCCCGGCCAGACCGGGGAAGGCGCGTGCGGCGGCGAGGGCGGCGGCCTTGTCGAGCACCCCGTCGGCGCCGGCGGTGACGATGCAGCCCGCCTGTGCGCCCTTCTCGCGCAGGATGCGGGTGAGCTTGCGCGTATCGATGTCGGCGATGGCGACGATGTTCTCGTCGCGCAGGTAGGCGTCGAGCGTCTTGCCCATGCGCCAGTTCGAGGCGCGCAGCGGCAGATCGCGAATCACCAGGCCGGCGGCATGCACCCGCGGGGCCTCGACGTCTTCGGCATTCACGCCGGTGTTGCCGATGTGCGGATAGGTCAGGGTCACGATCTGTCGCGCATAGCTCGGATCGGTCAGGATTTCCTGATAGCCCGACATGGCGGTGTTGAAGACCACCTCACCAACGGTCTGACCGGCCGCGCCGATACCTTTGCCGCTAAAAACCGTCCCGTCGGCCAGAACGAGGATGGCGGGCGCAAATTGAGTCACGACAAAACTCCTGATTTGGTTCAAGCGTTGATCGGGTCTTGGCGCCCCGTGCGCGATACACGTGAAAAACGGGACGGGTCCGCACGACCTGCCCCGCCTGACAATCAACGGAAAATCCTGCGATTCTAGCGAATTTGCGCCCCTCAAGCAATTCAGCGACGCGCCCGGCAAGGCCGCCGCTCAGCGCTTTGTGAAGGCCATTTTGCGCAATGCCGTCGCCAGCCGGTTGATCGCATCGAGCATTGCCGGCAAGGCGGCACGCGCGGCTTCGATGTTGTTGTCCCGCGCGGCGTGCTCAACGGCCGCGGCGGCCTCCAGCGACGGGCCAGCGTTGAACACCCCGACCGACCCCTTGAAGGTATGTGCCACCGACATCAGGGTGGCGCAATCGCCGTCGGACGCGGCGGCCTTGAGCGCCTGCAGCTTGGCGCCCAGATCGGCGAAGAAAATATCCACCAGCTGCTTGAGCGCATCGGCGTCGCCATCGAGCAGTTCGAGCGTCTGTTCCAGATTGAGGTCGCTGCGCTCGCCGAGCTTCTGCGCATCTTCGAGCAGACTCATTTCGGGGTCGTCGCCCTCGTTCTCTCCGCTGCTGCACACTCGGTCGATGGCCGCAAACAGCTCTTTGGGCTTGATCGGCTTGGTCACGTAGTCGTCCATGCCCGCCTCCAGGCAACGCTGGCGGTCGCCTTCCATGGCATGCGCGGTCATCGCCACAATCGGCACCGGCTTCCAGCCTCCGGCCATCGCCCAGCTGCGACGCGCCTCGCGCGCGCGGATCGCCTGAGTCGCCTCGATGCCCCCCATCACCGGCATCTGAACGTCCATCAAGACCACATCGAAGCGCTTGGCATCGAGTTGTTCGAGCGCCTCCTGGCCATCGGAGGCGAGCGTCAGACGATGACCGGCCTTGGTCAGCATCTTGGTGGCCACCACCTGATTGACGGGATTGTCCTCGACCAGCAGGATGTCGAGCGAATCGTCGCGCGCCTCCCCCATGCGGGTGAGCGTCAGCTCGGGGTCGAACGCGAACAACGCATCGTCGGATACCGCCTGCCCCGCCAGCGCCGAGACCAGCGCCTCGGCCACATCCTCGGCCGAAAATGGCTTGACGAGGCGCGTGTTCAGGCCGAGCTGGCGGCACTTCTCCATATCCGCGCGCTGGCTGTGGGTGGTCATCATCACCACGATCCGGTCCAGCCATTCGGTCTCCGCCTTCATGCGCTCGGCCAGCGCGAAACCGCCCGGCGCCGCCATGGCGGCATCGACCATCGCAAAGTCATAAGGCTGGAATGCGTGCTCGGCGGCCTTGAGCGCCGCCACCATCTGTTCGCCATCGGTAACGCGCACGCAATGCACACCCCAGCGCACCAGCAAACGCTCGAGCACCTGCGCGACCACGGGGTTGGATTCTGCGATCAGCACGCGACGGCCATCGAGCATCGGGCGCGCATCACGCGCAGCCCGCGCCACCACCGGTAACGCCATGGTGAATGCGAAGACGCTGCCCCGCCCCACTTCGCTCGACACGGACAATTCACCGCCCATCAGCGACACCAGCCGCTGGCAGATCGCCAGCCCCAGACCCGTCCCGCCGAACTTGCGCGTGGTCGAGCTGTCGGCCTGCGAGAACGCGCCGAAGATGGCCGCCACCTTGTCATCCGCGATCCCGATGCCGGAATCGGCGACTTCGACGCGCAAGCGCGCGACGCTGTCGTGCTCGTCGACCAGCTGGACTCCGAGCGCGATCTGCCCCTGCTGGGTGAATTTGATGGCGTTGCCGACCAGGTTGAGCAGAATCTGGCGAATCCGCCCGGGATCCCCGCGCAACACCGCGGGCACCTCGGGTGCCACTTCATAGACCAGTTCGAGGCCCTTCTGCTGGGCACGCAGGGCGAGCGTCTTGACCGTATCGGAGGCCATCGAACGCGGCGAGAAATCGATGTTCTCGAGCCCCATCTTGCCGGCTTCGATCTTCGAGAAATCGAGGATGTCGTTGAGAATCGTCAGCAAGGCCTCACCGGAGGACTTGACGCTGTTGAGGTAGTCGCGCTGTTCGGCATCGAGCGGCGTGTCGAGCGCCAGCTCGGTCATCCCGATGATGCCGTTCATGGGGGTGCGGATCTCATGGCTCATGTTGGCCAGAAAATCGCTTTTGGCGCGATTCGCCGCTTCGGCGGCATCGCGTGCGTCGCGCAGCATCACTTCGGTCTCGCGCATGCGCGTCACGTCTTCATACGTGCCGATCATGCGCAGCCAGCGCCCGTCCGGCCCACGCTCGAAGGCCCGCCCGCGGGCCTGAAACCACACCGTGTTCCCTGCCTTGGCGGTACTGCGGAACAGCAACTCGAAATACGGCACGTTGCCGCGCAAATGCTCGCGCAACACGACCGGAAAACGTTCGACGTCGAGCGGGTCGATACGCGTCAGCCAGTGCGAGAAATCACCGTCGATTTCGTCGTCCTCGAAACCCAGCGCGGCGCGCCATGTCCCGTCGACGGTAATCTCCTCGGTGACCAGCTCCCACTCCCACAGGCCCATGCCGGAATTGCGGATGGCCAGCGCCAGGCGCTCTTCGGCGCACGCGCGCTCGCGAGACGTATCGACCATCACGGCGTCGCACGCGGCCACAAACTGGGCCAGCGTCTCGCTATGCTCGGCGGCCACGCCGCGTCGCATCAGACAATCGGCCACCGACTCGCCGGGGCGCGCATCAAGGTGCTCGGTCAGGAGTGACTGGAGCGCGTCGCAACTCACCTCAGCGCTGCTCCCCGCCGTACTGCCACGCCAAAGCCAACGCCGCGCGTGCAGACATGTGCCCAGTGATCACCAACACACCTCCCGAAAATCGCGCGCTCACCTCACATCACAAAAAGGCGCGCACTGCTCCGTGGGTTATCGGAAATGTGCGCATCATCTTTAGCGCAGACCAAGCACGTCCTGCATGTCGAACAGGCCGCGCGTGCGCGCAGCCAGGAAGCGCGCGCCACGCAGCGCGCCGCGCGCGTACGACACCCGGCTGCCGGACTTGTGGGTAATTTCGATGCGCTCGCCGATGCCGGCGAACAACACCGTGTGGTCGCCGACCACATCACCGCCGCGAATCGTGGAGAAGCCGATGGTGCTGTCTTCGCGCTTGCCGGTGACGCCCTCGCGACCGTAGATCGCGCAGGACTCAAGGTCGCGACCGAGTTCGCGGGCCACGATCTCGCCCATGCGCAGCGCGGTACCCGACGGCGCGTCAACCTTGAGGCGATGGTGGGCTTCGATGATTTCGACGTCGTAGCCTTCGTCCAGAATCCGCGCAGCCACTTCGAGCAATTTGAACACCGCGTTCACGCCAACCGCCATGTTCGGCGCAAACACCACCGGAATCGACTCCGCCGCCGCCGCGATTTCAGCCTTCTGCTCGGCGTTGAAACCGGTGGTGCCAATCACCATCGCCTTGCCTTGACGGCGGGCCTCGGCCAGATGCGCGAGCGTGCCCTCCGGCAGTGTGAAATCGATGATGCAATCAGCGGCTGCCACCGCGGCTGCCACGTCGTCAGTGATCGACACCCCGCACGGCTGGGCGATCAGCTCGCCCGCGTCGCGCCCGATATGCGGGCTGCCCGGGCGGTCGAACACCGCGGCGAGTTCAATGTCTTCGGCTTCGAGCGATGCCTCCACCAACATCCGGCCCATGCGCCCGCCACCGCCGGCGATGGCCACCCTGGTCTTGCGTGTCGTCATTGCGCTACCTTTGCTCTTACTGCTGTTCTTCACTGGCCGGCGGCACGCCGAGATCGATCTCCTGCACCCGGCGCGGCGCGGCCTCGGCCCCACCCGCATCGGCGCTGGCGGCGGTCACGTCGCCCTCGACGCGCACCAGCCGATCCTGTTCGAAGCGCACCGTCAGGATGCGCTGCTCGGCCTCGGCGTGACCGGCGGTAAAGCGGTAGACGTAGTCCCAGCGGTCGGCGTGGAACACGTCGTTGAGCATCGGCGTGCCCAAGGCGTAGCGCACCTGGTCGCGGCTCATGCCCTTCTTGAGTTGCGAGACCATCTCCTGGGTCACGTAGTTGCCCTGGCGCACATCGATGCGGTAGGGACGCAGTTTGTCGGTTACGCCGCAGCCGGCCGCAGCAAGGGCAAGCACAGCGGCACACAGGTAAGCAGATTTCGATCGCATGGTCGGGTTGGTGAGCGACGTCCTGCGACGTCTGCATTCTCAGGAAAGGGCAAAAAATATATCATACTGTTCAGCTCGACTTTCCGTGGCACACCTTGTCACGCGGCCCCGGACACCGCCATGCCATCGAATACACAGAACCTGAAAAACATCGGCCTCAAGGCCACGCTCCCGCGCCTCAAGATCCTCGAACTGTTCCAGCAAACGGAAATGCGTCACCTGACGGCGGAAGACGTTTACCGCCTGCTGATGAACGAGAGCACCGATATCGGCCTGGCAACGGTGTATCGCGTACTCACCCAGTTCGAGCAGGCGGGCCTGCTTGAACGCCATCATTTTGAATCCGGCAAGGCGGTTTTCGAACTCAACGAAGGCCACCACCATGACCATCTGGTATGCGTGGAGTGCGGCGCGGTGGAAGAATTCTACGATCCGGAAATCGAGGCCCGCCAGAGCAGCATCGCCGCCGAGCGCGGCTTCTCGGTCAAGGAACACGCGCTGTATCTGTACGTGGAATGCAAGCGCGCGCAGTGCCCCAACCGCGACCGTCAAAACGACAACAAGTAAGCCCGATTTCAGGAAGCGGTGCCGAGCATCTCTGCCGCGTGATTGCGCGTGGTGTCGGTGATGTTCACACCGCCGAGCATGCGCGCAATCTCGTCGATGCGCGCGCTGGCATCGAGCACCGACACCGTGCTCACGGTTTCGCCATCGCGCTGCCGCTTGGCGATTGACCACTGCCAGTCGGCCTGCGCCGCCACCTGCGGCAGATGGGTCACGCACATCACCTGACGCTGCGCGCCGAGTTCACCGAGCATGCGCCCCACGATCTCGGCCACCCGTCCGCCAATGCCGACATCGACTTCGTCGAAAATCAGCGTTGGGGTGGCCGCGGCGCGGCTCATGATGACCTGGATCGCCAGCCCGATGCGCGACAATTCGCCACCCGAGGCGACTTTGCCGAGCGGGCGCAGCGGCTGGCTGGGGTTGGCCGCCACCAGAAATTCCACGTGCTCGTCGCCGTGTGCGCTGCCCTCGGGCAAGGTCTCGAGCGCAACCTCAAAGCGCCCGCCAGTCATCGACAGGCTCTGCATCGCCTCGCTCACCTGCGCCGACAAGGCCGCCGCCACCGGCGCACGCGCCGCACTCAGCTCGCCTGCAAGCGTGCGGTAGTCGCGCTCGGCCGCCGCCGCGCGGGCCGCGAGCAGCGCGGGGTCGGCCGATTCGGTCAGCGCCGCGAGGTGGTTGCGGCAATCGGCCCGCAACGCGTCCAGCGCCTCCGGGGCAACCCGATACTTGCGCGCCATGTCGGTGACGCTGCCGATACGCGCCTCGATTTCGCTCAGCCGCTGCGGGTCGAGGTCGAGCCTGTCGCGGTAGCGGCGCAGGGCATGAAGCGCCTCGTCGGCCTGGATCGCGGCGCTGGAGAGGAGCTCCTGCGCGGCGGCCAGCGCGGGGTCGATCCGCGCCATCTCGGCCAGCCGCGCCGACACCTGCGACAGCGCGCTCACCAGCGGCGCTTCGCCCTCTTCCAGCGCGGCCACGGCCATCGACGCGCCGTCGATCAGACTGGCGGCGTGGCCCAGCCGGGCGTGCTCGAGGTTGAGTTCGTCCCACGCCGCGGCGTCGAAATCCAGCGCATCGAGTTCCTCCACCTGCCAGGCCAGCAACTCGCGCTCGCGCGCACTGCCCTCCCGGTCGGCCTCGGCGGCAGCGCAGGCGCGTCGCGCGCGCTGCCAGCCCGACCACGCCGCGCCAACCCGCTCCGCGAGCGGCTCAAGCCCGGCGTAGCGATCGATCAGAGCGCGCTGTGCGTCGGCGCGCAGCAAGGCGTGGTGCGCGTGCTGGCCGTGGATGTCGGCCAGCCACTCGCCAATCTCGCGCAGCTGCGCCAGGGTGGCGCTGGTGCCGTTGATCCACGCCCGCGAGCGACCGCCACTGTCGACCACCCGGCGCAGCAGCACGCTGCCGTCCTCGGCGTCGATGGCTTGCGCGTCGAGCCAGGCGTGGAGCGCCGGCGTGTCGGGCAGGTCGAACTCGGCGCTCATCTCGGCGCGGGCCTGCCCGGCGCGCACCACGCCACTCTCGGCACGGTCGCCCATGACCAGCCCGAGAGCGTCGAGGAGAATGGATTTGCCCGCGCCGGTCTCGCCGGTGAGGGCGCCGAAACCGGCTTCAAAGTCGAGCTCAAGGGTGTCGACGATGACAAAATCGCGAATCGTGAGGCGGCGCAACATGAGTGGGCGGACGGCCTGTCAGGGATAGCGCGGCGAAGCGCTCCAGTGGAGCTTTTCGCGCAACATGGCGAAGTAACTGTAGCCCGGCGGATGAAGCAGGCGGACCTGATGCGCCGAGCGTTGGACGCGGATGCAGTCGCCGGCGATGGCGTCGAAATGTTCCTGCCCGTCGAAATGTACCCGCGCATCATGCGGCGCGAGCAGCACGATGTCGATGGTGCAACTGTCGGGCAGCGTGACGGGCCGCGCGGTGAGGGTGTGCGGGCACAGCGGCACCAGCGCGATTCCGACCACGCTGGGGTGCAGAATCGGCCCATTGGCCGACAGCGCGTAGGCGGTCGAGCCGGTGGGCGTGGACACGATCATGCCGTCCGAGCGCTGGGTGTAGACAAATTCGCCGTCGATGCGCACGTCGAACTCGATCATCCGCCCGATCTGCCCCTTGTTCACCACCACATCGTTGAGCGCGACGGTCCGGAACGCGCGGTCTTGTGCGCGCAGCACTTCGACGTCGAGCATGAAGCGCGTCTCGACACTGCCCTTGCCGTCGAGAATCGCGCTCAGGCCGACCTCGGCGTCATTGCGCGCGATATCGGTCAGGAAGCCCAGCCGGCCCTCGTTGATGCCCACCAGCGGCACATCGAACGCGGCGAGCCGTCGCGCGGCGTTGAGCATGGTGCCATCGCCGCCGAGCACGATCCCCAAGTCGGCACCGGCGCCGATCTCCTCGTAGCTGGCGACGACGAAGTCGGCCTCGAGCCCGGTGGACTTGGCGGTACTGCGCTCGATCCACACCGCGAGCCCGCGCGCGCGCAAGATGCCGGCAATGTGCAGCACCGCGGCACCCACCTCGGGGCTTTCGTATTTGCCGAACAGGGCAACGGTTTTGATGGGCAAACGCATAATGCAAAGATTAAACCACAAGTGCTGCGGCGATTCGATGTCGGGCATGCAGCGCCTGGCCGGGCACACGCGCACTCTATGCATGGCCGGCAGACTTTCATAGAATCGAGAGCCGATGGCTGAACTTTCCGACATGACCCCGCTCGACGAGCGGGCGCGAATCCTGCTCAAAACACTGATCGAACGCTACATCGCGGACGGCCAGCCGGTGGGCTCGCGCGCGCTCTCCAAACACTCCGGCCTGGAACTGTCGGCGGCCACGGTGCGCAACGTGATGTCCGACCTCGAGGAAATGGGCTTCATCACCAGCCCGCACACCTCGGCCGGGCGCGTGCCGACCGCGCTGGGTTATCGCCTGTTTGTCGACAATCTGCTCAAGGTGCGCCCGCTGCGCGGCGGCCTGCTCAAGGAGCTCAAGGGCCAGCTTCAGCCCGATCAGCCGCAACGCCTGATCGGCGCCGCCTCCAACCTGCTGTCGCAGCTCACCCACTTCGCGGGGGTGGTCGTGGCGCCGCGCAAGGACGCGATCCGTATCCGTCAGATCGAGTTCCTGCCGCTGTCCGAAGGCCGCGTGCTGCTGATCATCGTTACCACCAGCGGCGACGTGCAGAACCGCATCCTGCACACCCGGCGCGCCTACTCGGCGTCCGAACTCACCACTGCCGCCAACTACCTCAACGCGCACTATTCGGGGCTGGGGTTCGAGACCATCCGCGAGCGCGTGCAGGCCGAGCTCAAGCAGCTGCAGGGCGACATGTCCGAGCTGATGACCGCCGCCGTCGACGCCGGCAGCGCAGCCGTGCAGGAGACCGCCTCGCAATACATTCTGTCGGGCGAAACCAATCTGCTCGACAGCGAAGAGCTGTCGAGCAACATGGTGCGCCTGCGCGAGCTGTTCAAGCTCTTCGAACAGAAAACCGGCCTCCTCCAGCTGCTCGACATCTCCAACCGCGCCGCCGGCGTACAGATCTTCATCGGCGGCGAATCAGGCCTCGCCCCGCTCGACGAGTGCAGCGTCATCACCGCGCCCTACGATGTCGACGGCATGATCGTTGGCTCGGTCGGCGTCATCGGCCCCACGCGCATGGCCTACGAGCGCGTCATTCCCATCGTCGACATCACCGCCCGCCTGCTCTCCAGTGCGCTATCCTCGCGCCACTGAACACCTCCTGACCCCCTCCGCGGAGACCGTTTGATGGCCCGTTACCGGCCCGAACCCGCCCATACCCACGGCCAATCGCCCCGCACCGGCGTGCTGGTAGTGAATCTGGGCACCCCGAAAGCGCCCACCGCCGCCGCCCTGCGGCCGTACCTGAAGCAGTTTCTGTCCGATCCGCGCGTGGTCGAGATTCCGCGCCTGGCCTGGTGGCCAATCCTCAACCTGATCATCCTCAACACACGGCCGGACAAATCGGCCCATAAATACGCCACCATCTGGACCGACGAGGGCTCGCCGCTGGCGGTGCACACCCGGCGTCAGGCCACGCTGCTGGCCGGCCATCTGGGCGAGGCCGGCCATCGCGACTGGGTGGTCGAGTGGGCCATGCGCTACGGCGACCCGTCGATTCCCGAAGTGCTCGACCGGATGCGCGCGACGGGCTGCGACCGCATCCTCGTCGTCCCGCTCTACCCGCAATACGCCGCCAGCACCACCGGCAGCGTCATGGACGAAGTCGCGCGCAGCCTCCTCGCCTGGCGCAATCTGCCTGAGCTGCGCTTTATTCGCAGCTATCACGACGCACCCGGCTACATCGAGGCACTCGCCGCCAGCGTGCAGCGCCATTGGCAGAAACACGGCCCGGCCGAGCGTCTGATCCTCAGCTTTCACGGCGTCCCGCGCTTCACGCTCAACAAGGGCGACCCGTACCACTGCGAGTGCCACAAGACGGCGCGCCTGCTCACCGCCGCGCTCGGCGTGCCGGCGGAGCGAGTGCAAGTGACCTTCCAGTCGCGTTTCGGCAAAGCCGAGTGGCTCCAGCCCTACACCCAGCCGACGCTCGAAGCACTGGCCCGCGATGGCATGCGCACCGTCGATGTCATGTGCCCCGGCTTTGCCGCCGACTGCCTCGAAACACTCGAAGAGATCGCCATGGAGTGCAAAGACGCCTTTCTCACTCACGGCGGCCAGCGCTTCAGCTACATCCCGTGCCTGAACGAAGGCGAAGCGTGGATCGCCGCGCTGACCGAACTGGTGCTGACCCACGCCGGCCACTGGGCCGACGACGCGCCCGAGCGCAGCGCCGAAGCCCGCGCCATCGGCCGCGAGCGGGCACAGGCGCTGGGCGCCGGACGCTGAGTCAGGGGGAGCGACGTGAAACTGGTCCTGCGCTGGGCGCTCAATGCGGTGGCGCTGATGCTGCTGCCGGAGCTGATCGACTCGCTGGCCTTGACGTCTTACAGCGCGGCGCTCATCAGCGCCTTGCTGCTCGGCCTCATCAACGCCCTGATCCGCCCGATCCTGATCCTCATCACGCTGCCCATCACCGTGCTCACGCTCGGTCTGTTCACGCTGGTAATCAACGCCTTGCTGTTCTGGATGGTGTCGGGGCTGGTGGCCGGGTTTGTGGTGCCGGATTTTGCCACCGCGTTCTGGGGTGCACTGCTCTACAGCCTGCTCACCTGGCTGGTCAATCTGGCACTCGACGACCCGCACGCACAGCGCGTGCACATCCGTCGTTACTGAAGCGCCGCCGGGCTCAGGGCGTCGCGGCTTTGCCGCTGGAGACCGTATTGCGCGAACCGGACTTGCGCGATGGGCGACGACGTACTGCGCCGGGGTCGAAGTGGCCGTCGAGCTTGCGCAGCGCCTCTTCGCGGGCATCGAGGGCGAGCTGGAACGCCCCCTCCTCGCCGTATTTGTTCACCGAAAACTTCACCCGTTTGCGCCGCCCGTCGGGCAGCGGCCACGAGGCCACCCAGAACCAGCGCTGTTTATCCTCCGGCAAATCGCGGGTTTCCGAGGCGCAGTAGCGACACACCCCGACCACGCCGGAGCGGTTGTTCTTCTTGCGGATCGAGGAGTATTCCTGCATCGACAAGGGCGGATGGGCGGCGATGACCTCGTCGCGATAGGCCTTGGCCATCGAGAATGCCTTGCGCTTGGTACCGAACACCCCGTCGCTGAAGTGCTTTCGATAGATCACGCCACGGCGCTGTATCGTGACCAGCCACCCATGCGTGCGGCTCGCCTCGTTATCGACCCGGCTGATTCCATAGACACTGCCTAAGCTCACTCCGGTTCCTCCGGTCTCAAATGGGCAATGGGTATGAAACTGTTTCGGCCGGGGGCGAAAAAACTTTACCCGCGGTGGCGGCGAGGGATTGATTCCCGACGGGCGGTCGCCATCTACGACCTGCGGCACCCCCCAAAATCACGCCAGAGGTTTCCCGATGACAGACGTCGTCCAGACGCCATGCCCGCGCTGTGCGAGCATCAACCGCGTTCCACGCGCCCGCCTCTCCGACAACGCGCGCTGCGGGCGCTGCCAGGCAGCGCTGTTCGACGGCGAGGTGATCAACGCCGATTCAGCACTTTTCGAGCGCCACGTCGGGCGCGGCGATCTGCCGGTACTGGTGGATTTCTGGGCACCGTGGTGCGGACCGTGCCGCAGCATGGCACCCGCCTTCGAAGCCGCGGCACGCACGCTGGCACCGGACCTCAGGCTACTGAAAGTGAATACGGAGTCTGAGCAGGCGCTGGCCGGGCGCTATGCCATTCGCAGCATTCCAACGCTGATCCTGTTCGAGCACGGCAAGGAAAGCGCGCGCATCAGCGGCGCTCTGGATCACACCCGGCTCACCCACTGGGTGCGGGAGCACACCGCGCTCAATCGTCGATGAGCTGAAGGTCGAAGCCCGGCGCCATGCCTTTGCCGCGCGTCGCATCGGGGGCGTGCTCGGCGAGCTGCCTGGAGAACATGCCGAGGCGCTTGGTCATCACCGTGGTGAGTTGATGGCGGATCGCCTCGCGGGTTTCGTCCGTCGCCAACGCCAGCGCCGCCGGATTGACTTCGAGATGGGTCACCGACGTGAGTGACACTACCGAGAACAGGTGCTTGTGGTCGAGCGCGTCGAGGTAGGCCGACTCGCCAAACGCGTCGCCTTCCGCCGCCTCGCCAACGGCCTTGCCAGACACCGACAACTCGACTCGCCCCTCGATCACCAGCCCGAAGCGCTGGTCCTGGTCGCCTTCGCGAATCAGCGTCAGGCCGGCTTCGACCGTGCGCCAGCTTGAAATGCGCAAGACTTCCCAGATTTCGATGTCATCGAATTCGGTGAAGAACGGCAACTTGCGCAGCTTGCCGAAACGGCTGGTGTCGGGTGGAACAAACTTGTCATCGACGATCTGATAGCGCACCGCCGACAAATCCTTGGCGAACTCGGCGCCGTTGCGATAGCGCGAGTACAAGTCCTTCTCCAGCGATTTGCGGATCACCTGATCCATCAGCTCGGGCAGATCGGGGTGTAGCTGGCACACCGCCGGCGGGTCGGCGTTGATGATCTTGTAGATGAGCTGGGCCGGATTCTTGG
Source organism: Rhodocyclaceae bacterium (assembly GCA_020445945.1). Classification (GTDB taxonomy): domain Bacteria; phylum Pseudomonadota; class Gammaproteobacteria; order Burkholderiales; family Rhodocyclaceae; genus Nitrogeniibacter. The sequence goes on from JAGRFQ010000061.1 coordinate 13,134, forward strand.
CACGAAACGGCAACCGCCCGGTGAGCAGGTGGAAGAGCACCACGCCCAGCGAATACAGGTCGGTTTTCTGGTTGAGCGGATAGCTCTTGATCTGCTCGGGCGACATGTAGGCCGGCGAGCCCACGCCCATAATGAAGGTCGAGTCGGTGTCGACCTTCTTGTTGATGTTCATCGCCAGGCCGAAGTCAGTGATCTTGACGTTGTCCTTGTCGTCGATCAGGATGTTGGCGGGCTTGATGTCGCGATGAACCACCCCTTGCCGGTAGGCATAGTCGAGCGCCATGCAGCACTTGAAAACGACCCCGATGGTGCGATGCACCGGCAGCAGCTTGGCGAAGGAGCAATAACGCTCCAGCGACTCGCCCGGAAAATACTCCATCACCACATAGGCTTCGTCGTTTTCAACCACGCCTTCGAAGATGCGGATGATGTGCGGATGGTCGAGCCGGCTGGCGACGGACTTTTCCGCCTTGAGCAGTTTGAGCAGCCGGCGGTTCCACTTGGCCTCGTCCTTCGACTTGTCGGCAAAGCGGATGTACTTGAGCGCCACCGGCTCGGGATAAGTCGGGCTCTGCGCGAGGTACACCGTTGCCGTGGCACCACGGCCAAGCTCCCTGATAATCCGGTACTTCCCGATTTGGGTCGGGAGGTCGCTCATTCGTTTCTCCTGCACAGGCTGCGGCGAACGCCGCAAAGATGGGCACATTATGCCTATGCTTTGGGCCGCGAACACGCCGGCAGGCCTCCCATCCACACAAATTCAATGCGGTCGACTTGAAAAGCCGCCCCACGCCCCAAGGTAGAAGAGCATTCGAAAACAGCTGCAGGACGCATCGATGCAAGACATCAACCCGACGCCCGAAACCCCCGACGCTAGCAAGGCAGAGGCCCCTGCCCAGCAAACCATCGAAGCACATCCGGCGCCCGAGGCGCCCGACACCGCGGCCACCCCGCCCGAGGCAACCCCGGTCGACACGATGCCGAGTCTTGAGGAAGCCCTGCGTGCCGCCGAACTCAAGGCCGCCGAACACCACGACGCGTGGCTGCGCGCCAAGGCCGAGACCGAGAACATGCGCCGCCGCGCGCAGGAAGATGTCGCCAAGGCCACCAAATTTGCCGCCGACAAGTTCGCGCAGGCGATGCTGCCGGTCAAGGACAGCCTCGAAGCCGCGCTGGCCGCCGAGAACAGCACCGTCGAGAACCTGCGCGACGGCGTCGAACTGACCCTCAAGCAACTCGCCTCCGCCTTCGAGGGCGCCGGCGTTGCGGTGGTCAACCCCGAAGGCGAGAAGTTCGACCCCAATCTGCACCAGGCCATCAGCGCGCAACCCGACGAGGGCGAACCGAACCGGGTGCTCACCGTGCTGCAAAAAGGCTACACCCTGCACGAGCGGGTGATCCGCCCGGCGCTGGTCATCGTCTCGGCCGCCAAGGCTTGAAAACGCGGGGCGAAACCCCACATTCGAATCAGACGCAGGCCGGCGAAGCGGCCCGCCCCAAAATCAAGACAAAGGAATCATCATGGGAAAAATCATCGGTATTGACCTGGGCACCACCAACTCGTGTGTATCGGTCATGGAAGGCGGCAAACCCAAGGTCATCGAGAACGCCGAAGGCGCGCGCACCACGCCGTCCGTGGTCGCCTACGCCGAAGACGGCGAGATCCTGTGCGGCGCGCCGGCCAAGCGCCAGGCCGTGACCAACGCCAAGAACACCCTGTTCGCGATCAAGCGCCTGATCGGCCGCCGCTTCGAAGAAAAGGAAGTGCAGAAAGACATCGCGATGATGCCCTACACCATCGCCAAGGCCGACAACGGCGACGCCTGGGTGGAAGTGCGCGGCAAGAAGATCGCCCCGCCGCAGGTCTCCGCCGAAGTGCTGCGCAAGATGAAGAAGACCGCCGAAGACTACCTCGGCGAAGAAGTGACCGAAGCGGTCATCACCGTGCC
>JAGRFQ010000062.1:0-39013 GCA_020445945.1 Rhodocyclaceae bacterium
AGGGCGGTGTCCTAGGCCTCTAGACGATAGGGACCTTTCTGGTGGAGGTAAGCGGGATCGAACCGCTGACCTCTTGCATGCCATGCAAGCGCTCTCCCAGCTGAGCTATACCCCCGAAAGAGCGCGAATTATAGGTGCCCAACCCCATGCTGTAAAGCCCTTTTCGGGGGTTTTCAGTACGCACCTCCGGGCGGCAAAACTTTACCCGGATTCATCAGCCCGTCAGGGTCGATCACTTGCTTGATGCGGCGCATCAAATCGAGCTCGAGCGCCGACTTGTAGCGGACGATTTCCTCACGCTTGAGTTGGCCGATTCCATGTTCGGCAGAAATCGAGCCCCCGCACTGGGCGACGACATCATGGACGATCCGGTTGAATTCCGGTGTACGCGCGATGAAGTCGTCGTTGTCGTCGCGATGTGCCGCAGCCAGGTTGTAGTGCAAATTGCCGTCGCCAACATGACCGAATGCCACGATGCGAACGCTTGGGCAAATGGACTTTAGCGCCGCTTCTGCGCGCGACAGAAATGTCGGGATAGCACTGACCGGTACAGAAACATCGTGTTTGACGCTGCGCCCTTCAAGACGCTGAGCCTCTGAAATGTTTTCGCGCAGCGCCCACAAGGTGTCGCACTGGGCAAGACTGCTGGCGATTACTGCGTCGGCGATGCATCCCGTTTCGAACAGCGTCTCCATCTGCGCAGCAAGCATCTCTTCGAGCGGTGCGTCGGGGTCAACATCGGCCAATTCAAGCAGCACCGACCACTCCGGACTGCTTGCCAATGGCGCGCGTGCGCCAGGGATGTGCGCCAGGACGACGTCCAGCGCGCTGCGACCGATCAGTTCAAATGCGCTGATCCGCTCGCCGAAGCGGCTTCTGAGTTGCTCCAGCAGATCAAGGGCGCGTTGCGGTGCCGGTACGCCACACCATGCAACCACGCGCCGCCGGGGCAAGGGAAAAAGTTTGAGAACCGCCGCAGTGACGATACCCAGCGTACCTTCGGAGCCGATCAGCAGCTGCTTGAGGTCGTAACCGGTGTTGTCTTTTGTCAGGCGACGCAAACCGTCCCACACCTGCCCGTCCGGCATCACGGCTTCGAGCCCAAGCACCAGTTGACGCATGTTGCCGTAGCGCAGCACATGAACACCGCCTGCATTGGTCGCGATGTTTCCACCGATCTGGCACGTGCCCTCGGCTGCGAGCGACAACGGAAACAGGCGGCCTCGCGCGGCGGCGGCGCTCTGAACCGCAGCCAGCGTGCAGCCGGCTTCGACGGTCAGCGTGTTGTCGGTCGCGTCGAGGTGTCGAATCGCGTGCATGCGCGCCAGTGCAAGCACCACGCTGCGTGACGCGGGGAGCGGCGTCGCACCGCCGCACAGGCCGGTATTGCCGCCCTGCGGAACCAGTGCGACACCCGACTGCCGGCACAGCTTCACCACCTCGGCCACTTCGGCCGTCGCCGCGGGGCGAACAACCGCCAGCGCCTGTCCGTGATACCGCCCGCGCCAATCGCTGAGATACGGCGCCATGGCGTCGGCCTGCGAGAGAACGTGGGCGTCACCGACGCAGGCCGCCAGCTGCTTCAGAAAAATATCATCCATGCGTTTCCGACACCTCGTGGCCCAAAGCATATCGAATCGCCGGCATCATTCGGGCCACGGCGGCCTCGCCCTCGGCAATCGCTTCCGCCGCCCGGTGGTAGTCCATCGGCCCGACCTGGCCGACACGCGGCGAAATCTGGACATCGGCAGGTTCACCCGCCAGGCGGCTGCGCGCGATGCGTACCTGCATGATGTTGATACTGGTGCTCAGCACATCGATCATGGACGGAATTTCGTCCTCGGGGTCGGGTGAGCGCTCTTCATTGCGCCCAAAGCGCATCAACAAGCGCTGCGCCCAGCTCTGTTCGGCTTCTTCGGCGTCGACGTCCTTGGTCGCCGCGTGCCCCCGTCGACGCGCCCGCCCGACGATGTCTGAGCCCAGATCGACGGCAAGCACCACGTCGGCGCCCATGGCACGGCACAGTGATACCGGCACGGGATTGACCAGGCCGCCATCGACCAGCACGCGCCCGCTTTCGACTGCTGGCGTGAACAGCCCCGGGATCGCGATGGAGGCGCGTACTGCACGCGCAACACTGCCCTCCTTGAGCCAGATTTCGCGCCCGGTCTGGAGTTCCGTCGCCACGCACGCGAACGGCATGTCGAGATCGCTGAAATCGACATTGCCGATCTCGCGCTGGAAATACTGGATGATCTTGTCGCCTTTGATCAGCCCGCCGCGCAAGCTGACGTCCAGAAACGAAACCACGCCCTGCCACGACAGGCGTTCAACCCAATCCGCCAGTTTGTCCAGATCGCCCGTCGCTGCCGCGGCGCCAACAAACGCGCCGATGGAGCAACCGCAGATCACGTCGGGGGTGACGCTGGCCCGTTCGAGGGCGCGGATCACGCCAATGTGTGCCCACCCACGCGCGGCGCCGCTGCCCAGCGCGAGACCAATCCGTGGCGCATCCCCGGCAGCGTTGACCGGTGTTGGTTCATGCATCATTGGACATCCTTTGCGGCAGGCAGCGCGGTTACGCGATCAGCTCGGCGTAAAGATCGTGCACGTCACAGTCAGTGACGCGAACGCGCGCGAATTGCCCCACCTCGAGGTGATGGGCATCGGGAATCACGACCAGGCCATCGACCTCCGGCGCGTCGCCCTCCGACCGCGCAACTGCGCCCTCTTCGTCGATATCATCGACCAGCACCGTGATTTCACGCCCGATCTTGGCTTCGAGCCGTTGCGTGCTGATGTCTTCCTGAAACGCCATCAGACGCGCCCGTCGCGCCTCTCGGACCGCCTCGGGCACCGCATCGGCCAAGGTATTGGCAAGCGCGCCTTCTACCGGGGAATAGGCAAACGCGCCCACACGGTCGAGCTCGGCCTGCTCGAGGAAGCGCAGCAGCGCTTCAAAATCGGCTTCGGTTTCGCCAGGGAATCCGGTGATAAAGGTCGAACGAATTGTCAAATCGGGGCAAATACTGCGCCACTTGCGCACCCGTTCAAGGACATTCTCGGCACTTGCCGGACGCTTCATCGCACGCAGCACACGCTCGCTGGCATGCTGAAACGGGATGTCGAGATAGGGCAGAATTTTGCCTTCCGCCATCAAGGGGATCAGTTGATCGACGCTCGGATACGGATACACGTAATGCAGCCGCACCCAGATACCGAGTTCGCCCAGCGCCGTCGCAAGTTCGAGCAGCCGTGTCTTGACCGGGCGCCCACCCCAGAAGCCGGTACGGTACTTGACGTCGACGCCATACGCGCTCGTGTCCTGGGACACCACCAGCAGTTCCTTGACGCCGGCGGCTGCGAGCTTTTCGGCTTCGAGCATGATGTCGCCGATCGGCCGACTGACGAGATCGCCCCGCATCGACGGGATGATGCAGAAGGTGCACCGGTGGTTACACCCTTCGGAGATTTTCAGATACGCGTAGTGGCGCGGGGTCAACCGCACCCCCTGTGGCGGAACAAGATCGACAAACGGGTCGTGCGGTTTGGGCACATGGGCGTGAATTGCCGCCATCACCGCATCGGTTGCGTGCGGCCCGGTCACCGCCAGCACCTGCGGATGCGCCTGTCGCACAAGATCGGCCTTGGCCCCCAGACAGCCGGTGACAACCACCCGCCCGTTTTCGGTCAGCGCCTCGCCAATGGCGTCGAGCGACTCTTCGACGGCCGCATCGATAAATCCGCAGGTGTTGATGACGACAAGCTCGGCGCCGTCGTAATCGGGCGAGATCTCGTAGCCTTCGGCGCGCAAGCGCGTAAGGATGTGCTCCGAATCAACCGTTGCTTTTGGGCACCCCAGGGAAACGAAACCCACACGCGGAGCGTTTGTGCGGCTCATTTCAATGCCCTTCAAACCCGCAAATGAATCGACTCACTTCTTGGCAGACCCGGACTTGGGCGACTCGGGCGCGGCTTCAGCCTGCGCATCGCCGGCACCCTTGCCATAGCTCGGCAGCTGGAAGCCGGTAAACAGATTGCGCGTCTGGCTTTCGACCTGCTCCTGCATCTGGGTGAGCATTTTTTTGCTCTGCTCCATATACGCACCCATCATGCTTTGCATTGCAGGCCCCTGAAAATTCAGGAACTGTGCCCACAAATCCTGGCTGATCGGACTGTTGTCACCGTAGATCGAGCGCGCCTGATCCTGCAACTTGTGCTGCATGTCGGTAAATGCCTTGATATTGTTTTCAAGGTACTTGCCCATCATGCCCTGCATTGCGTTGCCGTAGAAACGGATCATGTGGGCCAGCAGATCACTGGTAAACATCGGCGCACCACCCGCCTCTTCTTCAAGAATGATCTGCAGAAGAATGCTGCGCGTCAGGTCATCGCCTGACTTTGCATCCAGCACCTGAAAGTCATCGTTGGCGAGAACCAGCTCTTTGACATCCGCCAGCGTGATGTAGGAACTCGTGCGAGTGTCATACAGGCGTCGATTGGGATACTTCTTGATGAGTCGTGCTTGATCCGGCATTGAAATAGTCTCCACTCGGTGGGTGGTCTCCCCACTCTGCCGTCAATTATACCGCGGTGCAGAAAGAAAAACCCTGCCATAAGACAGGGTTTTTCGTGAGGCTTGTCGCAGTGCGGCGCCCTCAGCCCATGTGAAGACCACCGTTGATGTTGATGGTTTCACCGGAAATATAACCAGCCACATCGGATGCCAGGTAGGTGCACAGGCCGCCGATTTCTTCCGGCTTGCCCAAACGCTTCATCGGTACCGTGTCGGTGATCGCCTGACGGATGTCATCACGAATTGCCATCACCATGTCGGTCGCGATGTATCCCGGCGCGATCGCATTTACCGTGACGCCCTTGGTTGCCAGTTCCTGCGCCAAGGCCTTGGTGAAACCGAGCACACCAGCTTTGGCTGCGGAGTAGTTCGACTGACCGGCCTGACCTTTCACGCCATTGACCGAAGAAATGTTGATGATGCGCCCCCAACCACGCTCGGCCATTTTCGGCGAGATGTGGTGAGTAACGTTGAACAGGCTGTTCAGGTTGGTGTTGATGACAGCCGACCACTGACTCAGATCCATCTTCGGGAAGAACTTGTCGCGCGTGATTCCGGCGTTGTTCACCAGCACATCAATCTGACCGGCTTCGGCTTCGATCTTTTCGACCATCACCTTGCACGAATCGTAATCCGACACATCGCCTTCGGCGGCAAGAAACTTGTAACCCAGCGCTTCTTGCTCGGCGAGCCACGCATCCTTCTGCGGGAAGCCCGGCAGGCAGTTGGCAACCACAACGTAGCCTTCCTTGGCAAACGCCTGGCAAATCGCCGTACCCAGACCGCCCATGGCACCCGTAACCAACGCAATTTTCTTCGTCATAGTCCTATCCTCAAGCTATTTATCGTGTTACGGCAGTATGTAGCGCCAGCGGAGGGATGCCGTGCCACACAACCAGCCTTGATTTGATTATAAGATGAAAACGAGCGCTTCTGTTGCGACGCACAACCATAAAGTCAAAAAAATGGCGCACCCGGTGCGCCATTTTTTTATCGCACAAGGCAATCAGAACATGTGCTGACCGCCGTTGATCGAAATATTCGCGCCGGTAACGAAGGCGGCTTCTTCCGAACACAGGTAAGCAATCAGCCCGGCGATCTCTTCGGGCTTGCCCAGACGATTCATCGGGATGTGCGGCAGAATCTTGGATTCGAGCACTTCGCTCGGGATCGCCATCACCATCTTGGTCCCGATGTAACCCGGAGAGATGGTGTTGACCGTCACGCCCGAACGCGCAACTTCCAACGCCAGCGACTTGGTAAAGCCGTGCATGCCGGCCTTGGCTGCGGCGTAGTTGGTTTGACCAAAGGCACCCTTGATGCCGTTCAGCGACGAGACGTTGACCACGCGCCCCCACTTGCGCTCAAGCATGCCCGGCATGACCTGCTTGGTCATGTTGAAGACGCTGTCGAGGTTGGTGTGAATCACCGCATCCCAATCGGCCTTGGTCATTTTCTTGAAGGTCATGTCGCGCGTGATACCCGCGTTGTTGACCAGGACGTCGACCGAACCGGCGCTCTCTTCGACCTGCTTGATGCACGCTTCCGCTGACTCGAAGCTGGACACGTCGCAGGGAACCCCCTGAAAGCCGTAGCCCATGTTGTTCATCGACTGCAGCCAGTCATCGACTTTTGTGTTGCCCGGCGAATGGGTCGTTACGACCTTATATCCGAGAGCTGCCAGCTTGATGCAGATCGCTTCACCCAGACCACCCATACCACCAGTGACAAGTGCGACTCGTGCCATATTGTTGTTCCTCCTCTCCCATCAATCCAGGGGCTGAAAATACCCTGGCGGTGCCCCTACATATCCGCCAGGCTTTGAATCCATCACACCAGCGTGTCAGGATTTCTCTTTCACGTAGCGCCCGGGCGCAGGCTCAATCGGTTCGTATTTTGTGCTGCCGAGACGCCCCCGCGCGGCAATATCCTTGCCGCTACGCGGCTTGAGCCATTCGATCCAGTCGACCCACCAGCTGCCGGGCTTTTCCTCTGCCGCTTCAAGCCATTCATCCGGCGCAGCGCATTCGGCTTCGCCAACCCAATAGCTCCGGCGATTCTTGCTTGCCGGATTGATCGCGCCGGCGATGTGCCCACTCGCGCCAAGCACGAAGCGCGTCTCGCCACCAAGGAGCTTGCGCACCAGGTAGGCGCTCTGCCACGGCACGATGTGGTCTTCGCGGGTCGCCAGCAAGTACGCCGGCACGTCGACTTTGCCCAGATCGATCTTTTCGCCGAGCATCTTGAGTTTGCCCGGCACGCGAAGATTGTTCTCAAGATACATATTGCGCAGATACCACGCCAGGAACGGCCCCGGCAGACTGGTACTGTCGGAGTTCCAGTACAACAGATCGAAGGCCTGCGGCTTGCCGCCTTTGAGGTAATTCCCGACCACGTACTGCCAGATCAGATCATTGGCGCGCAGCGACGAAAACACGTTGGCCAGTTCGCGGCCGGGCAACAAGCCACCCTTGCCGATGGTCGCCTCGCGTGCCGCAACGCTGTTTTCGTCGATCAGGCAACCGAGTTCGCCAGAATCGGCAAAATCGAGCAGGGTCGTCATCAAGGTCAGGCTTTCGACCGGGTCCTCGCCGCGCGCGCGCAGCACCGCCAGCGAGGAGGTGAGAATCGTCCCGCCAACGCAGAAGCCCAGCACGTTCGGCTTTTTCACCTTGGTCACGCTGCGCACGATTTCGAGTGCGGTCAGCGGCCCCTTCTCGAGGTAGTCGTCCCACGTCGCATTGGCCTGCGCCTGGGTCGCGTTTTTCCACGACACCAGGAACACCGTAATACCTTGTTCGACGATGAAGCGCACCAGCGAGTTGTGCGGCTGCAAGTCCATGATGTAGAACTTGTTGATGCACGGCGGCACGATCAGCAGCGGGGTCTGGCTGACCTTGTCGGTCAGTGGCGAATACTGGATCAACTGCATCAAATCGTTTTCGTAGATCACCGACCCCGGCGTAACTGCCAGGTTGGTGCCGACTTCGAAGGCGTCATCGTCGGTCATCGAGATGCGGCCCTTTTCCAGATCCTTGAGCAGGTTCTGGATACCGTCGGTAATGCTCTGGCCTTTCGAGTCGAGTGCCGCCTTGACGAACTCCGGATTGGTCGCCGCGAAGTTGCTCGGCGCCATCGCATCGATGTACTGACGGGTCAGATATTGCAGACGCGCCTTGTTGCGACCATCTTCGATCGGCAACACATCGGCCACATTCTCGAGGTAGCCCGAATTGAGCAGATAGGCCTGGCGCAGATAATCGTAGAACGGGCTCTCGCTCCATACCTCGGCGCTGAAGCGGCGGTCGCCCTTCTGTGCGCGAACCACCGGTTCGGCGGTCTCGCCCGGCCCGGCCTGCAGCATCTGCGACCACAGCTTGGCATGCGTCTGCATGAACTGCTGCTGGAGGGTCAACAGCGCCTCGGCATCCGGCAACGGCACCTTGACCGCAGACTGCGGCAACGCCGCATTGTGCTGTCCGACCGCTTCAAAAAACTTGCGCGTAAATTGCTCGCCAAACTTCAAGACATCTTCTGCGTTGGGGAACGTAGAATTTTTCTTGTCGGTCATTCCTTCTCCTTGTTACCGTCCGACAGTCCGCTCCGCGACAACCGCCTCACCCCGTTACAATCCGTGCATGTATATCGTTGCCATCGCCTGGTTGTACGTCGCTTTGCTCGCTGCCATCACGGACACCACCGTGGTCGGTGGTGTTTTGACCTTTGTTTTTTATGGTGTATTTCCACTCAGCCTGTTTCTGTGGCTGGTGGGAACACCTGCCCGCCGCCGCCGACAACGCCTCGCGGACGATGACGACGAAGGCACACAGAATGGCGTCAATTCGGGCAAGAATCAATAGGTAATATCCGTCAGCGGTACCCGCCATCGCAACCCTCCGCGTTACCGCACTCATGCATCGCCCGCCGCCAGCCACACCATCGCCGCCATGCGCCCGGTCGTTCCGTCGCGTCGATACGAGTAGAAACGGCCGGGCTCGTTGACCGTACATGCCCCGCCACCGAACACCGAAAGCACGCCACTTCGCGCCAGCCGCAGGCGGGCGAGCCGGTAGATGTCGGCGATCCATTTTTCGTCACTGGACGCACGACAAAACGCCTGGGCTGCGGCCGGATCGCACGCGACGAACGCGTCGCGCACCTCGCTGCCGACTTCAAAGGCCTGCGGTCCAATGGCCGCGCCCAGCCAGGCCAGCACCTGAGCCGGCGCCACCCCCATCGCCGCCACGGTGTTCTCAAGCACCCCGGCACACAAACCCCGCCAACCCGCATGCGCGGCAGCAACCACGGTGCCGGCGCGATCGCACAACAACACCGGCAGACAATCGGCGGTCATGATCGTGCACGCTAGCCCCGCGTGGCGGGAGGTTGCCGCATCGGCGGGCGGATATGTTTCAGCCGGGGCAAGATCGACCACCGCGGTCCCGTGAACCTGCTCCAGCCACACCGGCGTCGCGCCAGACGCAGCCGCCAGGCGACGACGATTCTCGAGCACCGCCGCCGCCGCATCGCCGACATGCGCCCCCAGGTTCAGCCCGGCGTAGGGCCCCGTGCTGACGCCGCCATGGCGCGTCGTCATCAGCGCACGAACGCGCGGCGGCGCTGGCCAGCCGGGATACACCACGTCAAGCATCATCGGCCTCACCCGCTTCGAGCGCAGCCAGCAGTGCAAGCATGTCGGCCGGCGCATCGACCTGCCACTGCATCGGCGCACCCGACAGCGGATGAATCAATCCCAGCCGCGTCGCATGCAGCGCTTGCCGCGCAAACGCCGCCAGCAGCGGTTTGGCGCCACGGCGCTTGCCATACACCGGATCGCCCACCAATGGGTGCCCGATGTGCGCCATGTGCACGCGGATCTGATGTGTACGCCCGGTCTCGAGCCGGCAGCTGACGAGCGTGCAGTCTTCAAACACGCGCTGCACGCGATAGTGCGTGACCGCATCGCGACCACCACCCGAGGTGACCGCCATGCGTGTGCGCTGCGTCGGGTGACGCCCGATCGGCGCGTCGACCCGCCCGCCCGACGTCAGCCGTCCATGGGCCAGGGCGAGATACTCGCGATGCACCGAGCGTGCCTGCAGCTGCCGCACCAGGTGGGTCTGCGTGGTCAGCGTCTTGGCCACCACCAGCAGGCCGCTGGTGTCCTTGTCGAGACGGTGCACAATGCCCGCACGCGGCACCTGCACCAGCGCCTCGCAGTGGTGCAGCAAGGCATTGAGTAGCGTGCCCTGCCAGTTGCCGCTGCCAGGATGAACGACCAGCCCGGCGGGTTTGTTGAGCACCAGGATGGCGTCGTCTTCATGCACCACGTCGAGCGCGATGTCCTGGGCCGCGTGCGCCACATCGGCCTCCGGCGCGTCGACATCAACGCGCAGCCGCTCGCCGCCCTTGAGCTTGTGTTTGGGGATGCACACGGCCACATCGTCGAGGCTCACCCGCCCCGCCCGCACCCACGCCTGCAGGCGGTTGCGGGACTGATCCGGGAGTAGGTTCGCCAGCGCCTGATCGAGCCGCATGCCGGCGAAGTCGGCCGGCACATCAAGCCGACAAGACGATGCCGACGCAGGGTCTGCGCTATAATCCGCGCGATCGTTCACGAGAGTTCTATTGATGGCCAAAATCACCCTTCGCAGTTTAGCGGTAATCGGCGCCCTGCTGCTCGCAGGCTGCAGCGGCACCCCCGACAACGACGAAACCGCGGGCTGGAATGCGCAGCGCATTTACTCCGAAGCCAAAGCCGAACTCGGTGAAGGTAACTACGAACGCGCGATCAAACTGTTCGAAAAGCTCGAAGCACGCTACCCCTACGGTCGCTTCGCCCAGCAAGCCCAGCTTGAAGTCGCCTACGCGTACTTCAAGTCAGAGGAGCCTGCCTCGGCACTTGCCGCCAGCGACCGCTTCATCAAGCTCCACCCCAACCACCCCAACGTTGACTACGCCTACTACCTGAAAGGACTGGTGAACTTCAACGAAGATCTGGGCCTGCTGGGCGCGCTCGCCAACCAGGATCTGAGCGAGCGCGACCCGCAGGCCTCGCGCGAGGCCTTCGACACATTCCGCGATCTGGTGGTGCGCTTCCCCGACAGCCGTTACGCCGAGGATGCGAGCCAGCGCATGCAGTATCTGGTCAATTCGCTCAGCGCCTACGAAGTGCACGTCGCGCGCTATTACCTCAAGCGCGGCGCCTACCTGGCCTCGGCGAATCGCGCCCAGACCGCGATTTCGACCTACCCGGAAACACCGGCGACCGAAGAGGCGCTGTACATCCTCACCCAGGCGTACGACGCGCTTGGCATGACGGAACTGCGCGATGACGCGCAGCGCGTGCTCGCCCAGAGTTTTCCGCAAAGCGCCTACCTGACGGGCGACGCCGAGCGCGGTTCGGCCTGGTGGAAGCTCTGGTGACACAGACTGGCCGCGTGGACCCGATGGTTCGCGCAGCCATGCTGAAGTGGCCCAACGTCCCCGACGTCTACGGCTGGCTCAGGCTCGATGCGCGCGGGCGCTGGCAGATTCGCAATTCGCAGGTAAACCAACCCGCGCTCGAAGCCTTCATCAATCGGAATTACCTCAGCGACACCAGCGGACGCTGGTTTTTTCAGAACGGTCCGCAGCGCGTTTTCGTCACGCTCGACCTCACCCCCTGGGTGCTGCGTCTGTCACCGGATGGCACGCTGAGTGGCCACACCGGCACCCCCTGGGCTGCCGTTGACGCGGTCTGGCTCGATGACGCAGGCCACCTTCTGGTCAGCAGCCCGGCCGGATTGGGGCTGATCCACGATGCCGACCTCGCCGCAGCCAGCGCGCGACTTGCATGGCGCGACGGCGCGCCAGCCACACTCGAATCCCTGCTCGCGAGCGATGCACCGCCGCCGGACATCGGCATTCAACTTGCCACGGGCTGGCACCCCATCGCCGCCACCGAAGCGCGCACACTGGGCACACGCTTCGGCTTTGTCGCCGAACCCAAACCCAGCGGCCTGGAAGCCACTCAGCCGCGGCCGTAGGTATCCTCGAAGCGCACGATGTCGTCTTCGCCCAGATAGCCGCCCGACTGCACCTCAATCATCTCGAGCGCAAGCTGGCCCGGATTTTCCAGCCGGTGCACGGTGCCGAGCGGGATATAGGTCGACTGGTTTTCGCTGAGAAGAAAGGTCTCCTCGCCGCGCGTGACCCGCGCCGTCCCGCGCACCACAATCCAGTGCTCTGCGCGATGATGATGCATCTGCAGGCTCAGCGACGCCCCCGGATTGACCACAATGCGCTTAACCTGAAAACGCGCACCGCTGTCGATCGAATCGTAATACCCCCACGGGCGGTGCACTTTGCGGTGCGCGGACGCTTCACTACGCGACGCCGCCTTGAGGCGGGCCACGATTTTCTTCACATCCTGGGTGCGCTCCTTGCTCGCCACCATCACCGCATCCGGCGTTTCGACCACGACCACATTGCTGACACCGAGGCAGGCAACGAGACGGTCAGAGGCCATCACGAGGTTGTCTTGCGCCGCCTCGAAGAGCACGTCACCGCGCGCCACATTGCCATCTGCATCCTTGTCGGCCACCGCCCACAGCGCGTCCCACGCCCCCAGATCGGACCACCCTGCCGACAGCGGCACGACCACGCCCGGCACGCCGAGGTCAGGCGTATCAGCGAGGTGCTCCATCACCGCATAGTCGATCGAATCCGACGGACAAGCGGCAAACGCCTCGGCATCCACACGCACGAAGTCCGCATCGTGCGCCGGCTGGCGCATTGCGGCCTCGCACGCGGCCAGCATCGCCGGCTGCAAACGCCCGATCGCCTTGAGCCACACGCTGGCCTGCATCATGAAGATGCCGCTGTTCCACAAATAGTCGCCGCTCGCGACATAGGCCTGCGCGGTCGCCTCATCCGGCTTCTCGACAAAACGCGCGATGCGCCGCACGCCCTCGGCAAACGGATCGCCGCAGCAGATATAGCCGTACCCGGTTTCGGCGCGCTCGGGCACGATGCCGAAGGTCACCATCGCGCCATCTCCCGCCTGGCGGGCGCCCAGCGCGACGGCCTGCTGGAACGCCACTCGATCGTTGATGACGTGGTCTGCCGGCATCACCAGCAGCACCGGATCAAGGCCCTCACTCACCGCCAGCAGTGCCGCCAGGGTCAGCGCCGGCGCAGTGTTCCGTCCCGCCGGCTCAAGCACGATCCGGTTGCTGGGCTTGCCCGCCGAACGCAATTGTTCAGCGGTAATGAAGCGGTACTCTTCATTGCACACCACGATTGGCACCGGCGCCACGTCCGACGGACCGTCAAACCCGTCCAATCGGCAGACAGTCGACTGCAGCATCGTCTCCTCACCGGCCAGCGCGAGCAACTGCTTGGGATATTTTTCGCGCGACAGCGGCCACAGCCGCGTCCCAGAACCGCCCGACAAAACCACTGCTTGGATCGACATCGATAACCACTCCTGGAGCCTGCGCCACACCCCGTGACGACGGATGCCGAATGATAACGGATTCAGCATGTCGGCATTGTGATGCGCCGCACCATCAGCCTGTTGTGCACCGGGGCGCACCAAAAACAAAGCCC
The DNA here is from genome assembly GCA_020445945.1 of Rhodocyclaceae bacterium. Classification (GTDB taxonomy): domain Bacteria; phylum Pseudomonadota; class Gammaproteobacteria; order Burkholderiales; family Rhodocyclaceae; genus Nitrogeniibacter. The sequence continues at coordinate 13,169 of JAGRFQ010000062.1, forward strand.
GGATACGCGTACGTATCCGGGCTTTGTTTTGTCTGTCTGGCGCGCTCGGCAGGATTCGAACCCACGACCCCCTGGTTCGTAGCCAGGTACTCTATCCAACTGAGCTACGAGCGCAACCTAGTCCGAAATTATACTGTGGGACAAACCCACGGTAAAGCTCGGTGTGGCGGAGACGGAGGGATTCGAACCCTCGATACCGTTTTTGACGGTATGCTCCCTTAGCAGGGGAGTGCCTTCGACCTCTCGGCCACGTCTCCTCACCACAGGGCCGCGATAGTATCGGTTTCAAGGGCCCGGGTCAAACCATCTCGCGCGATCGGTTTGTCGCCTCCGCTCCCGGCGTTCCGGCACGGCCCGCACATGGGCTGAGGCTCCCCCGCACTCGTCTTCATGCGCCGGTTGGGGCGGCGCAGACCGCCGGCGCCTCTCCCTCTCAACGACGCGTGGCCGCGCGTCCCCGCAGCGCTTCGATCACGCCGCCAGAGCGGCCTAAGTCCTGCATCGAACATCGCTTCACAGACTGAAACATTGCCCCAGCAACGATGCCTCAATGGATGCCGCAATGCCCGGAAAACCGCACCCGCACGCCATTGGCTGCGGGCAGGCACGGAAAACCCGCGGCACATAACCGATGCAGTTATCCGGTACAGCGTGAAAAAATGCTTGTATGTTGTAAAAAGAGTTTCATATACTCCGTATGCCGTATGACAAAAGTAATAACTAGAACTTATGGATCAGGCTTTAGTCATACCCTTACAAAATAGCAGACGGAGAGAATCAATCATGAAGAACAGCGACAAAGACATCGACGTGCGCGAGATCCGCCGCAAGCTGGGCCTGAACCAGTCCCAGTTCTGGTCGCAGATCGGAGTCACCCAAAGTGGTGGCTCGCGCTACGAGAGCGGCCGCAACATTCCGCGCCCTGTGCAGGCGCTGCTGCGCCTGGTTCATATTGAGCAGGTCGATATCAACCGCGTCAAGCGCGAAGACGTGGAAGTTTCCGAGTATCTGAAGAAAAACGACCCGGAAATGTTCAAGAACCTAAAGAAGGAAGCACGCGCCGCGCGCAAGCAAAAGAAGGCTTAAGCGCTACGACCATGCGCGAAGTAGTCAGGGGCTGACGCGTACCGTCAGCCCTTTTTGTTTAATGCGGCGGGCAATTTCAGCAAGCTGGTCTTCGGTCAGCGCGCTCACCCGCGACGCCTCCGGCTGCATCGACGGGCGAGCCACGCCGTACAACAACACCCCGGCCAATGCGTCGATACCGGCGGCCTCAAGGCAGGCCAGATAGGCGTCGATCTGCGCATCGTCCGGCGCGACACCGTCCCACGCAAACAGGCAGGTCTGCACCCACGTCGGCGCCAGCGCGGCGCAACGCGCCAGTGCGCGTGACACCTGCTGCGGCGACAGCGCCACCCCGTTGATGCGTTCAATGTCGGCGGGCAAGCCGGCATCGACCTTGAACCACACTTCACCACCCGCCGCCCCCAGGCGCGCCACGCCGCGCTGAACGGCGGCACGCGACATCAGGCTGCCATTGGTAATCAGGCGCACCGGCACCGCCGCCAACCCGGCGGCGTCGCGAATCGCGATCACCTGCGCGACGATGTCGTCGAAACCGGCCGCGCTGGTCGGTTCGCCGTTGCCGGAAAACGCGATGTCCCGAATCTCGCGCGGTCCCTTGGGGAGGTGCCGCGCGAGGTAATCGCCGTGCAGCAGTTCATCGAGGAAGCCGGTCAATTCGCGCACCAGCCGCTCAACGTCGATGCGGGGGGCGGCACCACGCACCAAATCCGGCACCTGGCAGTAAACGCAATGCCAATTGCAGGCATTGTTCGGATTGAGGTTGATGCCGACCGAGACACCGCCGGCGCGCCGCGAGAGCACCGGATAGACATAGGTCAAGCCGGCAACATCACGACGATGGTCTTGTGCGCTCAGGGGGGTCATTGCGTGGATTCAACCCATAAATTTCGAAACACCCCCGAATGATATAATCCGCCGCCTCACCAAGGGGACTTGAATGCGCATTACCCGCCGCCTGGAGTTCGATGCTGGCCACCGGATTCCCGATCACGCCAGCCAGTGCAAGCATCTGCACGGGCATCGCTACGTGATCGAGATCACGCTGACCGGCGACGTCATTTGCGCCGACGGCGATCCGGCCAACGGCATGGTGATGGATTTTGGCGACATCAAGCGTATCGCCAAGACCGAATTGGTGGATTTGTGGGATCACGCCTTTCTGGCCTATCGCCACGACGCCCCGGTGGTCGATTTCCTGGGTTCGATCGACGGCCACAAAACGGTGCTCCTCGACAGCGTGCCGACCGCGGAGAATCTCGTCGCCGAGGCCTTTCGCATTCTGGATGGCCACTACCGCGACACCTACGGCAACCACCTGCGCCTGGAGCGGGTCCGCCTGTTCGAAACGCCCAACTGCTGGGCCGATGCCACGCGGGAGATGTTCCCCCTGCGCTGAGCGCCGCCGCGCCAGCCGCCCCAAATCGGTGCGAAATCGCGGTTATGGTGCAGCGCGCGACCCAAAAACGTCTGTTTTCCAGCGATCCCGGCGCGTTTAAGCTGGCACGAACCATGCGTCAGTCTCGTCACAGCCACTCACATGACGGGACAGCCATGGTTGCCTTCTACAACGAGATGAATACGGCGGATGGCGGGGTCAGGCCGCATTACAGCGAGTTCGCCAAGTGGCTCCAAACGGCGGCGCCCGAACGCCTGGCACGCAAACGCGCCGAAGCCGACCTGACCTTTCATCGCGTCGGCATCACGTTCGCGGTGTATGGCGAGGACGCGGGCAAGGAGCGCCTGATTCCGTTCGACATCGTGCCGCGCATCATTCCTGCCGACGAGTGGCGCGACATGTCCGCCGGTCTGCGCCAACGCGTGAAGGCGCTCAACGCGTTTCTGCACGACATCTACCACGACCAGGAGATCATCGCCGCCGGCCACATCCCGGCCGCCCAGGTGCTGGGCAATCGCCAGTATCGACCGGAGATGCAGGGCGTCGACGTGCCGGGCAACATCTACGCACACATCGCCGGGGTGGATATCGTGCGCGCCGGCGAAGGCGAGTTCTACGTGCTGGAAGACAACCTTCGCGTGCCGTCCGGCGTGTCGTACATGATCGAAGACCGGAAAATGATGATGCGTCTGTTTCCGGAGCTCTTTTCGCGCCACAAGGTAGCACCGGTACTGCACTACCCCGACCTGCTGTTCGACAGCTTGCGCACCGCGGCGCCCGACGGGGTCGAAGACCCGACGGTCGTCGTCCTCACCCCGGGCGCCTACAACAGCGCCTACTTCGAGCACACCTATCTGGCGCAGCAGATGGGGGTCGAACTGGTCGAGGGGCGCGACCTCTTCGTGCGCGACGACACGGTCTGGATGCGCACCACCCGGGGCGACGAGCGCGTCGATGTCATCTACCGGCGGATCGATGACGACTACCTCGACCCGCTGGCTTTCCGCGAAGACTCGATGCTCGGCGTACCGGGCTTGCTGTCGGCCTACAAGGCAGGGCGGGTAACGCTGGCCAACGCAATCGGCACCGGCGTGGCCGATGACAAGTCGATCTACCCCTACGTGCCGGAAATGATCCGTTTCTACCTTGGAGAGGAGCCCATCCTCAACAACGTGCCAACCTACATGTGCCGCAAGCCGGACGACCTCGACTATGTGCTCAACCACCTCGGCGAACTGGTCGTGAAGGAAGTTCACGGCGCCGGCGGCTACGGCATGCTCGTGGGGCCGGCCGCAAGCGCCGGGGAAATCGAACGCTTTCGCGAACGCTTGATTGCCGAGCCCGACGGCTACATCGCCCAGCCGACGCTGGCCTTGTCGAACTGCCCTACCTTCGTGGACGCCGGCATCGCGCCGCGCCACATCGATCTGCGCCCCTTCATCCTGTCAGGCGAGGAGGTGCGGATGGTGCCGGGCGGACTGACCCGCGTCGCCCTGCGCGAGGGGTCGCTGGTGGTCAACTCGTCGCAGGGCGGCGGCACCAAAGACACCTGGGTGCTCGAAGAATGAGCCCTCCCCACATTCATCGACGCTGGAGAACCTTGCCATGCTGAGTCGCACCGCGGACCACCTGTTCTGGATGTCCCGCTACATCGAACGCGCCGAGAACCTCGCCCGCCTGCTGGACGTCACCTGGCAGATGTCGATGGTCCCGCAGTCGCTGGACGCGGCCAATCAAAACTGGCAGGCGGTCATCAACCTGAACAGCCTTGAAGATGCGTTCTTCGCCAAGTATTCGGAAACCAACGCAGCCAACGTCTTGCGCTTCATGATCAGCGACGTGGACAACCCGGCGTCGATCACCGCCTGCCTCAGAATGGGCCGCGAGAACGCCCACGCCGTGCGCGGCACCATCACCGCCGAGATGTGGGAGACGCTCAACGCCACCTGGATCGAACTCAACACCCAGAACACCGACGCCATGATGACCTACGGCCCGAGCGATTTCTTCGACTGGGTCAAGCTGCGCTCGTCGCTGATCCACGGCGCCACCCTCGGCACCATGCTGCAGGACGAGGCCTACCAGTTCATCCGCCTTGGCACCCTGCTCGAACGCGCCGACAACACCGCACGCCTGCTCGACGTCAAATACCACGTGCTGGTGCCCACCGGCGAAGAGGCAACCACCGACTTCTACCAATGGGGGGCGTTGCTGCGCGCCGTCTCCGCCTTCGAGGTGTATCGCAAAACCTTCCGCACCGGCATCACCCCATCGCGCGTTGCCGCGCTGCTCACACTTCACCCGAGCATGCCCCGCTCTCTGCTATTCTGCCTGCGCGGTGCAGTCAGGAGTCTGGCCCTGGTTGCCAACGATCAGTCGGGGGAAACCCAGCGTCGCGCCGGCCGGCTCTACAGCGAGCTGCGCTACGCCCGGATCGAAGACATCCTTGCCAGCGGCTTGCACGAATTTCTCAGCGATTTCATGGATCGCGTGGAAGATCTGTGCAACGGGGTGAGCAACGATTTTCTTGTGACCCCGCAAGCGGCTGCCTGAATGCGAGCTGTTTCTGCGCCAGCAGGCCATAGAATCCTAATTTTTTGAATTTGTCCCCTTGGGAGCTCATTTGTGTCGATCCACGTTGCTCTGAACCACGTCACCGAATACCACTACGACCGCCCCGTCAAGCTCGGTCCGCAGGTCGTCCGCCTCCGCCCCTGCCCGCATGCGCGCACGCCGATTCACGCCTATAGCCTCAAGATCACGCCGTCCAACCACTTCATCAACTGGCAGCAGGACCCGCAGTCCAACTGGCTGGCGCGACTGGTATTCCCGGAAAAGACAACCTCGTTCCGGATCGAGGTCGATCTGGTGGCCGAGATGTCGGTCATCAACCCGTTCGACTTCTTTCTCGAGCCGTATGCCGAAAAGATCCCCTTCAAATACGAAGCCTGGCAACGCCACGAGCTGACGCCCTATATCTACTGCCTGCCGCTGACCGACGGCAGCGCGCCGAAATTTCAGGCCTACCTCGAATCGATCGACCTCACCCCGGTGCGCACGATTGACTTCCTCGTCGCGCTCAACACCCGGCTGCAACAGGACATCGCCTACACCATCCGCATGGAGCCCGGCGTGCAAACGCCCGAGGAAACCCTCGTCAAGGGCAGCGGCTCGTGCCGCGACTCGGCCTGGCTGCTGGTGCAATTGTTCCGCCACCTCGGCATGGCGGCGCGTTTCGTCTCCGGCTACCTGATCCAGCTCACCGCCGACGTCAAGAGCCTCGACGGCCCGCAGGGCACCGACAAGGACTTCACCGACCTGCACGCCTGGTGCGAGGTCTACCTGCCCGGCGCCGGCTGGGTCGGCCTCGACCCCACCTCGGGCCTGTTCGCCGGCGAGGGCCACATTCCCGTGTCGTGCACCCCGGAGCCCGCCTCGGCGGCGCCGGTCACCGGCGGGGTGGACGAGTGCGAGGTCGACTTCAAGCACAGCATGAAGGTCACCCGGGTGCACGAAGCGCCGCGGGTCACCAAACCCTATACCGAAGAGCAGTGGGCCGACATCGAAGCGCTCGGCCATGTCATCGACGCAGAGCTCGAAGCCGGCGACGTGCGCCTCACCATGGGCGGCGAGCCGACCTTCGTGTCGGTCGACGACCCCGACGGTGCGGAATGGAACACCGACGCGCTGGGCCCCACCAAACGCCTGCTCGCCGCCGACCTGTACCACCGCCTGCGCGAAAAATACGCCGCCCAGGGGCTGGTCCACTTCGGCCAGGGCAAGTGGTATCCGGGCGAACAGCTCCCGCGCTGGAGTCTCAACTGCTTCTGGCGGCGCGACGGTGAGCCGATCTGGTCGAACCCCGCGCTGATCGCCAACGAAACCGTCAATTACAACGTCACCGCCGAGATGTCGGCCGCCTTCCTGCGCAAGGTCGCCGAGCATCTCAACCTCGACACCGGCTGCGTGTTCCCCGCCTACGAGGACGCCTTCTACTACCTGTGGCGTGAGCGCCGCCTGCCCGGCAACGTCGATCCCTTCGACTCCAAGCTCAGCGACCCGATGGAGCGCGCGCGCCTGATGAAGGTGTTCGACCAGGGCCTCGACGCCACCGTCGGCCACATCCTGCCGGTTGAAAAGGCCGAGAGCGGCCAATGGCGCACCGGCCCGTGGTTCCTGCGCAGCGAACGCTGCTATCTCATGCCCGGCGACTCGGCGATGGGTTACCGCCTGCCGCTGGACTCGCAGCCGTGGGTCGTCAAGGGCGACTATCCGCACGTCTATCCGCCCGATCTCAACCAGACGGCCACCCCGCTGCGCTCCTACCTGCAGCTGCGCGCACCGGTCATCAGCAAGGCGATCGCCGCGCTGGGCGACCCGACCGGCGCGTCGGTCCTGGGTGCTGCGGCGGACGGCGAGGCCGGCGATGGCGACGCCAAGGGCGATGGCGACCGCAGCGCCCGCGCACAGCGCGCCCCGTTCCACGGCGAATCGGCCAACTGGCTGACCCGCATGGCAATGTGCGCCGAGCCGCGCGACGGCCGGCTGTACGTGTTCATGCCGCCGACCCACACCCTGAACGACTACCTCGAGCTGGTCGGCGCGGTCGAAGCGGCCGCCGAGGCGATGAATCTGCCGGTACTCATGGAAGGCTACGAGCCGCCCTCCGACCCGCAACTGATCAACTACCGCGTCACCCCCGACCCCGGCGTGATCGAGGTCAACATCCACCCCTCCTCGACCTGGGAAGAACTGGTCGACCGCACCACCCACCTCTACGAAGAAGCCCGCCAGAGCCGCCTGAGCACCGAAAAATTCATGGTCGACGGCCGCCACACTGGCACCGGCGGCGGCAACCACCTCGTGCTCGGCGGCGCCACCCCGGCCGACTCGCCCTTCCTGCGCCGGCCCGACCTGCTCACCAGCCTGATCGCCTACTGGCACAACCACCCCAGCCTGTCCTTCCTGTTCTCGGGCCTGTTCATCGGCCCCAGCAGCCAGGCGCCGCGGGTGGACGAAGCGCGCAACGACAGCCTCTACGAGCTCGAACTGGCCTTCCGCCAGCTCCCCCTCGCCGGCCAGTCGGCGCTGCCGTGGCAGATCGACCGGCTGCTGCGCCACCTGCTGATCGACGTCACCGGCAACACCCACCGCGCCGAGTTCTGCATCGACAAGCTCTACTCGCCCGACAGCGCCAGCGGCCGCCTCGGCCTGCTTGAACTGCGCGCCTTCGAAATGCCGCCGCATGCACGCATGAGCCTGTCCCAGCAACTGCTGCTGCGCGCGCTGGTGGCGCGTTTCTGGAAAACGCCGTATCGCCCCGAACGCCTCGCCCGCTGGGGCACCGAGCTGCACGACCGCTTCATGCTGCCGCACTTCGTGGCGCAGGATTTCAACGACGTCATCGCCGAGACGCGCGAGGCCGGCTACGCCATCGAGGCGGAGTGGTTCGCGCCGCACCTCGAATTCCGCTTCCCTCGACACGGCGAATTCGACACCCGCGGCATGCGCGTCGAAGTGCGTCACGCCCTCGAACCCTGGCATGTGCTGGGCGAAGAAGGCGCCGCGGGCGGCAATGTGCGCTACGTCGACTCCTCGGTCGAGCGCGTGCAGGTCAAGGTCAGCGGCATGGCGCCGGACCGCTACCGGCTCACCTGCAACGGCGAGCCCGTGCCGCTGCAGCCCACCGGCATCGGCGGCGAGTTTGTTGCCGGCGTGCGTTACCGCGCCTGGCAGCCGCCCTCCTGCCTGCATCCGCTGATCGGCATCCACGCGCCGCTGACCTTCGACCTGGTCGACACCTGGTCGCAGCGCTCGCTGGGTGGCTGCCAGTACCACGTGTCGCATCCGGGCGGGCGCAGCTTCGACGACTTCCCGGTCAACGCCTTCGAGGCCGAAAGCCGCCGTCTGGCACGCTTCTTCGCGATGGGGCACACGCCAGGAAAACTCGACGCGGGCACACCGCGGCGCAATGCCGAGCACCCCTTCACGCTCGACCTGCGTCGTCCCTGAGCGCCAGCAAATCGCGCGTCGACGTTGCCATTGCGCGACGTCGACGCGTTTTTTTGCGCGCCGTTTCAGTGCCTGTGTGATCGATGACCATTGTTGCGGCGGGGTGCGAACAGTTAATATCGGCCTCCTCACGCCCCTCAATCGTTGGCCCCACCCCCCGATTTTCCGATGCCGCCGCCCCTGTTTTCCAACTATTCGCGCCCGTCTGATCGCTACGACGAGATGCTCGACGCGCACGGCACGGTACGCCCGCACTGGCACACACTGCTGCAGCACCTGAAGGCATCCTCGCCGGCAGCGATGCGCCAGCGCGTCGAGGTGACCGACCGCAGCATTGCCGAGAACGGTATCGCCTACAACGTGTATGGCGACCCCGACGGCCTCGACCGGCCGTGGGCGCTCGACCCGATCCCGCTGATCATTGCCGCCGACGAATGGCGCCAGCTGAGCGACGCCGTAGCCCAGCGCGCGCGGCTGCTCAACGCGGTCCTCGCCGACCTGTACGGCGACCAGCACCTGCTCGGCGAAGGCCTGCTGCCCCCGTCGCTGGTGTACGGGCAGCACGGCTTCCTGTGGCCGTGCCACAACGTCAAGCAACCTGGCGGCGTGTTTCTGCATCACTACGCGGTCGATCTGGCGCGCTCGCCGGATGGCCACTGGTGGGTCATCGGCGACCGCACCCAGGCCCCGTCCGGGGCCGGCTACGCGCTGGAGAACCGGCTCATCATCTCGCGCGTGTTCCCGCAGCTGTTCCGCGATCTCAAGGTCCAGCGGCTGGCGTCGTTCTTCGCCACCCTGCAGCAAAGCTACGAGCACTGGGCCCCGGTCGACCGGGGCGAGCAGGCGCTGGTGGTCGTGCTCACCCCCGGCCCGTACAACGAAACCTATTTCGAGCACGCCTACCTCGCGCGCTACCTCGGCTACCCGCTGGTCGAGGGGCAAGACCTCACGGTGCGCGGCGAAACCGTGTATCTCAAAACCCTCACCGGCCTGCGCCGGGTGCACGCCATCCTGCGCCGTCAGGACGACGACTTCTGCGACCCGCTCGAGCTGCGCGGCGACTCCACGCTCGGCATTCCGGGCCTGCTCCACGCGGTGCGCGCCGGCCGGGTGATGATCAGCAACGCGCTGGGCAGCGGCCTGCCTGGGTCGAGCGCGGTGATGGGCTTTTTGCCGGCAATCGCCAAACGCCTGCTCAACGAGGAGCTCATGCTCCCCTCGGTGGCGACCTGGTGGTGCGGCGAGGCGCCCGCCCTGGACTACGTCCTCGACAATCTCGACGCGCTGGTCATCAAGGGCACCTATCCCTCGCAGCGCCTTGAACCGGTGTTCGGCCGCGAGCTGCAGGGCGAGGCGCGCGACGAGATGGTGCGCCGCATCCGCGCCCGCCCGCACGCCTACGTCGCGCAGGAGCTGGTCCGCCTGTCGCAAGCGCCGGTGTGGAGCCGCGAGCACGCGCACGGCCTGCAGCCCCGCAACGTGGGGCTACGCCTGTACGCCGTGGCTACGCCGGACGGCTACAAGGTGATGCCGGGAGGACTGGCCCGCGCCGCGGGGAGCGCCAACGCGCTGGTCTTGTCGATGCAGCGCGGCGGCGCGGCCAAGGACGCCTGGGTGCTGGCCGACAGCGCGGTCGACACCTTCAGCCTGCTCAAATCCGCGACCGGCAAGGGCACCCTCGTACGTGCCGGCAACAACCTCTCGTCGCGGGTGGTGGAGAACCTGTTCTGGCTCGGCCGCTACGCCGAACGCTTCGACGGCACCACGCGCCTGCTGCGGCTGGCGATGGCGCACTACATCGACAACGGCGGCGAGAGCACGCCCGAGTTCGAAGCGCTGGTCGCCCTGTGTCTGGAGATGAAAATCCTCCGCCCCGGCCGCGAAGAGGACGACGACGATGACAGCGACTGGGTGCCGGTCGAGAAACGCCTGCGCGCCGCGGTCAACGACCCGGCCACCAGCAACAGCGTGGCCGATGCGGTCGGCCGCCTGTTCTGGTCCGCCTCGCAGGTGCGCGAGCGCCTGTCGCTCGACCACTGGTACTCGCTCAACCGCCTGCATCGCGACATCCAGGGGCGCAGCGCCGATCAGAGCGAACTGGGCGAAATCCTGATGCTGCTCGACCGCATGCTCCAGGTGTCGTCCTCGCTGACCGGCTTCACCATGGACAACATGACCCGCGACACCGGCTGGCGCATGCTGCTGGTCGGCCGGCGCATCGAGCGCCTCACCTTCCTCGCGGGGGCGATCAGCGCCTTCCTGCGCACCCTGCCAGGGCGCAACGGACGCCACCTCGACTGGCTGCTCGAATTCACCGACAGCATCATCACCTACCGCTCGCGCTACCTGCGCACGCCGGAACTGCTCACGGTGGTCGACCTGATCGTGCTCGACGAGAGCAACCCCCACTCGGTGATGTTCCAGATCAACGCCCTCGAACGCTATCTGATGCTGCTCGAAAAAGACCTCGGCGAAGTCCCCAGCGACGCCTTTTCCGCCGCCTGTGAAGCCTTCCGGAGCATCGACCTCGACACCTTCCAGCACACGCCGGCCACCGCCTGCGCCGAGTTCGCCAAGCAGCTCAAGACGCTCGAATTTGCCGGCTTCGACCTGTCGAACCGCATCGGCATGCGCTTCTTCAGCCACGTCGGCGCCGTCAGCCACCAGACGCTCGCCCGTTGATCCATGGCCCGCTACCACGTCATCCACGAAACCCGCTACGACTACGGAAGCAGCGTGTCGCTGTCGCACCAGATGCTCCACCTGGTGCCACGCACCTCCCAGTGGCAAAACTGCCTCGACTACCGCCTCGACGTCACCCCCGCCCCGGTGTGGCGCAAGCTCGGTACCGACGCCTTCGGCAATCCGGTCGAGTGGTTTGCCTTTTACGAACCGCACGAAGCGCTGCACATACGCTCCGAAATGCACATCGAGGTCCACCCGCACCGCATCGACACGCTGTCCGACTCGATTGCCTGGGACGCGCTCGCAGGCCGCCTCACCTACCGCAGCGGCGGTCACCCCGACATCGACGACCTGGCCGCCAAGCGCTATCTGTTCGAATCGCCGCACGTGCGCATCAAGCACGAACTGGCCGACTACGCCGACGACTGCTTTACGCCCGGCCGTCCCGTACTCGAAGCCACTGCCGCGCTGATGGAAAAGATCTTCACCGAATTCGAGTTCGACCCCGAGGCCACCACCGACACCACCCCGGTGCTCGAAGTCCTCAAGAACAAGCGCGGCGTGTGCCAGGACTTTGCCCACCTGATGATCGCCTGCCTGCGCGCCAAGGGCCTGCCCGCGCGCTACATGAGCGGCTACCTGCTCACCCACCCGCCGGCAGGCCAGCCGCGCATGGTTGGCGCCGACGCATCGCACGCCTGGGTGGCGGTCTATGCCCCCGGCAGCGGGGACGGCTGGATCGAGTTCGACCCCACCAACAACCTGCTGCCCGACACCCAGCACATCACGATTGCCTGGGGGCGCGACTTCAGCGACGTATCCCCCTTGCGCGGCGTCATCCTGGGCGGCGGCGGCCACGAACCCGAGGTCGCGGTCACGGTCACGCCGCTCGACGACGCCACAGCCGACACACCCTGACACAGCAGTTATTGCATTGCAGCAAGCAGCGTTTAGAATAGGGTTCCAATGTGCGGTCGACTGGCCGCGCAAAGCCCCGCTAGGAGCCCCGAGTGACGCATCTTGTTGCAACTCGACTCAGCCTCCCCCTGCCCCGCCCCGACGGTGGTCAATGGCTGCTGGAAGATTTTGATCTCACCCTGGAAGAAGGCGCATCCCTTGCCATCATTGGCACCGAGCCCGGACTCGCTACAGCGATGCTCGACGCCTTTGCCGGCAACGTGCTCCCCACGCGCGGCGGCATGCTGCTCGACGGGCGCGAACTGCGCGCCCCGGACGCCCGCATCACACGCATTGGCGAGATGTCGAACGGTACCGCCTTCCGTAGCGCCGCAAGCTATCTCAGGAAAGCCGCCGCCGGCACCATTGCCCAGCGCCTCGGCCAGGCAGAGCTGGAGCGCTGGGTAAACCACAATCTGCACCTGGTCGGGATGGAAGATGTCGGCCCGCTGGGACTGCGCCGGCTGTCGCCACACGCCCGCACACGCATTCAGCTTGCCCGCGGTCTGGTGACCGAACCGCGCGCTCTGTTCATCGACCACCTGTTCGATGCGCTCGACGAGACGCAGCGCAATCAATGCGTCGATCTGCTCCTCGACCTGCAAAGCCGGATCGCCACGACGCTGGTTTTTGCCACCGACGACATCGACCAGGCCATACTTTTTGCCGACCGCGTGCTGTGTCTGCGCGTGGATGGCGACGACGTGGTGTGCGCCATCCACGGGGTCGACCTGCTGCGCCCGCGCGCGCGCCTCGACCTCTCCCGCATGGTCAGCGCGCGCAGCCTGCACGACACACTGTACGCCCAGCTCGGGCGACTTGCGCCGACGCAGCTGCCGGCCGCCGCAGAGGCGCAGCCCTGCGACGACAGCTCGGTGGTGTTCATGAACAACTGGGTCGCCTCGCACCCGGAGCGCTCGGGCAAAGTGCTCGAAAAACACAGCCTGACGCTCGGTTTTCTGCCACTCATCGACTGCGCTCCGCTGGCCATCGCGCTGGAGGAAGGGTTCTTCAAGGGCGCCGGGCTTGAAGTCACGCTGTCGCGTGAATCGTCGTGGAGCAACGTGCAGGACAAAGTCTCGCTGGGCCTGCTCGATGGCGCACAGATGCTCGCCGCCATGCCGCTGGCCGCCGCACTCGACACCTCGATGACCCCGCTGGTCACGGCCATGAGCCTCGGTCGCAACGGCAACGCGATTACCGTCTCGAAGGAACTGCACGCTCAGCTCGCGCTGCCAGCCGCGGCGCCAACCGATCCGCTCGACGCGGTGCACGCCTTGCGTGCCGAAGTCGATCGCCGTCGCCACGCGCGCCTGCGCCAGCTCATTTTCGCCATCGTCGCCCCGCACTCCTCGCACAACTATCTGCTGCGTTACTGGCTCGCCTGTGGCGGCATCGACGCCGACCGCGACGTCAAGCTGGTGGTCGTTCCACCGCCGCAGATGGTGAGCTATCTGGCGGCCAGCATGATCGACGGATTCTGCGTCGGCGAACCGTGGAACACCGTCGCCAGCGACGACGACCTCGGCGTACCACTGGTGTCGACCTGGCAGATCTGGAACAACCACCCGGAGAAAGTGCTCGGCGTAACCCGCGCCTGGGCCGATGCCCATCCAAACACGCACCGCACGCTCATAAAGAGCCTGCTCGACGCCTGCTGGTGGCTCGACAAGGCCGACAACCGCTCGCGCGCGTGCGAGATCCTGAGCCACGGCCGCTACGTGAATATCGCCCCCGACGTCCTCGAACGGTCGCTGGCGAGCACCTACACCACCCACGGCGGGCTGGTGATGCATCAGCGCTTCCACGCCGGCGCGGCCAACTTCCCCTGGCACTCGCATGCGGCCTGGCTGCTCGCGCAGATGGCGCGCTGGGGCCAGACCCGGCTGCCCAACAACGTCGCGCGGGTGTGCGCCAGCACCTATCGCACCGACATCTATCGCGGCGCCGTCGGCTTCGGCGACGCCTGCCCGGCCGAGGACTGGAAAGACGAAGGCGCACACGCCGACACATGGCAAATGGAGGGCGCAGAGCGGCCGGTTGAACTCGGCCCCGACCGCTTCATCGACGGCGCCGTTCTCGCCGACAAGGACCTCGCACGCCATGTAGCCGGCTACGCCATACCGGCCCATCCGGAGGAATCCAAGGCCGACAGCGCCGCCTGAGGCGCATCAATCGGCGCACACCGCGGCTGCGCTAGAATGCCCGCTGCGCCGAGGGCAGCAGGCTGCCATCACTGTGCCGCATCGCCCCGCGCGCACCATGACATCCACCGGGAGCGAGACCAGTGAAGCATTTCATCACCCCCTACCTGCTCAGCATCGTCCTTGCCACGGCCGCCCTGCTCGGCGGACACGCCAACGCCGCTGCATCCTTGCCGGGCACGACCACCACCGTGGTGCTGGTACGCCACGCCGAGCGCACCGCCGTCACCAAGGAATTGACCGAAAAAGGACGGGCCCGCGCCGGCGATCTGCGCGACCAGCTTGCCAGCGCCCGCGTGAGCGCGATCTACGCCCCCGACCTGGCACGCAACATCGACACCGCCCGACCGCTGGCCGAACTGCTGAACATCGACATCACCCTCGTTCCCGAAAACCCCGACATCGACGCCCTCGTCGCCACCTTCCTCACCCAGCACGCGGGCAGCACCGTGCTGTGGGTCGGCAACACCAACAATCTCAAGCAGATTTTTACCCGCCTCGGCGGCACCGGCGAAGCCCCGGGCTATTACGACGACATGTACTTCGTCACCGTCAACGACCAGGGCCAGGCCCAGGTATTGCGCGCACGCTACGGCGAACCGGGGCAATAGGCGCCAGCATGCTGTGCAACACGGGAATTGATGAAAACGCGGCTCGAGGCCGCGTTATTGCAGGGTAACTGGCGGAAGCTCAGGGATTCGAACCCTGGATACCTTGCGGTATGCCGGTTTTCAAGACCGGTGCAATCGACCACTCTGCCAAGCTTCCGGGGGCGCGGGACGCGGATCGCGTTCCGGTGCGGCGCGAGTATAGCGCATGTGGCGCCGCCCGTCAGTCGCGCTCGAACAGCGCGATGGACTCGACGTGCGAGGTGTGCGGGAACATGTTGGCAATGCCGGCGCCCTTGAGGCGATAGCCCTTGTCGTGGACCAGCACCGCCGCATCGCGGGCCAGCGTGGCAGGGCTGCAGGAGACGTAGACGATGCGTCGCGGCGCATCGGCACCGAGGGCCGACACGACCGCCAGCGCGCCTTCACGCGGGGGGTCGAGGAGCAGCTTGTCGAAGTGGCCGAGCGCGGCGAAGCTGTCTTCGGTGGCATCGAACAGGTTGGCGACGTAGAACGCCGAACGCTCGGCCAGTCCGTTGGCGGCGGCATTGGCGGCGGCGCGGTCGACCAGCGCGGCGCTGCCCTCGACGCCAATCACCTGTGCGCCGCGGCGTGCGATCGGCAGACTGAAGTTGCCCAGCCCGCAGAACATGTCGCCGATGCGTTCGCCGGGCTGCGGGTCGAGCAGTTGCATCGCGCGGCGCAGCAGCAGGCGGTTGATGTCGACATTCACCTGCGTGAAGTCATTGGGCCGGAACGCGTAGTCGATGCCGAACTCGGGGGCACTGTAACTGAGCGCGGGCGCATCCAGCGGGTGCAGCAAGTAAATGCTGTCGAGCCCGCCGGGCTGCAGCCACACCTGGATGTTGTGGGTGTCCGCGAAATCGCGGAAGCGTTGCTCGTCCGCGGGGCCGAAGGCCTCGAGGTTGCGAAACACGAGCACCGTCTCGGTATCGCCGATCGACAGCTCGATCTGCGGCACGCTTGCCGGCGCCGCGAGGCCGGCGATGAGCTGGCGCAGCGGCACGAGCATGTCGGAGATGTGCTTGGGCAAGACCTCGCAGGCGGTCATGTCGGCGATGTAGCTGCTGCGGCGCTCGTGAAAGCCGACCAGTACGCCGCCTTTCTTGCTGACCACGCGCACGCTGATCCGCGCCCGGAAGCGGTAGCGCCAGGCCGGGCCGATAATCGTCGGATAGAGTATTTCCGGCGTCACTCTGCCGAGCTTTTCGAGCGCGTCTTCAAGCACCCGCTGCTTGACGGCCGCCTGCGCGGTGGCGTCCAGATGCTGCATGCTGCACCCGCCACAGCGGCCGAAAGCGGCGCAGCGCGGGGTAACGCGCTGCCCGCTGGCCTCGACGATGCGCGAGATCTGCGCCTGTTCGAAATTTTTCTTTCGGCGATACACCGAGTAGTCGATGGTTTCGCCCGGCAAGGCGCCGTCGACGAACACGGCTTTACCTTCTGCCGAGCGGGCAACGCCACGGCCTTGGGAGTCCAGCGATTCAATACGGGCGATAGGCATGCGTGCTTGGGCTCCGCGAAAAAAGGGCACCATTTTAGCGACTGTGGCGACGACTTCAAATCAATCCGCAGTACGGCCAAAGGCGCTACCATCCGGCCATGAAAACGCAACTCCTCGGGGGCATCAGCCCCAAACATTTTCTGGCCGAATACTGGCAAAAGAAGCCCTTGCTGGTGCGCGGCGCAGTGCCCGGTTTTGAGGGCGCCATCTCACCGACCGACCTGTTCGCGCTGGCCCGCAACCCGGATGTGGAATCGCGTCTGGTGCGCTACGCAAAAACCGGCTGGGCGGTACGCCACGGGCCGCAACGCGCGGCCGATCTGCGCCGCAAGAATGCGCCGTGGACCGTGCTGGTGCAGGGGGTCAACACATGGGACGACGCCGCCGATGCGCTGATGCGGCGTTTCGACTTCATCCCCCAGTCGCGACTGGACGATCTGATGGTGAGCTACGCCGTCGATGGCGGCGGCGTGGGCCCGCACTTCGACGACTACGACGTGTTCCTGCTCCAGGGCCGCGGCCAGCGTCGCTGGCAGATCGGCCGGCAGAGCGACCGCCGCCTGGTGGACGGCGCGCCGCTCAAGATTCTGTCCAACTTCGAACCGACCCACGACTGGGTGCTCGACCCCGGCGACATGCTCTACCTGCCACCGGAGTGGGCCCACAACGGCACCGCCATCGGCGAATGCATGACCTACTCGATCGGCTTCCGGTCGCCCTCAGCGCAAGAGCTGGGCACCGAATTCCTCACCTATCTGCAGGAGCATCTGCAGCTCGACGGCCGCTATGCCGACCCCGACCTGAAAGTACAAAAGAACAGCGCACGCATCTGCGACGCGATGGTCGACCGGGTCGGCGAGATGGTCGAGCGACTACGCTGGAACCGCGCATCGGTCGCCGACTTCCTCGGTCGCTATCTCACCGAACCGAAAGCCGATGTTTTTTTCGACCCGCCGGCCGAACCGATCGGCAAACGTGCGTTCACCGCACGCATCCGCCGCCACGGCCTGCGTCTCGACCGCCGCAGCATCCTGCTCTATCACCGCGGATGCTTTTATCTGAATGGCGAAATTCAGTGCCTTGAACACGACGAGCAGAAACGCTTCAAAACGCTCGCGCACCGCCGCAGCCTCTCGCCGAGCATGATCGACGGCGCAGCCAAGGCAACGCTCGGACAACTCTATCAATGGTATGTCGACGGTTTCGCGCACCCTGGAGACAGCGCAGATGCCTGAACCGTCGCGCCAGACCCTGGACACCTGGGCGCACCTGCGCACCGCCTGGTGCGAGCTGGTGCGCAATGCCCGCTCGACCCTCATGCTAGGCGAAGCCGACCTGCTCGCGCTTGAACTCGACACCGTGCACGTGCACGAAGCATTGCGCCACAGCCTGCCCCGGCTGCGCCCCGGAGGGATGCGCATCGTGCTGGTCGACGCCCGCCCGCTGCTCAACCACCTGCCGCGCACGCGCGCGTTGCTGACCGACTACGCCCACATCGCCAGCGTTCGCGTCGCCGCCGAGCGCGACCTCCCCGCGATGGCGCAGGCGATGCTCATTGCCGACGCGCGTCACGTCCTCATCCGCCCACGGCACGACCGGGCGCGCGCCATCCTCGAATCCGACGCGCCGCTGCGCGCGCGTGCCCTCAGCGCACACCTTGAAACAATTTGGGGTGCTGCGTCGAACGCCAATATTGGCGCCGTTCTTGGCCTGTAGCCCTGCAAAAACTTGTTGCGGCAACGCAACATCCGAAAATCATGCGCCACACACATGCTAGTATTTTTGCAGGTGCGGCCTTCACTGCACCGCAAAACAAAACAATTCATTGCTTGTGAGGAATCTATTCCATGAAACAGTCTCTTCTCGTCGCCGCTCTTGTCGCCCTCGCCGTATCTGCCTGCGGCCAGAAGGAAGAGCAGACGGCCATGCCCGAAGCACCGAAAGCCGTTGAAGCGGTCAAGGAAGCCGCCAGCGACGCCGCTGCTGCAACCGCCGACGCTGCCAAGGACGGTGCCGCAGCCACCGCCGACACGGCTGGCAGCGCAGTTGACGCCGCCAAAGAGGCCGCCGGCAATGCGATGGAAGCCACCAAGGAAGGCGCCGCAGCCGCCACTGAAGCCGTGAGCGAAGCCGCTGCCGACGCCAAGGAAGCCGCGGGCGCCGCCGTCGAAGCTGCCAAGGAAGCCGCCGGCAACGCCGTCGAGGCCGCCAAGGAAAGCGCTGACACGGAAGCCAAGAAGGACTGATTGGTCTCTGGCGCAGCAAAAGGGCCGGCCTGCGCCGGCCCTTTTTTGTTCACGCGCAGAATTGACCCACCCGGCAGTTCAGGCGCGCAGGTCAGACGATCTCGCACCACGGCGTGCCATCGCGCTGGGAGGCAATCCCCGACGTCGCCCGGGTCGGCGACAGCGCCCGGGCCAGACGCGACGCCACCCGCTCGCGGCAATTGTTCTGTTCGCTCAGATGCGCAGCGCACACGTGCTGGAGCCGTGCGCTGTCGGTGCGCTCAAGCAGCGTGGCTGCGGCTTCGTTGTCGAGGTGGCCCTGCGGACCCCCGATCCGGGTCTTGAGAAAACGCGGGTATGGCCCCGCTTCAAGCAACTCGAGATCATGATTGAATTCGAGCACCAACGCATCGCAACCGGCCAGCATCGCCTGCATCGCGGCGGTCACGTGCCCCGCGTCGGTGAGCACGCCGAGGCGCAGCCTCGAGGTGGACAACACGTACTGGACGGGCTCGCGCGCATCATGGGGGACGGCGTAGGGCGCGACCGACAGATCGCCGATCGTGAAGGTCTCGCCGGCCCGGATGGTGCGAACCGACTCGGCTGCGGGTGCCCGCGCCCCCAGTGCCGCGCAGGTGCCGCGAGTGACGTGGACCGGACACGCGACGCGGCGTACCAGCGCCGCCAGACCTGCGATGTGGTCGCTGTGCTCATGGGTCACCAGCACCGCATCGAGTTGCTCGGGAACGACCCCGAGCCGCGCCAGCCGCCGCGCCAGCTCCCGCGGCCCGAAGCCGCAGTCGACCAGCAGCCGCGTTCGCCCCGACTGGACGAGGAGCGCGTTGCCTTTGCTCCCACTGCCCAGCGAGGCGAAACGGATCACTTCAACTGTTCGTGCAGCAGGGTCAGGATCTTGCCCGCCGTCTCGGACGTGTCCTCGCCCCCTTCGAGCGTCAGCACCTTGACGCGCGAACGGTCGCCACCATCGCCGGCCACCTGGACGCGATACTCGCTGCCGGCCTTGGCTGCGGCATCGTTGCTGCGCCAGAAGGCGAGCTTGGAGAAGAAGCCGTCATCCTTCTTGGAGGCGTTGTCGATCTCCGGGTCGATGTAACGCACGTAGTACACGCCCTCGGCGCGGTTGCGGTCCTGCACCGTAAACCCGACGCGATCGAGCGCCAGCCCGACACGCCGCCAGGCGCGATCGAAGGCATCGTCAACCATCAGCGAGGTCGTGCCACCGGCAACCGTCAGGTGGGCGCGCTCAGGCTGCGCCTCAACCGCCAGCAGCGCCTGCGCATGAGCCTCTTCGGCGCCGAGATGGACCATCAGACGGCGCAGCATTTCGGCTTCGAGTTCGGGATCGGCCGGACGCGGCTGCCAGACCGTGGAGTCACGCGCTTCGGTGTTGTAGATCTCGACCATGCCGCGATGGCTGACGAAAATTTCAACCGTGCCGGGTGTTTTGCTTTCCTCGATGCGGGTGCGGAACTTGTCGCGCTCCGGCACCGAATAGAGGCCATCGAGCGCCTTGCCGATGGTCCGTCGCAGAAAATCCTGCTCGATCTTGGCGCGGTCCTCAGCCCAGTCGGTTTCGAGGACACCGATTTGCGGTGCGTCGACGTTGAGCACGAAACCGAGTTCGATCCAGAAATTGCGCAGCTTCGGCCAGAGGTCTTCGGGCGTGCCGGCGACCACCAGCCAGCGCTGCGATCCGGTGCGCTCGATGCGCATCGTCCGATCCACCGGAATCACGCTGCGCGCGGCGGCATCACTGGGGCGTGCAACACGCTCGGCATTGTAGGTGGACAAGGTGGCGGAGCCACGGCTACCGGACTCGGGCACGGCGAAGCGGTCGTTCTTGCTCGGCGCGGTCAGGTCTGGCGGCACTTCGAGTGTCGGCGCTTTCTTGGCACTTTTGTAGTCGATTTTCTTCGTCTCGAGCACGCCGCAGCCGGCAAGCGCCAGGCAGAGGGAAAGCACCGAAAGTGTTGCGCAGTAACGTCGCAGCATCGTGATGAGCACCTTTTTGTATTTAGCTGAGCAGTCCGGCCGTGCGCATGGCGGCGCGCACCCGGTCATGGTTTGACGATTCGAGCGGCGTCAGTGGCAGGCGCAGGGCCGGCCCGATCAGACCGAGCTGATTGACGGCCCACTTGACCGGAATCGGATTCGCCTCGCAGAACAACTGCTTGTGCAGGGCGAGCAAACGGCGATTGAGGTTGCGCGCGGTGGCTAGGTCGCCATTGAGCGCGGCGGTACACATCTCGTGCATCTGCCGCGGCGCAACGTTGGCGGTAACCGAAATCGCACCGTGACCGCCCATCAGGATGAAGGCCAGGGTGGTCATGTCATCGCCGGTGTACAGCGCAAAGCCTTCCGGCGCGCGTTCGACCAGATCGCAGGCGCGCTCGATGCTGCCGGTAGCGTCCTTGATGCCGACGATGTTCGGTATCTGCGCAAGGCGCAGCACCGTGTCGTTGGACAGATCGGCCACCGTGCGCCCCGGCACGTTGTACAGGATGATCGGCAGGTCGTCGGCTTCGGCGATGGCCTTGAAGTGCTGATACAGCCCCTCCTGCCCCGGCTTGTTGTAATACGGCACGACCGACAGGCCGGCAACCGCGCCGGCGTGCTTGGCGAAACGCGACAACTCGATGGCTTCGGCGGTGGAGTTGGCACCCACGCCGGCGATGACGGGAATCCGCCCGGCCGAGTGACCGACGGCAACGCGGATCAGTTCGCAGTGCTCGTCCATATTCACGGTGGGCGACTCACCCGAGGTGCCGACGATGACGATGCCGTCGGTGCCCTGATCGACATGAAAATCGATCAGGCTGCGCAGACTGTCGAAATCGAGACTGCCATCCGCGTGCATGGGGGTCACGATGGCAACGATGGATCCGGTAATCATGGGAGGATGGGTCGAATGGCAAAAGCGCATTGTACCCGAATCGCGGAAGGCAACACGCGCACGAAAACGCGCGCTGCGCCGGTCTGAAAACGCATGCCAGACCGGCGCCGAAATCGCTCAGATATCGGCGAGCGCCTTGATGTGCGCGACCACCGAACGGGCCAGCGACGACAGCGAATAGCCGCCTTCGAGCAAGGAGACGATGCGCTTCTCGCAGCACTCGTCGGCGATTGTGCGCAGCTGCTCGGTGACCCAGATGTAGTCGGCCTCGACCAGCCCCAGCGAGCCCATGTCGTCTTCGTAGTGCGCGTCGAAACCCGCCGAAATGACGATCAACTGCGGCTTGTGCTTGCGCAGCGCCGGCATCCAGATATCGGTCACCACCTGGCGAAACGCGTCACCGCGCGTTCCGGCCGGCACCGGCACATTGACCATGTTCGGCGCCGGATTGTCCGTCCCGCTGTAGGGGTAGAACGGGTGCTGGAAAATGCTCGCCATCAGCACCCGCGGGTCGTCCTTGAAGATGTCTTCGGTGCCGTTGCCGTGGTGCACGTCGAAATCAACGATCGCGACCCGCTCAAGTCCGTGATGTGCCATCGCATGATGTGCCGCGACGGCCACGTTGTTGAAAAAGCAAAAACCCATCGCCTGGGCACGTTCGGCGTGGTGGCCGGGTGGACGAATCGCGCAGAACGCGTTTTCCACGCCACCGGTCATGACCAGATCGGTGGCCAGGATGCCGGCACCGGCCGAACGCAGCGCCGCCTTCATGGTGCCGGGGCCGATCGCCGTGTCCGGGTCGACGTGACGAATGCCGTGCTCGGGCACATTGGCCAGCAGATGCTCGACATGGGCCTTGGGGTGGGCGCGGGAGAGTTGCTCAACCGTCGCTTCGGGCGCATCGTGAAAAGCCAGGAACATATCCAGCCCGGCGGCGATCAACCTGTCGTTGATCGCCGAAAGACGCTCGGCACATTCCGGATGATGGGCCCCCATGTCGTGAAGCCAGCAATCCTTATGCGTGATGAAAGCCGTGGCAGTCATATCCCCCCTTTTGATGTCCGATCGAATCCCGATGATCCGGGCGGTCAAGTTCGCCGCCCTTTATCCGTTCCATTATCCTCTGATCACCTGATTTTCCCAACCGCTTCATATGTCTGTTGAGCTCGCCCACACCCTCCTCGACCAAGCCGCCCGCATCCTGCTCGGAAAACACCAGCAGCTCAGACTCGCGCTATGCTGCATGCTCGCCCGCGGCCACCTGCTGATCGAAGACGTCCCCGGCGTCGGCAAGACCACGCTCGCGCATGTGCTGGCACGACTCCCGGGGCTCGCCTTCCAGCGCATCCAGTTCACCAGCGATCTGCTGCCGGCGGACATTCTTGGCGTATCGGTATTCGATCGCGAGAGCAGCGGCTTCCACTTCCACCGCGGGCCGATCTTCGCCCAGCTCATTCTCGCCGACGAGATCAACCGCGCCACCCCAAAGACCCAAAGCGCCCTGCTCGAAGCCATGGAAGAAGGCCAGATCACGGCCGACGGTCACACCTACCCGCTACCCGCCCCGTTTTTCGTCATCGCCACCCAGAACCCCAACACCCAGGTCGGCACCTTCGCCCTGCCCGAAAGCCAGCTCGACCGCTTTCTGATGCGCATTGCGCTGGGCTACCCCGACGCCGCCGCCGAGCGCGAACTCATGCTCGGCATCAATCGGCGCGACATGCTCGCCGACATGCCCGCCACGCTGCCCCCCGACACCCTCGTCGCCATGCAGCGCGCGTGCGCACACATCCATGTCGCCGGCCCGCTCGCCGACTACGTTCAGGCCCTGCTCGCCCACACCCGCCACAACCCGAACACCCCCATCGGCCTCAGCCCGCGTGCCGGGCTGGCGCTGATCTCGGCAGCGCGCGCCTGGGCCTGGCTGGCCGGACGCGACCACGTGCAGCCCGAAGACATCCAGCGCGTCTTCCCCGCCGTGGCCGGCCACCGCCTCGCCCCGGGGCGCGACGTCGCCACCGCCGAAGCCCACGCCAACGACGTGCTCGCCACGGTCGCCGTGCCCTGATGCGCGTCGCGGCCGCCCCGGCGCCGGGCTTCATCCGCCGCCAGCTCGATCGCCACCTCTTTCGCCTGCGTCCGGACGAAGCCCTGCCGATCACCCTGCGCCAGCGCCGCATCTACGTTCTCCCCACCGGCACCGGACTGGCCTTCGCCGGCACGCTGGTGGTGCTGCTGCTGGCCTCGATCAACTACACGCTCAGCCTCGGCTTTGCGCTCACCTTCCTGCTCGCCGGCATCGGCATCGCCAGCATCTTCCACGCCTTCCGCAATCTGCTGCATCTCGAGGTCCACGCCGGCGCCGCGCCGCCCGTGCACTGCGGGCAGAGCGCGCATGTCGAACTCGTGCTGCGCAGCGCCCGCCAAGGCGCGCGCCCCAGCCTCGACGTGCGCAGCGCCACAAGCCAGGTGCGCGTCAGCCTCCCCGACAGCGGCACGGTCTGCGCCCGGCTGGCGCTGCCAACCCACGCCCGCGGCTGGGCGCCACTGGGCCGCGTGACCATTGAAACCCGCTATCCGCTCGGCCTGATCCGCGCCTGGAGCGTACTCACCCCGGCCACGCGCGTTCTCGTCTACCCGGCACTCGAAGCCCATGCGCCGGCCCCCTCCTCGGTCCACGGCGACGATGGCGACGACGGCCCGCACGACGGCGACGCGACATTCGCCGGACTGCGCGAACATCGCCGCTCCGACTCCCCCAAGCGGATCGCCTGGAAAGCCGTCGCACGTACCGGCACGCTGGTCTCGAAGGCCTTCACCGAAGGCGGCGGCGCAGCGCAGGTCTTCGACTGGAACGCCCTCCCCGCCACGCTCGACACCGAGGCCCGGCTCCAGCGCCTGGCGCGCTGGGTGGTCGACGCCGCGCAAAACGCGCAGCCCTACACGCTGATCCTGCCCGAGCGCACCCTCGGCCCCGACAACACCGCCGAACATCGTCAGGCCTGCCTGCGGGCACTGGCGCTGTTCCCGGCGGCCCCGTAAGCACATGGCCACCGCCGCCCCCGAGCTGGCCCCGCACGTTCAGCGCTGGATGCTCGCCACCGCGGCGCTGACCCTGCTGCCGCACATCCTGTATTTCCCGCTGTGGCTCGGCGCCGTCGCGGCAGGCGTGCTGCTCGGCTACGCCACACGCGTACATCGCAACGCACCGCCGCCGCACCGCCTCGCCATGCTGCTGCTCGCAGGCACCGCCGCCGCCCTGATCCTGAGCCAGTTCGGTACCCTGTTCGGCAAAGCCGCCGGCATCGCCCTGCTGGCCCTGCTGCTGAGCCTCAAACTGCTCGAAAGCCGCAGCCCGCGCGATGCGCAGGTGTTCGTCCTGCTGTGCTTCTTTCTCCAGACCGGGCTGTTTCTCGACACCCAGTCCGCCCTCACCGCGCTCGGCGCCCTCATCGGCGCGCTGTGCGCCACCGCCACGCTGGCCAGCCTGCAGGCGCACGGCAGCGCAACGCAGCAGCTACGCCTCGCCGCCACGCTGCTCGCCCAGTCGGCGCCGTTCATGGTTGTACTGTTCGTATTGTTCCCGCGCATCCCCGGCCCCTTGTGGGGGCTCCCGAGCGACGCCTTCAGCGCCACCAGCGGCCTGTCCGACACGATGGAACCGGGCGCCATCAGCCAGCTCAGCCAGTCGGCCGAGATCGCCTTCCGGGTGCGCTTCGACGGCCCGCTACCGCCGCCCGCGCAACGCTACTGGCGCGGCCCGGTGCTGACCGATTTCGACGGCCGCCGGTGGACCCGCCCGCACCCCCCCACATGGCCCGCCCCGCGCTACCAGCCACACGGCCAGGCAGTGCCCTACCAGATGACGCTCGAAGCACACAACCGCCACTGGCTGCTGGCGCTGGACTACCCGGCAGCAGGCATCGCCAACGCGCAGTACTCCGCCAATCTCGAAGCGCTCAGCCGGCACCCGGTACATCAGCGCACGCGCTACACCGCGCTCGCCTACCCCGAGGCCCGCGTCGGCCTCGCGCACGAAACCACCGCCCGCCGCGCCGCACTGCGCCTGCCCGCCGGCAACAACCCGCGCACCCACGCACTGGCCGCGGCATTGCGCGCGCGCCACGCCGACCCCAGCGCAATCGTCGACGCCGCGCTGGCCTGGATGCGCAGCGCCGAGCTGAGCTACACCCTGCGCCCGCCGCGCCTCGGCGAGCACAGCGCAGACGGCTT
>JAGRFQ010000062.1:39055-47215 GCA_020445945.1 Rhodocyclaceae bacterium
GTGCTGATGCGCGCCGCCGGCATCCCCGCGCGGGTGGTCACCGGCTACCAGGGCGGCGAAGTCAATGCCATCGACGACACCCTCGTGGTGCGTCAATCCGACGCCCACGCGTGGACCGAAGTATGGCTGGCCGGGCACGGCTGGCAGCGGATCGACCCGACCGCGGCGAGCGCCCCGCGACGCATCGACGGCGGACTGGCCGCGGCGCTGCCCGAGGGCGAGCCCGTCCCCTTCATGGTCGCCACCGATCTGGCCTGGCTGCGCGCGCTGCGTGATCGCTGGGAATTTCTCGGCAACGCCTGGAACCAGTGGGTGCTCGGCTACGACCAACGGCGCCAGCAAAGCCTGCTACGCCAGCTCGGCCTCGACACCGTCGACTGGCGTCAGCTCGGCGCCCTGCTGCTCGCCGCCAGTGGCGTGCTGTTTGGCGCCTTGCTGGCGTGGGCCCACGCCCACGGTCGCGCCACCGACCCGCTGCAGCGTCAATGGCAACGCTTTGAAAAAAAGCTCGCCCGCCGCGGCACCCCCCGGTTGCCCTCCGAAGGGCCGGCCGACTATGCTAGGCGAGCCGCGCAGGCCCACCCCGCCGTCGGCGCCGAAATCATGGCCATCGGCGAGCGCTACGCCGCACTGCGCTACGGCAAGACAGCCCACGGCCGCGGCGAACTCACCGCCCTCACCACCCGCATCAACAGGCTCCGGATTCAATGCCCCTGACGTTCTCCCGCACCACCGCACGCGCCCTGCTGGGCGCGCTCCTGCTGCACCTCGCCGCACCGGCGTTGAGCGACACCACCTATGCCAACCATCCCGCCGCGCACGACTTCGCGCGCCAGATGCAGGTCGAACACGGCCTCGCCGCCGACGACGTGATGGCCACCCTGGCGCGCATCGAACCCGACGCACGCGTCATTCGCCTGATCAGCCCGGCGAAGAAAAAAGGCGTCCGCTCGTGGGCGCGCTACCGCCGGCAGTTCATCGAGCCGCTGCGCATCAACCGCGGGCTCCACTTCTGGCGCCAGCACGCCGACGCCCTGGCCGCGGCGCAGCAGCGGTATGGCGTGCCGGCGGAAATCATCGTCGCCATCATCGGCGTCGAAACCATTTACGGCAGCAACACCGGCAGCTTCCTGACCGCCTCCGCGCTGGCCACGCTGGCCTTCGACTACCCGCCACGCGCGCCCCTGTTCCGGCGCGAACTGGAGAATCTGTTTCTGCTCGCCCGCGAGCAGGGACGCGCGCCGCTCACTTACGAAGGCTCCTACGCCGGCGCGATGGGCTACCCGCAGTTCCTGCCCAGCAGCATCCGCAACTACGCGGTGGATTTCGACGGCGACGGTCGTGTGGATCTGGAGAACAGCCCGGTCGACGCGATCGGCAGCGTGGCCAACTACCTCGCCGCGCACGGCTGGGTGACGGGCGGGCCGGTGGCAATTCGCGCCCACGTCGAAGACAGTGACAAGGCCGCGGCGCTAATCGCTGCCGGCATCGACCCGGTGTTCTCCGAAGCCGACTTCAGCGCCCACCAGGTGCTTCCGCTGGCGCCCGTGCCGGCCGGCGAAACGGCGGCCCTGATCGACCTCGAAACGCCCGACGAAGCCACCGAGCACTGGCTTGGCTTTCGCAACTTCTACGTGATTACGCGCTACAACCGCAGCAGCTTTTACGCGATGGCCGTATTCGGTCTGGCCCAGGCCTTGCACAGCGCCCACCAGGAAACGCTGCCGGACACCGCGCTCAGCCGCGACCGATAGCCGCGGCAGCTACAGCAGCGCGTCCTTTGACATGCCGCGGCGCTTGAGAATGCGCCGCAGCTGGCCGAGCGCCTCGAGCTGGATCTGGCGCACCCGCTCGCGGGTCAGCCCGAGCTGGCCGGCGAGCTCTTCGAGCGTCTGCACCTCGACCTCGTCCAGCCCGTAGCGGTGGCGCACCACCAGGCGCTGCTTGTCGTTGAGCATCTCGATCCACTCGCGGATTAGGGCCTCGACCTCGGTGTTGTGGATTTTGGCGTCCGGCGCGTCGGCATGGTCGTCACGCAGCGATTCGCCGATCGACAAGGAGGGGTCGATGTCGAGCGGCGCGTCCAGCGAGGCGGTGTGCTCATTGAGCGCGAGCATGGCGCGCACGGTCTCTTCGGGCTTGTCGAGCTCGCGCGCGACCTCCTCCACCAGGCAATCGCGCTTGCCCGCGGCCTCGACCTTGCGGCACGCGCGCAGCACCTGGTTGAGTTCCTTGACCACGTGCACCGGCAAGCGGATGGTGCGCGACTGGTTCATGATCGCGCGTTCGATGTTCTGGCGGATCCACCACGTGGCGTAGGTGGAAAAGCGGAAGCCGCGCTCGGGGTCGAATTTCTCGAGCGCGTGCATCAGCCCGAGATTGCCCTCCTCGACCAGATCGAGCAGCGGAATGCCACGATTGAGATAGTGTTTGGCGATGTTGACCACGAGGCGCAGATTGCGCTCGATCATGATCTGGCGGGCTTCGAAGTCGTCCTTGCGCACACGGCGCGCCAGCGCGGCTTCTTCTTCCGCGGTCAGCAGCGGGTTGGCGCCGATGTCGTTCAGGTAGAGCTGGGTGACGTCGCTGAGAAACTCGCTGGCGTAGGAACGCGCCGGGGTTTCAACAAAGGCTTCGACTTCGGGCGGCACATCCGGCGTTTGACTATCGACTTCCTCGTTCAATGCCGGATCGTACATCGCTACGTCCCTCTCATCGTTTGGGTAGATACTTCAACGGATCGACGGGTTTGCCCCGCCGGCGGATCTCGAAATGCAGTTTCGGACGATCCGCATCCGTGTTGCCCAGTTCAGCAATCCTCTGACCCTTGGTCACCGTCTGCCCCTCTTTGACCAGCAGGGATCTGTTATGTGCGTAGGCGCTCAGGAAATCTGCGTCGTGCTTGATGATGACGAGTTTTCCATAGCCGCGCAAGCCGGCGCCGGCATACACCACACGGCCGCCGGCAGAGGCCTGAACGGCGTCGCCGAGCTGGCCCGCGATGTCGATGCCTTTGGTCTGGCCATTGCTGAAGGTGCTCACCACCTTGCCCCGCGCCGGCCACATCCAGTCGCCGTCGGTGACCGGGCTGAGCGGCGCCGCAGGTGCGCTGGGCGCTGCCGCGGCAGGCGGCTCGGCCGCGGCCGGCGCCTTGTTTGCCTTTGCCCATGCGGCATCCGAGTACGGCTCGACGTTCGCCACCGGCCCCGTCTTGAGCGCCGGGCCGCCGGCCGTCGACGCCGGCGTGGTCGATGCAGGCATCGCGCCGATGGCGGGCGTGCCAACGCTGACCGGCGTCACGGTGACTCCGTCGGGCGGCGCCACGCGCAGCGACTGGCCGACCGAAATCTGGTCCGGGTCGCTCAGATTGTTCCACGCCGCCACGTCGGCAAAACTGTAACCAAACATCTGGGCGATGCGATTGAGCGTATCGCCGGGCTGGACCACGTAGTAGCGCGCCGCGGCGGGCGCGGGGACCACCGCGGCCTCGGGGGCCACCGCCTCCGGCGGTGTGTCGGGGCCGAGGTTGCGGTCCGCCACGGGCGCCGACATCCGGCTTGTGCAGGCGCTCAGGGCAAGCACCGAGAGCACCAGCAGGCATTGTTTCATCGTTGAATTCATTGTCATTCCGTACCACCGAGCAGGGGGACAAAGCGCACCGCGTCGAGTCGTGTTTCGCGGAACTGGCGCCCATGCCGTTCTATCAGAATCAAAAATTGCTCGCGCCCACCAACCGGGACCAGCGCCCGGCCGCCCGGCGCCAGCTGGGCCTTGAGCTCTTCAGGCACACCGGTTGGTGCGGCCGCGGCGGCAATAATGGTGTCGAAAGGCGCCGCTTCAGGCAAGCCGAGCATGCCATCGGCAAGTTTCAGTCTCACGTTGGGCAGACGCAACTGGCGCAGATTTTCGCGTGCCCGGTCGAGCAGCGGACGAATGCGCTCGACCGCGTAAACGTCGGAACACAGATGTGACAGCACCGCAGCCTGGTAGCCGCAGCCGGCACCGACTTCGAGCGTTTTGCCCAGCTCGCGCCCCTGGCGCAGGATCTCGGCCATGCGCGCAACGATGAAGGGCTGCGAAATGGTCTGCTGAAAGCCCAGCGGCAGCGCGGTGTCTTCGTAGGCACGCGAGGCCAGCGCCTCTTCGACGAACAGGTGACGCGGCACCTGGTTGAGCGCATCGAGCACTTTCTCGTCGCGAATGCCGTGCGCACGCAGGCGCTCGACCATCCGCCGGCGCGCACGCGACGCCAGCGAGGCGGCCACCGCAGGGCTGCGCAGATGGCTCACGCCAGCCACTCCGTGACCGCCGGCATCTGGCCGCTGTGGGTGAGGTCGATCTGCAGCGGGGTGACGGACACGTAGCCGTCGGCCACGGCGGCGAAGTCGGTGCCCTCGCCGGCATCCTGTGCGGCGCCCGCGGGGCCGATCCAGTACACCGTTTCATCGCGCGGCGACTGCGTGCGGATCACCGGCTCGGCCTTGTGGCGACGGCCCAGGCGGGTGACCTTGAAGCCTTTGAGCGCGGCGTACGGCCCCTCGGGAATGTTGACATTGAGCAGCACCGGGCAGCGAAACGGGCGCGCCTTGAAGCGTCTGGCCAGTTCCATTGCCACCTGCGCGGCGGCAGCAAAATCGTCGGGGCTCTTGCCGACCAGCGACAGCGCCATCGACGGTACGCCGAGCAGATAGCCCTCGGTGGCGGCGGCGACGGTGCCGGAATAGATCGTGTCGTCGCCCATGTTGGCGCCGTGATTGATGCCGGAGACGACCATGTCGGGCAGGCGCTCAAGCATGCCGGTGACCGCCAGGTGGACGCAGTCCGACGGTGTGCCGTTTACGTGATAGAAACCGTTGCGCGCGCGGCGCAGCGACAGCGGGCGGTCGAGCGTCAGCGAGTTGCTGGCGCCGGAGCGGTCGCGCTCGGGCGCCACCACGGTGACCTCGCCGACCTCGCCCAGCGCCTGCGCGAGGGCTTCGATCCCGGGGGCAAAATAGCCGTCATCATTGCTGATCAGAATGCGCACGATCGCAGCGTCTCAGTGATTGGGGTGGACAAAAAAAACAGGGTGACGCGCGGCCGTCTCCGGCGCCAAAACCAGCGCTGAAGTTTAGCACAGCGCCCGCCTGCGACGCCCGCCCGCAGCGCCGCGTCACACCACCCCGGCAGCGCGCAAGGCGGCGCGCTGTGTGGCGTCCAGCGCGAGCAGGCCTTCGAGCACGGCGTCGGTATCGGCGCCAAGCAACGGCGGCGCGCGACGATAGCTGACCGGCGTTTCCGAGAGCCGGATCGGGCAGCCCACCTGCGCCACGGTGCCGGCCTGTGGATGCGCCATTTCCACACGCATGCCGCGCGCGCTGACCTGCGCGTCGTCGAACACCTCGGCCACCGAATTGACCGGCCCGCAGGGCACGCCGACCGCCTCCAGCGCGGCGATCCATGCCGCCGTGCTGCGTGTGACGGTGCGCGCGTTGAGCGCCGGAATCAGCGCCGCACGATGCGCCACGCGGGCGGCGTTGGTGGCGAAGCGCGGATCGCTCGCCAGCGCGGGCACGCCGGCCTCGATACACAGGCGCGCGAACTGCGCATCGTTGCCGACCGCCAGAATCATGTAACCGTCGGCGGTGGGGAAATCCTGATACGGCACGATGTTGGGGTGGGCGTTGCCCATGCGCTGCGGGGCCACGCCGGTGGCCAGATAATTCATCGCCTGATTGGCCAGACACGCCACCTGCACGTCGAGCAGCGCGAGGTCGATATGCTGCCCTTCGCCGGCGCGAAAGCCGTTGCGGTCGCGGTGCGCCAGCGCAGCGAGGATGGCGTTCGAGGCGTACAGCCCGGTGAGGATGTCGGTGAGCGCCACGCCGACCTTCATCGGCCCGCCGCCGGGGGCATCGTCGGGTCGTCCGGTGAGGCTCATCAACCCGCCCATGCCCTGGATCAGGAAGTCGTAGCCGGCGCGCGCGGCGTAGGGGCCGGTCTGGCCGAAGCCGCTGATCGAGCACACCACCAGTTTGGGATTGAGGGCGCGCAGGCTGGCGGGATCGAGCCCGTAGGCAGCCAGCCCGCCGGGCTTGAAGTTCTCGATCACCACGTCGCTCACCGCGGCCAGATCGCGCACCAGCCGCTGCCCTTCGGGGCGGGTGAAATCGATGGTGATGGACTGCTTGTTGCGGTTGGCGGCCATGAAGTAGGCCGACTCGGCGGTCGACGCACCGGCCGCATCCGGCATCCAGGGCGGCCCCCACTGGCGGGTGTCGTCGCCACTGCCCGGGCGCTCGACCTTGATGACCTCGGCGCCCAGATCGGCCAGCAACTGGCTGGCCCACGGACCGGCCAGAATCCGCGACAGATCGAGCACCCGCAGGTGCGACAGGGCTCCCGTGGGCGCGCTCATCAGTTGGCAAAGGCCGGGATGTCGGTGATCGCGCGGCCGAGGATCAGGGCGTGCACGTCGTGCGTGCCTTCGTAGGTGTTGACCACTTCGAGGTTGAGCAGGTGGCGGATCACGCCGTACTCGTCGCTGATGCCGTTGCCGCCGAGCATGTCGCGCGCCGTGCGGGCAATCTCCAGCGCCTTGCCGGCGGCGTTGCGCTTCATCATCGAGGTGAGCTCCACCGCCGCCTCGCCGGTCTCCTTCATCCGCCCCAGCCGCAGGCAACCCTGCAGGCCGAGGGTGATTTCGGTGAGCATGTCGGCGAGCTTTTTCTGCACCAGTTGATTGGCTGCCAGCGGACGCCCGAACTGCTGGCGGTCGAGCACGTACTGGCGGGCGGCGTGATAGCAAAACTCCGCCGCCCCCAGCGCGCCCCACGCAATGCCGTAGCGCGCCGAGTTGAGGCAGGTGAACGGCCCCTTGAGACCGGTGACGTCGGGGAACATGTTATCCACCGGCACGAACACATCCTCCATCACGATCTGCCCCGTCACCGACGCGCGCAGGCCGAACTTGCCGTGGATCGCCGGCGCCGAGAGCCCTTGCCAGCCTTTTTCGAGAATGAAACCGCGAATCTTGCCGTCGCCGGTTTTGGCCCACACCACGAACACATCCGCGATCGGGCTGTTGGTGATCCAGGTTTTGGTGCCGCTGAGCAGGTAACCGCCGTCCACCTTTTTGGCGCGAGCCGCCATGCCGCCGGGATCGGAACCGAAATCGGGCTCGGTGAGGCCGAAGCAGCCGACCCATTCGCCTGTTACCAGCCGGGGCAGATACTTGCGCTTTTGCGCCTCGCTGCCAAAGGCGTGGATCGGCACCATCACCAGCGATGACTGCACGCTCATCATCGAGCGATAGCCCGAATCGACGCGCTCGATCTCGCGCGCGATCAGCCCGTAGGCGACGTAGTTGAGGCCGGCGCCGCCATAGGTCTCGGGGATGGTTGCGCCGAGCAGTCCGAGCGCCCCCATCTCGGTGAAGATGTCGCGATCGGTGCGCTCGTGGCGGAAGGCTTCGAGCACGCGCGGCGCGAGGCGCTCCTGGGCATAGGCGCGGGCGGTGTCGCGCACCATGCGCTCCTCGGCGTCGAGCTGCGCATCGAGCAGCAGCGGGTCGGACCAGTCGAATCGGGGGGTGTCGGTCACGGGCTCGGTCTCCGGAAAAGCGCCGCAGCAGCGCATGGCGCACGTCGCCATGGTAGTGCCAGCCGGCGCACCGGACAATCAACCGAACAGCGGCACCACCCCGGGGTGACGGCGCTCCGGATACGGGTAGCGCACGTTGAGCGCGATCGAGCTGCCGTCGCCCTGCGCGATGCGCACGTGCTCGCGGCGGAATTCGCGCGCGTGCTGAAGACCGCAGGCGTGGGCGATCATGTCGACCTCGTGATTGAGGTTGCGACAGTAGTTGGCCACGCGCAGGTATTTTTCTTCGACCACCAGCCCGCGATGGAGCTTGGGATTGTGGGTGGTGATACCGGTCGGGCAGCTATTGGTGTGACAGCGCATGGCCTGGATGCAGCCGAGCGAGAACATGAAGCCGCGCGCCGAGGTGACGAAATCGGCCCCCGCCGCCAGCGCCCAGGCCACCCGCGCCGAGGTCACCAGCTTGCCGCTGGCGACCACCCGCACACGATCGCGCAGGCCGTACTCGATCAGCGAATCGACAACGCGCGGCAAGGCCTCGTCGATCGACAGCGCCATGTGATCGGCCAGCGCCTGCGG
>JAGRFQ010000063.1:0-14869 GCA_020445945.1 Rhodocyclaceae bacterium
TGTCGATCATCTCCTGCACTTCGCCTTCGCCCTCCGACAAAATCTTGCCGCTCTCGAGCGTGACCAGCGCGCCGAGCCGCGACTTGTGCGCGCGCAGCGCCTCGCCGAAGCGCCGCACCAGCTCGCCGCGCCGCGGCGCGGGCACCCGGCGCCATGCGTCGAAGGCGTCCACGCTGGCGGCGAGGGTGGCGTCGACCTGCGCCGCGTCGTCGAGCGCGAGGTGCGCCAGCGCGGCCCCGTCAATCGGCGAACGCACCGCCCAGTCGCCGCTGGCGAGCCGCGCCGGGCTCAGGCCGAGCGGTTCAAAACGTGTCGAGATATCCATCGTAGCCTCCGGTTAGCCCATCGGACGGACCCCGCCGCTGGCCGCAAAGTGCGGCTCGGCGCCATCGAGAATGTAGTTCTGGCCGAAGCGGTTGGCCAGAAAATCGTCGAGCGCGATGTCTTCCTGACGCACAAAGCCGCGCTGCGGCAGCCGGCCGGCCACCTGCAGATCGAGCGCCGCGCACAGCGCGCTGGCGGTGGTGATCTGGATCGCGCTGCGCAGCCGGCCGTGCAGCTTGCGGCTGTAAATTTTGCGCGCGAAGGTCTCCTGCATCAGCATGCCCTCGCGCTGGCCGCTGACGCTGACGAACACCAGCACCACGTCCTGCATGGTGACCGGGATCGCGGATTCGAGAATGTCCTTGAGCAGCGCGCGGCGCTCACCCAGGCGCAAGTCGTCGAGCAGCAGTTTCATCACGTCGCGGTGGCCGGGATAGCGCACCGTGCGGTAGTTGAGGTTGCGCACCCGGCCGGCCAGCGTGTCGCACAGCGTGCCCAGCCCGCCGGAGGTGTTGAAGGCTTCGTAGGCGTCTCCGTCGAGCGAAAAATGCTCCAACTCTTCGAGCGCGGGCATCTCTTTGAGCTCGCCATCGACGATCGCCTGACACGGGTTGAGATATTCGTTGATCAGCCCGTCGGTGCTCCAGGTGAGGTTGTACTTGAGGCCGTTGGAGGGAAACTTCGGCAGCGCGCCAACCCGCATGTGCACGCTGTCGAGGGTGTCGAAACGCCGCGCCAGATCGTAGGCCGCGACCGACACGAAGCCCGGCGCGAGGCCGCACTGCGGCATCAGCGCGGTGCGCGCGGTCGCCGCCAGGGTGCGGATCGCCTGCGCGCTGGCGACGTCTTCGGTGAGGTCGAAATAATGCGCCTCGGCACGCACCGCGGCCTGCGCCAGCGGCACGCTCAGGTCGAACGGACAGGCGTTGATCAGCGCGAACTGGCCCGGCATCACCGCCGCCAGCGCGCCCGCATCGGCGGCATCGACGGTCTGCACCTTGGCCTTGGCCACTTCATCCGCCAGCCGCGCCAGCGCCGCTGCGTCGCGGTCGATCACGCTCACCGCGTAGTCGCCGCCGGCACTCAGGAAGTCGGCGATCACCGCGCCGATCTTGCCGGCGCCCACAATCAGCACGCGTTTCATGACGCCCCTCCGCAGACGGCCCGTGTCAAGTCTGCGACAACGCGCGCCGCGCGAAGTGCCCGGCTTACGTCAGCGGAGCCGCCAGCCGCCGATCCAGCGCCGGCACGCGCGCCAGCAGCGCGATCACCACCAGCGCGAAGACCAGCCGCGCCCACAGGATGCCCGACAGGTCGGCCCCCATCAGCGCGATCAGCAAGGTGTCTTCGATGGCGCTGTGGAACAGCCCGAGAAAACCCATGGTGAGGAACACGTCGCGCCGCGTCAGCCGCCCGGCGCGCACGTCCTTGAGCAGCAGCCCGGCCCCCAGCGTGATGCCGAGCATCACCCCGACGATGGTGATGTTGGCCGCTTCGTGGCGAATCCCGATCAGGCGCAGCACCGGCCCCAGCGCCCAGTGCAGCAGACGCTCGACGTGCAGCCAGCGCAGCAGCGCCATCACCGCCATCAGCGCGGCGATGATGAGCAGCACCCAGCCCAGCGTGCGCACCTGTTCGATCGCCCAGCCGGCCAGCGTGGACGCGCCCGGCGCGGGCTGCCACGCCACCGCCAGCGGCTGCTCGAGCAGGCCGAACGCCTGGTGGCTGGCGTGCAGCAGCATCCCCAGCAGCAGCGCGCCGCCGACGCGGATAAGCACGGTAGCGCGCACCGACACCCCGGCCGCCCGCGCCACCGCCGCCTCCATCGGCAGCGCGTGGGCGACCAGCATCAGCGTGCCGAGCACGGTCACCTGCGCCACCGTCAGCGGCGTGCTCGCGAGCACGTCGAAGAACACCACCAGCCCGGTATACAGATTCACCAGCAGGCTCGCCGCCCACACGATGCCCATCGCGTCGGGCAGGCCGACGAGCTGCATCAGCGGCGACAGCAGGCGTGCCAGCGCGGCCGTGGCGCCGAGGGTTTCGAGCCCCTTGACCACGATCAGCGCCGGCACCATGAGCTTGAGCAGGCGCCAGTAGACGCCCCACACCTCGCGCACGAAACGCTGCACGGCAAGGATCGGCGGGGTGGACAGAACGGGAGGGAACATGGGCGCCAGCCAGCGGGAACAGAATCTCATTCTAGGCGGCAACACAAATACAAATTCGTCAAAAGCACGCCAAAACTTTTATGAAAATTCGTTTTTTTGTACATTAAAGAAATATTCAACAACAGGCGCCGATCTCGATGTCTCTCGACCGCACCGACAAGCGCCTCCTCGACCTGCTGCAACGCGACGCCGGCCAGACCAATCTGCGCCTCGCCGAAGCGGTCGGCCTGTCGCCGCCGGCCTGCCTCAAGCGCGTGCGCGCGCTGGTGGACGCCGGCTACATCCGCCGCCGCGTGGCGCTGCTCGACCCCGACCGGCTCGGTGCACTGCTGCACATCGTGGTCGAGGTCATCATGGAGCGCGACCACAAGGCGCTGTACCAGCAGTTTCTCGCCCGCGCGGTGGCGCACCCGGCGGTGAAACAGTGCTATCGGGTCACCGGCGAGGTGGACTTCGTCCTCATCGTCGTGGTGCCGGACATGGCCGCCTACGACCGGTTTTGCGACGCCGTGCTGTACGCCGACGCCAACATGCGCAAGTTCCGCACGCTGGTATCGCGCTTCCGCGACAAGTTCGACACCGCACTGGATATCATCGACTGAGCACGCAGTTGCGGCACAATGCGCCTCATCGACCGCCACACCCACGGAATCTGACCATGACCGACACCACCGCCCAGGCCACCGAACTGCTCACCCAGGCGCGCGCCGCCGCCGCGGGCGACGACCACACCACCGCGCTGCGCCTGCTCAAGGACGGCGCGGCGCGCTTTGCCGACGATGCCGCCATCGCCTACCAGCTCGGCGCCGAGTTCGCGCATCTGGAATTGTTCGACGCGGCGGAAGAACAGATGAGCCGCGCCCTCGCGCTCGACGCCGGGCAGCATGCCGCGCGCTTCCACCTCGGCCTGTTGCAGATCACGCGCAGTCGCTTCCCCGAAGCGGTCGCCACCTGGCAGGCGCTCGACGCGCTGGCCGACGACCATGCGCTGCGCCTGTACAAGCAAGCCTTCGAGATTCTGGTCGAAGACCGCTTCGACCCCGCGCGCGCACTGCTCGCCCGCGGCCTGGCAGCCACAGGCAGCACCCCGGCGCTGGACCACGAAATGCGCAAGCTGCTGGCGAGCCTGCCGGCGAGCTAACAGAGAAAAACGGGGTCGGAGAACACCAACGTGCCGTCGCCGCGCATCATCAGGTTGCCCTCGCTGAGCAGGTCGGGGCGCACCTGATAGGCGTCGATGAAATCGGACAGCGCGCGCAGCGCATCGAGCACGCTGCCGGCCACACCGGCGGGCGGCGCCTCGGTGAGGTTGAACAGGGCGACGCGGCCCATCTCGGGGCCCAGCGCGGCCCACTTCCGGCACCCCGCCCAGTAGGCGTCCATCAGCGCATTGGCGGCTTGCGCGGCGGGGGTGTGCGCCGCGATGGGATGGAGCCGCTCCATCTCGATCAGATGCAGCAGATAGCCATTGGAGGCACGGCCGATGACGCCGTGGTCGGCGAACACGACCGGAAAATGCGGGCCTTGCGGGCGGTCGTCGGCGGTGTACAGAAAATAGTCGGCCGGCGAACTGACCACCTTCATCACCCGCGCGCCGTCGCCCATGTCGAGCACCACGCTGTACTCGCCGCGACCGATCTCGGTCAGCCCGTCGAGACGCGGGTGGCGCGGCACGGGGTCGGCAAAGAGGAGGTCGGCGCGCCCGAAACGCGCCCGGGCGCGGTCACTGGGCGACATGTGCCGAATCCTAGCCGACGATGTTGTAGCCGGCATCCACGAAGTGCACCCCGCCGGTCACCAGCCGCCCGGCGTCCGACACCAGGAAGGCGGTCAGCGCGCCGATGTCTTCCGGCGTGACCAGCGAATGCATCGGCGCACGCTCCACGGCCGAGGCCATGAGGTCGTCAAAACGGGCGATGCCCGAGGCGGCGCGGGTCATCAGCGGCCCCGGCGAGACAGCGTTGACGCGGATGTTTTTCGGCCCCAGCTCGCAGGCCATGTAGCGCGTGGCGGCTTCGAGCGCGGCCTTGCACAACCCCATCACGCCATAGTTGGCGATGACTTTCTCGGAGCCCAGATAGGTCATCGTGATCAGCGACCCGCCGCCGGCCTTTTCCATCAGCGGTTCGACCATCTTGGCCATGCGCACGAAGGAGTGGGTCGACACATCCATCGCCACCGCAAAGCCGTCGGCCGAGGTGTCGACCACCCGGCCGTGCAGGTCGTCGCGCTTGGCGAAGGCCATGCTGTGGATGGCGAAGTCGAGCTTGCCGAAACGCGCCGCAAGCTCCGCCTGGACCGCGTCCATGGTCTCCGGCCGGGTCACGTCCAGCGCATACACGTGCTCGATGCCGAGGCGGTGCACAATCGGCTCGATGAAGGCGCGCGTCTTGTCATTCTGGTAGGTAATCACCAGCTTGGCGCCGGCTTCGATGCACGACTCGGCCACGCCGGTCGAAATCGATTTCTCGTTGGCGATCCCGGTGACGAGGCCCACTTTTCCGCTGAGGTCGACGATGGGTTTCATGGCGTATTCTCCCTGATGAGGCCATAAACTAATGCAGCGCAACAAATCATACACTCTTGCCATCGCGCTAAATAACCTAAACTTTAGCCAAAAAATGACGTCAATCAGATGACGAAGCCGGCGATTTTTTTGCATTGCAATAATCGCCGGCTAGAATGAAGCAAACAGGAGTCGTGCAGATGCCCCGACCGGACGTTTATGTTTTTCTGGATTTTGACGGCGTGACCCACCCGTGGCGGGAGGTCGAGGATTTTCGCTGTCTGCCCCGGATCGAGGCGGTGCTGCGCGAGTTTGAAGAAGCGCGCATCGTGATCACCTCCGACTGGCGCACCGTGTTTTCGCAGACGCGCCTCGCCGCCCGTTTCGCCGAAGACATCCGCCCGCGGATCGCCGGCGTCACCCCCTTGCTGCTCCCCAAGAACGGGCGCAGTTTCTTCGGGTTGCGCGAAGCCGAAGCCCGCCAATGGCTCGCCGCGCACAAGGCCGGCGACGCCGCCTGGCTGGCGATTGACGACGCGCCGGGCAATTGGCCGACCCGCGCGCGCCTGATTCTCACCGACTTCAAGCGCGGCTTCCTCGATGAAGATGCCGCGCGCCTGCGCGCCGCGCTCCAGGCCATCCGCGCCGGCGCCTGGCAGGACGAAGACCCCGCCCCGCGCCACTTCCACTGGGCCCGCGCCGGCCTCGCCGCGAACACGTAGCGCGGGCCCCGCAGGGCCCGCCCGGACGGCGCATGCGTGCCGGCGCCGGGTTTACGCCACCGGCACAGCCTGCGTCGGCGCCGAGCTGCGAATCAGGTGATCGAAGGCCGACAGCGNNACCAGGGTCATGTCGACGTTGCCACCGGAAATCACGCACACCACCCGGTCGTCGGCCTTGAGGCGGATCTTCTTCTGCATCAGCGCCGCCAGGCCGACCACCCCGGCCCCCTCGCCGATGGTGCGGGTGCGCTCGAGCAGGGTGACGATGGCCTCGGCGATGGCGTTGTCGTCCACGGTCACGATCTGGTCGACATGGCAGGCGATCACCTGTCGATTGCACTGCCCGGGGCGCTTGACCTTGATGCCGTCGGCGATCGTGTGCGCTGCCGGCGAGACCTCCTCGAGCGAGCCGTCGATGAGAAAGCGGCGGTATGGCGCGACCGTCTCGGTCTGCACGCCGATGATGCGGATCGCCGGATTCTGCAGCTTGAGCGCCAGCGCGATGCCGGAGATCAATCCGCCACCGCCCAGCGGAACGATGGCGACCGTCATCTCCGGCGCATCCTCGAGCATCTCGAGAC
This sequence comes from Rhodocyclaceae bacterium, assembly GCA_020445945.1. Lineage (GTDB taxonomy): Bacteria > Pseudomonadota > Gammaproteobacteria > Burkholderiales > Rhodocyclaceae > Nitrogeniibacter. The sequence continues at coordinate 6,305 of JAGRFQ010000063.1, forward strand.
CACAACTGCCCTGGCCGGCAATGACATCCCAGTCGTCATAGGGATGGAGGAACTCGAGCCCCTCGGCGGCGGCAATGCGTCGCGCTTCGTCGGCCGCATGCTCGAGATTGTCGCCGAACAAGCGCACATCTGCGCCCATCTTCCGGCACGACTGGATCTTGGTGAGCGGCGCGGTAGTGGGCATTACGACCACCGCGCGCAAACCCGCCAGGGTCGCAGCACGCGCCACGCCTTGTGCATGGTTGCCGGCCGAGGCGGCAATGACACCTGTGGGCGGATGCTCCCCGGCCATGAGCCGGCCGATCTTGTGGGTGGCGCCCCGAATCTTGAACGAGCCCGTTCGCTGCAGGTTCTCGAGCTTGAGTTGCAGCGGCACCCCGAGCTCTTCGGAGAGCGGATCGTTCTGCCACTGCACGGTGCGGATCACCGCCTCGGCAATGCGCTCGCGGGCGAGGGTGAGCGCCGCGAGGTCAAGCGGCAGGGTGGTGGTCATGCGGGTGCTCCTTGATGTCATCGCGCCCCGCCGGCTTGTGGCCGAGGGGGCGCCATTCGGGAGCATTGTCCGCGCTGCGGTGCGGGCCACGCAAGCTGCGCCGCAGCAGCAACACGGACTCAGCCCGAATCACCAATCACCAATCACCGATCATCGCCCTCAGGCCGCAACCGCCTCGGCGCTCGGCGCAGGGCTGCGGATCAGGTGATCGAAGGCCGACAGCGCCGCCTTCGAACCCTCGCCCATGGCGATGACGATCTGCTTGTAGGGCACGGTGGTCGCATCGCCCGCGGCAAATACGCCGGGCACGTTGGTCTCGCCGCGCGCGTTCACCTCGATCTCGCCATGCTTGCTCAGGTCGACCGTGCCCTTGAGCCAGTCGGTGTTGGGCAGCAGGCCGATCTGCACGAACACGCCTTCGAGCGGCACCGCATGCGACTCGCCGCTGCGGCGGTCGGTATAGACCAGGCCATTGACCTTGCCGTCGGCCCCGGTCACTTCGGTGGTCTGCGCATCGGTGTGGATGGTGACGTTCGGCAGGCTCCCCAGCTTGGCCTGCAGCACCGCGTCGGCACGCAGTTCGCTGCCGAATTCGAGCAGCGTTACATGCGCCACGATGCCGGCCAGGTCGATGGCCGCCTCGACGCCCGAGTTGCCGCCGCCGATCACCGCCACCCGCTTGCCCTTGAACAGCGGGCCATCGCAGTGCGGGCAGTAGGCCACGCCGCGGCCGCGATATTCGCGCTCGCCGGGCACGTTCATCTCGCGCCAGCGCGCGCCGGTGGCAAGGATGACGGCTTTGGCCTTCACCGTCGCACCGCTGGCCAGGCGGATTTCGTTCATCTCACCGGGGCTCAGTGCCTCGGCGCGCTGGCCGTCCATCACGTCCACCTCGTACTGCTTCACATGCTGCTCGAGCGCGGCGGCGAGCTTGGGCCCCTCGGTTTCCTTCACCGAGATGAAGTTCTCGATGGCCAGGGTGTCGAGCACCTGGCCGCCGAAGCGCTCCGACACCACGCCGGTCCGCACGCCCTTGCGCGCCGCGTAGATCGCCGCCGCCGCACCGGCCGGGCCGCCGCCGACGATGAGTACGTCGAAGGCGTCCTTGTCGGCGATCTTCGCAGCGTCACGCGCTGCGGCGCCGGTGTCGAGTTTGGCGACGATCTCCTTGAGGCTGGTGCGCCCCTGGCCGAAGGCCGCGCCGTTCAGATAGACGCTGGGCACGGCGAGGATCTTGTTGCGCTCGACCTCATCCTGGAACAACGCACCATCGACCATGGTGTGGCGGATGTTGGGGTTGAGCACCGCCATCAGGTTGAGCGCCTGCACCACCTCCGGGCAGTTCTGGCAGGACAGCGAAATGTAGGTAACGAAGTCGAAGTCGCCTTCGAGCGACTGAATCTGCGCGATCACCTCCGGCTCGACCTTGGGCGGATGGCCGCCCACCTGCAGCAGCGCCAGCACCAGCGAGGTGAATTCATGCCCCATCGGGATGCCGGCAAAACGCACGCCCATGTCGGCGCCAGCGCGGGTCAGCGCGAAGGACGGCGTGCGCACGGCCGCATCGCGGGTCTCGAACAGGGTGATCTTGTCGGTCAGGCCGGCGATGTCCTTGAGCAGCGCGAGCATCTCGGCGGACTTGGCGCCATCGTCCACGTTCGCGGTGATCTCGATCGGCTGGGTGACGTTCTGCAGGTAGGTCGAAAGCTGTTGTTTGAGATTGGCGTCGAGCATGACAGGTCTCCTGAATCAGAATCTGGGCGTAAAAATGCCCGGCGTCCCCGGGCATGGGGAGAAGCGGTGTCGGAAAGGCGTTGGTTGGCGGTCCAGCGCTTTTCCGTCGCCGCCTCGGGAAACTGGGCACGGGTATCTGTTGGGGCGGACCGCGGGCACGCCGGGCCGCCCCAAGTACCCGCGCCGCCCCCTCGGGGGGCAGGTCACCGCAGCGCGGTGACCGTGGGGGCCTTAAATTTTCCCGACGAGGTCCAGCGACGGCGCCAGGGTGGATTCACCCGGGGTCCACTTGGCCGGGCACACTTCGCCCGGGTGGGCGGCCACGTACTGGGCGGCCTGGATCTTGCGGACCAGCTCCTTGGCGTCACGGCCGATGCCCAGGTCGTGGATCTCGGCGACCTTGATCTCGCCCTCCGGGTTGATCACGAAGGTGCCGCGCAGGGCCAGGCCTTCTTCCTCGATCATCACCTCGAAGTTGCGCGAGATGGTGCCGGTCGGGTCGCCGATCATGGCGTAGTTGATCTTCTTGATCGTCTCCGAGGCGTCATGCCAGGCCTTGTGCGTGAAGTGGGTGTCGGTCGACACCGAGTACACTTCCACGCCCATGTCCTTGAGCTGCGGGTAGTGGTCGGCCAGGTCGCCCAGCTCGGTCGGGCACACGAAGGTGAAGTCGGCCGGGTAGAAGAACACCACCGACCACTTGCCCAGCAGGGACTGCTCGGTCACTTCCTTGAACTCGCCGCCCTTGTAGGCGGTGGCTTTGAAGGGCTTGATCTTGGTGTTGATGAGGTTCGACATTGCATTCACTCCTTGATGGTTGCAGGGGTCGTTGAAGGGATGACTCATCCTATTGCGACGCATCAAATCAATCCAATTGAACGTTTAAACACTGTCGATAAATCAGAACTATCAACGCAGCGGCGGCGCGCACGCTTGCGCTCAAGGCTTTGATCCCTCGGGCCAATGCGGTAACGTTCCACCCCGAGCGCAGCTCCGCGCTTCCCGATTCTTCAGGTTTTTGCGCATGAAATTCGACCTCGTCATCGTCGGCGCCGGCCTCGCAGGCGCCAGCCTCGCCGCTGCGCTACGCGCCAGCCGGCTCAAGATCGCACTCATCGAGTCCCGTCCGCCGGTCGCCCCGCAGGGCTGGGACCCGCGGGTCTACGCGATCAGCCCGGCCAACGTCGATTTCCTGACCCGCATCGGCACCTGGCAACACCTCGACAGCGCCCGCCTGACGCCGGTTTACGACATGGCGATTCATGGCGACGCCGGCGGCCGGCTCGACTTCTCCGCCTACGACTGCGGCCTGCGCGAACTGGCCTGGATCGTCGAATCGAGCCTGATGCAGCGCGAGCTGTGGGAGGGCATCAAGCGCCAGCACAACCTCACCCTGATGTGCCCGGCGCAACCGGTGAGCCTGAGCGTCGATGACGACGCCGCCACGCTGACGCTCGAAGATGGCAAGACGCTCAGCGCCGCGCTGGTGGTCGCCGCCGACGGCGCGCGCTCGTGGGTGCGCGAGCAAATGGGCGTCACCGTCGACACCACGCCCTACAACGAGAAAGGCGTGGTCGCCAACTTCCGTTGCGAAAAGCCGCACCGCAACACCGCCTGCCAGTGGTTCCGCGACGACGGCATCCTCGCCTGGCTGCCGCTGCCCGGCGACATGATCTCCATCGTCTGGTCGGCGCCTGACGCCATCGCCGACGAACTCGCCGCCCTGCCGCCCGAGGCGCTGTGCCAGCGTGTGGCCGAGGCCGGCGGCCACGCGCTTGGCGCGCTCACGCTGGAGACCCCGGCCGCCGCCTTTCCGCTGCGCCTGATGCGCGTGCCGCAGCCCACCGCGCCGCGCGTGGCGCTGATCGGCGATGCGGCGCATGCCATCCACCCGCTCTCCGGCCACGGCATCAACCTCGGCTATCAGGACGCCAAGGCACTGGCCGAGCTGCTCGGCCCGCTGCCCGCCTGGCGCGACCCCGGCGAGGCCGCCCTGCTCGCCACCTACGCCCGCGCGCGGGCCGAAGAGACGCGCCTGCTGCAATCGACCACCCACGCACTCAACCGCCTGTTCAAGCCCGACAACCCGCTGCTGGCCAGCGTGCGCAATCTCGGACTGAACCTCACCAACCAACTGCCTGTCCTACGCAACGCGCTGGTGCGCTACGCGGTCAGCGGCCACTTTTAACTTCCCGGAGAACCTGATGACTCACCCCACCCTGCGCGCCACCGTCGCCGCACTGGCGCTGGCCGCCGGACTGGCCCACGCCGGCGCCACCGAAGACCAGATCAAGCAGAAGATGGAAACCTTCATCGGCGCACCGGTGGTCGAATCCGTCACCGCCACCGCCTTCGGCAAGCTCTACGAAGTGGTCCTCAAATCGGGCGAACTGGTCTACACCGACGCGGCCGTCAGCGCCATCTTCGCCGGCAACATCATCGACACCAAGACCCGCCGCAACCTGACCGAAGCGCGCAAGAACGAGATCAACGCCATCGACTTCGCCGCGCTGCCGCTCAAGGACGCGATCAAGCACGTGCGCGGCAAGGGCGAGCGCGTCATCGCCACCTTCGAGGACCCGCGCTGCACCTACTGCAAACGCCTCGCCAGCGATCTGCAAACCATGGACAACCTCACCGTGTACACCTTCCTCTACCCGGTGCTCGACCGCCCCGACCGCGGCGACCGGGGGTCCTCCGAGCTGTCCGAACGCATCTGGTGCAGCGCCGACCGCGGCGGCGCCTGGCTGGACTGGATCGTCGACAGCAAGGCGCCGGCGGCCGACGGCAGCTGCAACACCGAGGCGATCACCCGCAACATTGCCCTCGGCCAGCAGTTCCGCGTGGGTGGCACCCCGACCATCTTCTTCGCCGACGGCTCCCGCGCGGGCGGCTACCTGCCGGCCGATCAGCTGGAGGTCGCCATCGACGAGGCCCAGGCGCGCCGCAAGAAGTAATCGTGCGCCGCCGCGTCCCGACACACCGCCCCGCGCCCGGCACGCTGCCAGCGCGGGGCTTTTTTGCGACCGGCGCCCTCGACCGCCTACGCCTTGAGCACCTGCCCGAGCCAGCCTTCGACGTCGCGGATCTCTTCCATCACCAGGCCGTGCTCGACGAAGTACACCTGCCACGAGATCGGGTAGCCGGCGGCGTCGAGCTGCTCGAAGCTGCGTTTGGCGAAGTCGCAGGGGATGACGCCGTCGTCGCGGCCGTGGGCCATGAAGATCGGAACGTCGCGGTTGGCCGCGCTGGCTTCGGCGGCGAGCGTGTCGGCCAGCGGCAGATAGGTCGACAGCGCGAGCACGCCGGCAAGGCGCCGGGGGTGGCGCAGCGCGGTGTGCAGCGCGATGGCGCCGCCTTGCGAGAAACCGGCGATGACGATGTTGGCGTCGGGGATGCCGCGCGCGTTCTCGCGGGCGATCAGCGCCTCGACCTGCGCGGCGGATTCGAGCACGCCTTTCGGGTCTTCGCGCCGCTGGGTGAAATCCACCGACAGGATGTCGTACCAGGCGCGCATCACGTAGCCGCCGTTGATCGTCACCGCGCGGGTTGGCGCGTGCGGGAAGACGAAGCGCGTGGGCGGGAAGGCGTCGGGGTCGAAGGCGTCGACCACCGGCTCGAAGTCGTGGCCGTCGGCGCCCAGGCCGTGCAGCCAGATCACGGCGTGAGTGGGCTGCGCGCCAGTTTCGATCTCGACGCAGGGCAGGACGGGGGTGGCGCTTTCGGTCATGGCAACATCCGGGACGAACAAAGGAAGGCAAACTAGCAGCGTGCGCCGCTGCCGGCAAGCCGCCGGCCGGTCGGCGCGGCGCGGCTCAGGGCGCAGCGTCGGGCGCCGCTGCGGCGGCCTTGCGCAAGCGCGCGGTAAACCAGAACTCGCTGCCCACTCCGAGCGTACTGCGCGCGCCGGCGTCGCCGCCCATCAGCTGCGCGAGCTTGCGGTTGATGGCCAGCCCCAGTCCGGTGCCGCCGTACTTTCGGGTGCTTGAATTGTCGGCCTGCTCGAAGGCATCGAACAGCCGGAGCAGGACCTCCGGCGCGACGCCGATGCCGCTGTCGGCCACCGTAAAGCGCAGCAGCATATCGTGCGCGCCGTCCTCGAGCACCTCCACGCGCAGACGCACCCGCCCCTGCGGGGTGAACTTGACCGCATTGCCGGCGTAGTTGAGCAGCGCCTGCTGCAGGCGGATCGCGTCGCCGCGCAGCGGCGCCATCGGCGGCAGCGCCTCGACCTCGACCGCCAGCCCGGCGGCCTGGGCGCTGTCGTGAATCATCGACGCCACGTTGCGCATCAGTTGCCCGACGTCGACCGGCACGTCGTCGAGCACGAACTTGCCAACCTCGATCTTGGACAGATCGAGCACCGCATTGAGGATGCCGAGCAGATGTGTGCCCGCGCTCTGGAGCTGCGCCATGCGGGCCGCCTGCTTGTCGGTCAGCCCGCCGCGCCGGATCAGGTGCGCAAGCCCGGTGATGGCATTGAGCGGGGTGCGGATTTCGTGCGACATGTTGGCCAGAAACGCGCTTTTGGCCACATTCGCGGCCTCGGCCCGGTCGCGCGCCAGGGCCAGCTCGGCGGTGCGCTGCGCGACCCGCTGCTCGAGCGCATCGCGGTAGCGCTCGAGCTCGATGTTCTGTTTCTTGATCACGGTAACGTCTTCGCTGAACATGACAATTCCGCCCACCGCGCCGTCGGCGGTGCGCCACGGCCGCACCTCCCACATCAGCCAGTACACCGTGCCATCTTCGCGCTCGAAACAGTCTTCGTCGGACCGCAACACCTCGCCTGCCAGACCGCGCAGGTGAATCTCGCGCCAGCGCTGCGGTATGTCGGGAAAGATTTCATAGTGCGAGTGCCCCACCAGCTCGCGCTCACCCAGCGAAAAATCGTCGCGCCAGCGCCGGCTCGCCAGCAGATAGCGCATTTCACGGTCAAACATCGCCAGCGCCGCCGGCGCATGCTCGATGAACAGTTGCAGGTGCTCGCGGCTCTCCTGCAGCGCGCGCTCGGTGAGGGTGCGCTCGGTGATGTCGCGCGCCACGCCGAACAAGCCCACGCGCTCGCCGGCCTCGTCGAGCAGCGGATACTTGCGGTCATCCACCCAGCCGGTGCGGCCGTCGACGCCCACATAGGGCTGGATCTGGCGCACCGCCGTGCCGCTGGCAAGCACCTGCTTCTCGATCGCGTAGTACTTGTCGGCGTAGGCCTCGGGGAAGACGTCGTAATCGGTCAGCCCGCGAATGTCGCCCGCATCCTGTGGCCGCGCGAGCAGTGTCAGCACCGTCTGGCTGACCGCGGTGAAAACATGATGCACGTCCTTGAAGTAGATGAAATCGTCGGTGTTCTGCAGCATCGCCTGCATCTGCGGCCCCATCGACGCCTCGCCGCGGCGCGCCAGATCGCACACGTCCACCAGATGCAGCGCAAACTGCGCCGGCGCTTCGGCAACGGGCCGGCGTTCGGCGCGCACGCAGCGGATGCGCCCATCGGCGTGGCGCAGGCGCAGCGTCACCGCGTCGACGGACATTGCCGGATCGGGCGACAGCAGGCGCGCGGCGAGGTCGCCGTCGTCGGGGTGGATCAGCGCGGCAAACGCCACCCGCCCGTCCATCAGATCGGCCGGCGCGACCCCGAGCAGCGCATCCACACCGTCGCTCGCGGCATGCACCGTGACCGCATCGCCCACACTCATCACCAAGCTTGCTTCGCGCATTGATCCGTTCGCACCGTTCATCGCCCGCCGGGCATCGGCTCGATTATCCGCAAAGCCCCAGCCAACCGCCACCGCCACCGACGGCCGCGGCACGCCTCACACGCCAGAAGTCCGGCCGCGCCGGCCCTGGCTTGACGCGCGCAGGGAGCGCCGCCGGCTGGCGCAGGTCACCACGTCGAGTCGCGATCGGCGGTGGCGGTGATCTTGTGGATCGTCAAATCCGCGCCCTCGAATTCCTCCTCCGGATCGAGGCGCAGACCCAACACCGCCTTGATGGCGCCATACACCGCCAGCCCGCCGCCGAACGCGAAAGCCACCCCCGCCACGGTGCCGAGCACCTGGCTCATGAAACTCACCCCGCCCATGCCGCCCAGCGCGGGCGCGCCGAAGATGCCGGCAGCGATCCCGCCCCACGCGCCACACAGCCCGTGCAGCGGCCACACGCCGAGCACATCGTCGATCTTCCAGCGGTTCTGGGTCAGCGTGAACAGCTGCACGAACAACACCCCGGCCACCGCGCCGACCGCCAGCGCCCCCAGCGGATGCATGATGTCGGAGCCGGCGCACACCGCCACCAGTCCGGCCAGCGGGCCGTTGTGCACAAAGCCCGGGTCGTTCTTGCCC
>JAGRFQ010000063.1:14993-22075 GCA_020445945.1 Rhodocyclaceae bacterium
GGAATGCTCGACGGCGGATGCGCGGAGATCGCGCCGGCCTTGCTGTAGCGCCCGTGGCGCGCGCCGAGCAGCAAAACCGCCGCCAGCGCCACCCAACCGCCCACGGCATGGACCACCACACTGCCGGCGAAATCGTGGAAACTCGCCCCGAACGCGCGCTCCAGCCAGCCCTGAAAGCCGTGGTTGCCGTTCCAGATCACGCCTTCGAAAAAGGGGTAGATCAAGCCAACCAACAACGCGGTGGCGGCCAGTTGCGGGTAAAAGCGCGCACGCTCGGCAATGCCGCCGGAGATGATCGCCGGGATTGCCGCAGCAAAGGTCAGCAGAAAGAAGAACTTGACCAGGTCGTAACCGTTCCTGGCGGTCAGCGCTTCGGCGCCATCGAAGAAATTGATGCCGTAGGCAATGGCATACCCGACAAAGAAATAGGCCAGCGTGGACACCGAGAAATCGACCAGGATCTTGACCAGCGCATTGACCTGATTTTTCTTGCGGACCGTGCCGACTTCCAGAAACGCGAAGCCGGCGTGCATGGCAAGCACCATGATGGCGCCCAACAACACAAAAAGGACGTCACTCGACGTCTTGAACTGCTCCATTTGAATGCTCCCGATTGCACAATGGCGGAGCATTTAGCAGGTCATATGCCAGAACGTGATCTGTTTGTTATCAATTGCTTGGCAAAAACGGCGAGGCAGCAAGCGCGGCAAAAGGCGCCACGCAGGTGCATCACCGTCGCGCAACGCACATTGTTGGTGCGTTCGCATCCGCCAGGCGCCTCACTTCGGTGCCCAGCCTTTCGGCAACAGCGCCCACATTGCCCCATCCTGGCGCATGCGCCCTGCCTGCACCCCGGCGGCATCGCCAAAGCCCCAGAAGTAGTCGGCGCGCACCCCGCCCTTGATCGCGCCGCCGGTGTCCTGCGCCATCACCAGGCGGCGCAGCGGCGTGTTGCTGTTGGGCAAGGTGGTGGCGAGAAACACCGGCGCGCCCAGCGGCACCGCCCCCGGGTCGACGGCAATGCTGCGCTCGGCGCTCAAGGGCACCCCGAGCGCGCCGATCGGGCCGTCGCTGCTGGCCGGCAAGATGCGGAAAAAAACGTAGCTCGGGTTCTGGTCGAGCAGCTCGCGCAAGCGCGCCGGATGCGCCTGCGCCCAGCGCTGGATGCCCTGCATCGAGGCCGCCGACAGCGACATCTCGCCCTGCTCGACCAGCCAGCGCCCGATCGACACATAGGGGTGGCCATTGTGGTCGGCATAGCCGATGCGCAGGAAGCGCCCGTCGGGCAAGGCGATGCGGCCCGAGCCCTGGACCTGCAGGAAGAACAGCGCGACCGGGTCGTCGGCCCAGGCCAGCACCGGGGCGGCAAAGCGCGCGCCCTGCGCCGCCACTTCGCCGCGGGTGAAATAAGGCACCACCCGGTCGCCATCGAGCCGGCCGCGCAGGCGCATGCCCTTGAGCTCCGGCCGGGCGTCGGCGATGTCGATGGTGATGAGATCGGCCGGCACGCCATGGATCGGCCACGCGCTGCGCGCCGAGCGGGTGAGGCTGCCGCGGATCAGCGGCTCGTAGTACCCGGTGACCATGCCCTGCGCGCTGCCGTCGGCGTTGCGCACCTGCCAGGGCTGGAAGTAGCGCTCGAAATAGGCACGCACCGTGGCCCGCGCAGGGGACGCGCCAAGCACCTTGGCGGCGGCACACGCCGGCTGCCAGCGCGGATCGTCGCGCAGCGCCTGACACGAGCGCAACAGCGCCGGCCACGCCGCCTCGACCGGATCGGCGGACCAGCCGGGCAGATCGGTCCAGCCGGCCGCTTCGAGCGTCGGCGTGCCGGCCACCGGCGCCGGGGCGGGTGGCGGTGTTGGCGGCACCGGTGCCGGGGCGGGCGCCGGCGCGGCGCGGCACGGCACGCATTCGGGCGGTGGTGTGGTGGCGCAACTGAGCAGCACGGCGGACAGACCGGCGAGGGCAAACCAGCTAAACGGGCGCAGGGACATGGGGGCGGATCGGGTAAACTCGGGCGACAGGATTCGCCAGTATAGCGGTGCGCGCCGCATCGCCGCATCTGGCCGCCCCACCCCCGCCACTACACAGGAACGCCACGCCGATGTGGGACAGCATGTGGATTCTTCTGCTTGAAATGGGCGTCGCGCTGGCGCTGTTGATCATCATCGTGTGGAGCACCTGGCCGCGCAAGAAACATGACGAAAATGACCAAGAAAACGGCTGAACTGACCGCCTTCCTGCGCCGCGTCGAGCGCACCCTCGACCGCCTCGACGCGTGGCTGCCGGCCCCGCCCGAGGCGCCCGAGTGGGACGCCGCGATCGCCTTCCGCTGGCAACGCCGCGGCGCCCGGGCCCGGCTTGAGGCGATCCCCCATCCGCACCTGATCCGCGTCGAAGACCTGCAGGATGTCGCCGATCAGGTCGGCCGGCTCGACCAGAACACGCGCCAGTTCGTGGCCGGCCGGCGCGCCAACAACGCGCTGCTCACCGGCGCCCGCGGCACGGGCAAGTCCTCGCTGGTCAAGGCCATGCTGGCGCGTTACAGCGACGACGGCCTGCGCCTGATCGAGGTCGACAAGCAGGATCTGATGGACTTGCCGGAGATCGTCGAGCTGGTGCGCGGCCGCCCCGAGCGCTTTGTACTGTTCTGCGACGACCTCTCCTTCGAAGACGCCGAGCCGGCCTACAAGGCGCTCAAGAGCGTGCTCGACGGCTCGCTCGCCGCAGTGCCCGACAACGTCATCATCTACGCCACCTCCAACCGCCGCCACCTGATGCCCGAGTACCACGCCGAGAACCTCGAAGCACGCCACGTCGACGGTGAAATCCACCCCGGCGAAACGGTGGAAGAGAAGATCTCGCTGTCCGAGCGCTTCGGCCTGTGGCTGTCGTTCTACCCCTTTGGCCAGGACGCCTATCTCGACATCGCCGCCTACTGGCTGCGCGAGTTCGGCGTGAGCAAGGCCAGAATCGACAAGGCCCGCACCGAGGCGCTGCAATGGGCGCTGATGCGCGGTTCGCGCAGCGGTCGGGTGGCGTGGCAGTTCGCCCGCGACTACGCCGGCCGCCACGCCAAATGAGCGCCGCCGCCAAGAAGCGGGTGGATGTCGCCGCGGCCGTCATCACCCGCCCCGACGGCTGTTTTCTGCTCGGCCAGCGCGCCCCCGGCACCTTCTACCCCGGCTACTGGGAGTTCCCCGGCGGCAAGGTCGAGCGCGGCGAAGACGCCCGCGCCGCGCTGATCCGCGAGCTCGACGAGGAACTCGGCATCGCCGCCGCAACCTGCTGGCCGTGGCTGATGCGCGAGCACGACTACGAACACGCCCACGTACGCCTGCATTTCTTCGAAGTGCCCGACTGGCGCGGCGAGATCAACGACCACGTGCACAGCGCGCTCGCGTGGCAACACCCCGAGCAGCTCGCCGTCAGCCCGATGCTCCCGGCCAACGCGCCGATCCTCAAGGCGCTGCGCCTACCGCGCGAAATGGGCATCACCGACGCCGCCGGCATGGGTGAAGCGGCGCAGCTCGCAGCGCTCGACCGCGCCCTCGCCGACGGCCTCAAGCTGGTCCAGATTCGCGACACCACGCTCGACCCAGCCCCGCGCGAGCGCCTCGCCCATGCCGTGGTCCAGCGCTGCAATGCCGCCGGCGCGCTGGCGCTCGTCAACGGCGACGCCGACCTCGCCCGCCGCACCGCCGCCCACGGCCTGCACCTCCCCGCGCGCCAGCTCATGGCCTGCGCCACCCGCCCCGACTTCGACTGGGTCGGCGCCTCGTGCCACACCCGCGCCGAGCTCGAACACTGCGCCAGACTCGGCCTCGACTACGCCCTGCTCGGCCACGTCAGCGCCACCCCCAGCCACCCCGACGCCGCCGCGCTCGGCTGGGACGGATTTGGCGAGTTGGTGAAGTGGCTCCCGATGCCGGTGTTCGCCATCGGCGGCGTCGGCACCGAACACATGCGCACCGCGCGCGCTGCCGGCGCACATGGCGTGGCGGGCATTCGCGCACGCTGGGCGTGAATCCGAACGCTGCGGGCGCATGCCAGGCGATTGCGCCATCGCTGGGCTAAACTGATAGCCCAGCCCACGCTCGCAATCGGAGAATCCACCATGAAAAAGCACTTCGGACTCGCCCTGCTCACCACTGCCGCGCTGTTTTCCGCCCCCGCCATTGGCGGCGGCAGCGTTCACTTCATTACGCCAACAGACGGCGCGATGGTGTCGTCAGAGTTTCAGGTGAAGATGGGCGTCAAGGGGATCGCCGTCGAACCCGCCGGCAAGTTGATGGACGGCACCGGGCATCACCACCTGATCATCGACGGCCACCCGGTCGAGGCCGGCAAGGCCGTACCGGCCGATGCCACGCACCTGCATTTCGGCAAAGGCCAGACCGAAACCACGCTCAAGCTCGCCCCCGGACCGCACACGCTGACGCTGCAGTTCGCCGACGGCCTGCACCAGTCCTACGGGCCGGAGATGAGCGCGACGATCACCGTCACGGTCAAATAACCCGGCCCCGCGGCACATCCGGACACGTCCACGGCGGCGCGTCCGGTCCTTGGCCGCCCACGCGCTCACCCCACTGCAACCGCCTCAACAGGGCTGTCGCGAGTGGGGTTTCGTGTCTATGCTGGTCCACAGAAGCCATTCATTCTGGGCACCAGCCGCCCCTCCGGGCAGTTTCACCGGATGGCTTTGGGTACCCGGCATGGCGTGCTGTACGGCAGCGCAAGCACGGTCGTACAGCACGATGCCACCCCCCGGCCCGCGGGCCACGGTCGGGCTGTGGGTACGATCCGGCCCACTTTGGGGGAACGATCATGGCGACCTATATCGCACTGTGCACTTTCACCGACCAGGGCATCCACGGCGTCCGGGATACCACCCGACGGGCCGATGCCGCAAAGGAGCTGGCCGCTCGCTTCGGCGCAAACATGACACAGGTCTACTGGACGCTCGGCGCGTACGACCTCGTGGTGACGATCGAGGCGCCGGATGACGCAACGGCGACCGCGTTCGGGCTGGCGGTATCGTCGAGCGGAAACATCCGCATGCAGACCCTGCGCGCGTTCTCGCGCAACGAGATGAACGACATCCTCGGCCGACTGAACTGAACTCGCCCGGACCGCCCGAAGCGGACGGCCTGCGTATCAGCCGTGACGCAGGCGGGCGCTGAGCTCGTCGATGACTTCCGCCCAGTCGGCGTCTTCGGCCAGTTCTTCGCGCAGGAAAGCGGCCTGCGTTGGGCTCCAGAACGGCGCGGCGGCGATGGGGATGTCGTTGGCCAAGGGCGAATGACTGGCGATGAAGGCGTCGATGCTGGCCACATCACTCGGCAGGCCGAGTTGGGCAAACAGCGCAGACAGGGGATGGACTGGGGGTTCCATGAGCTTCTCCCGACACAATGATTGTCACGCCCTTCGATTATGCCGCATCGCGCCGTCGGGGGCGTCAATCGTCGGAGATATCCTGACCGGGCTCCGGTGGCGTCGCGGCGGGAATGCGGTAGGCCTCCGAGGCCCAGGCGCCGATGTCGATCTGGCGGCAACGCGCCGAGCAGAACGGTCGGTAGGTGCTCTCGGCGCACCATTCCACCGCTTTGCGGCAGGTGGGGCACTTTACGATGCGGGGCGATGCGTCGGCGGTGCGCATGGGCGGCTCACAGATTGCACAGGGTGAGCTGGAAGTCGATGTCGCCGTCGCACTGACGTGGCCGGCCCGTATTTTCGGGGGTCATGAAGCGCACGTTAAGCACGTACTTGTTGGCGCTGATCTCGGGCACGGCGTGCGCCTGGCGGGCGACCCCGACCCGCACCATCTGCATCTTGCGCCCGCCCATGCTGAGCTGGAACATGCCCCCGGAAGCGCGCTGCATTTCGGGATGGCCGCTGGCGCGCAGCAGACGCAGGACGATCACCACGCTGTCACGGATCGGCAGCAGCGGACGCAGCCAGCCGTCGAGATCCTTGCGCCGCGCTTCGGCCTCGCGCGACTGCCAGTAGTGGTAGGACGGCAGGTCGAACTGGCACGCGCCGCCGGGAATCGCGGCCCGGCTGCGGATGCCCATCAGCCAGTCGTTTTCACGCAGATAGTGGCCGATCTTGCCCGGCACGGAGAGCAGCCCGGAGGAGGCCTGCTCGATTTCGTACAGGGCGCCGGAGAGCGCCTCTTCGGAGATCTCGGGGTTGTCGCGGAAAGCCAGCAGCGTCTGGCGCTGACGTTCGAGCTCCTGCACCAGATCGACCTTGAAATCGGCCCGGCTGGCGACTTCGAGCAGTTCGAAGATCGACAGCAGGACGAAATGATGGTCAGCCCCCGTGTCGCCGCCGCGAAAGTGCCCGATACGGGCAAACAGGTATTCAAGACGGAGAAGAGTACGAATGCGCTCGTTGAGTGGATACTCGAAATCTATCACCGCATGCGCCCGATCAAAATGGTCATCCTCCCGAATGGGGCGGATGATAACACAGCGCCCTGCAGGGCCTCAGGGCTGTGCCAGCGCGCGGTAGCGGGCGTGCAGCGCGTCGACCTGGCGATAAAGATGGGGCAGATCCTGGCTGTTGTCGATGATGTCGTCGGCCGCAGCGAGGCGCGCGCTGCGCGGCAGCTGGGCGGCCATGATGGCGTCGACCTGCGCCGGCGCGAGCCCCGAGCGCGCCTGTACGCGCTGGCGTTGCACGGCCTCGGGGCAATCGACCACCGCGATGCGCGCACAGCGGTCGCGATACGCGCCCGACTCGACCAGCAACGGCACCACCAGCACCACGTAGTCGGCCGTGGCGGCGGCGCATTGGCGCAGGCTCTCGGCACGGATCATGGGATGCAGGATCGCCTCGAGGCGCTGGCGCTCGGCCGGCGCGGCAAACACGCGGGCGCGCATCGCGGCACGGTCGAGCGCACCGTCGGCGGCCACCACCGCATCACCGAATGCAGCCCGGATCGGCGCCATCGCAGCGCCATCGGCGGCGGTCAGCGCGTGGGCGATCAGGTCGGTATCGACCACCGCCGCGCCGTTGGCCGCGAAACGCTCAGAGACCGCGCTCTTGCCGCTGCCGATCCCGCCGGTCAGGCC
>JAGRFQ010000064.1 GCA_020445945.1 Rhodocyclaceae bacterium
ATGATCTGGCCGCTCTGGCCGCCGGAGCTGAAGGCGAGGAACTCATCGCGCTTGCCCGTGGGCACATAGGTTTTGGCCGCCGCCATGAGGTCTTGCTGGGACAACCCGCGGCGCTTCATCACGTCTTGCAGCGACTCGGCGGAAAACGCCGCGGTCGACGCCGCCAGACCGAAGCCAGCCGCAAGCGCCAGACCAACCGCCTGCTTGATACGTGTCTTCATAATTGTTCTCTCCCTGAACAGTGAGTCCTGACTCGGGCACAAGTGCACAAACCACCGCAGGGCAAACGCCTGCGGTAATTTGTCGCACATGCTGCGCGCCCCCGGGGCGAGAAACTTTGACCGACATCAAGTGCCGCGACATCGTGTCGCACCTAACCTAGAATCCGCTACCCATCTCGTTCTCAGGCCACACCCCCACCCCGCAGCCCGCCCCTGTGATGACCCCCCAATCGCGCCGCCTCGCCCGCAAGCTCGCCACCCTCGGCGCCATCGTCGCAGCCGCCGCGTTCGGACTCGCGCTGAGCCTGTCGCCCCCCACCGCCCCCACCGAAATCACGCTGCCCGAGGCCGCCTGCTCACTCAACCAAGGCCCTTGCACGCACACCCTGCCCAACGGCGTCACGGTACGTTTCTCCATCACCCCGCACCCCGTCCCGGTGCTCGAAGACATTCATCTCGATGCCGGCTTCGATGGGCCGCCGCCCGACCACGCCGACGTCGACCTCAACGGCGTCACCATGAAAATGGCACCCAACCGCCCCACCCTCGCACGCGCCACCGACGGCCACTACCGCGCCACCACCGCGCTGGCCATCTGCATTACCGGCGCCATGCAATGGCAGGCCATACTGGCGCTCGACTACGGCGCCACGCGCTACCTGCTCCCCTTCACCTTTGACGCGGGTCATCGCAACTGAACCCGCGCAGCCAGGACGCCCCCATGAAACACCGCCTCGCCCTCCTCGCCCTCGGCCTCGCCAGCACCTGCGGATTCGCCGCCGGCATGGCCGACCAGATTCGCATCGAGCACGCCCATGTGCGCCTCGTCCCGCCGGCCGCACCCAACACCGCCGCCTTCCTTACCGTACACAACACCGGCAATACCGCGGCCCGCCTCACCGGCGCCGCCAGCGAGGCCGCCACAACGGTTGAACTGCACGACCACATCCGCGACGGCGACATCATGCGCATGCGCCGCATCGACGGCGGCATCCCCCTCCCCGCCCACGGCAGTGCCACCCTCGCCCCCGGCGGCAAGCACATCATGCTCATCGGCCTGACCCAGCCCCTCAAGGCAGACACTGCGGTGGACATCACCCTCCACTTCGCCGACGGGAGCACCCACACCGCGACCCTGCCGGTGAAGCCGGTGGCCCATTCGATGACCCACTGACGCGCCCCGGCCGCCACCCCCAATCCATTTCCGGCGGACAAAAAAAACCCGCGCCGGGCGCGGGTATTGGCGTGTTACGGCGAACGCGCTTCAGTCGCTCTGATAGCGCGGCGAGCGGGGTCCATACAGCAAGCCGTTGGGCCGCCCGGCCGACAGCAAGCGTCCGCTCGCCACCCCGGCGATCACGTGGCCGTGATCCATCGAACTTTCGACGATCTGGGTCACCACAGCCTGTATCAACAGCCCCACCAGGCCGCCGGAATTGTTCTGGCCTTCGCTGCTCGACGCCGTCGCCTCGCCCGACCACAGCTGTGTGCCCGAGCGCAAATCGACCAGCTTGGCCGCCGCCGTCACCCGCGTCTCGGCCACGACAATGGCGTAGGAAGTGCCGTAATTGGTGATCTCGATGTACAGCGCCGCGTCGGCACCGAAGATCTCCCGCA
Source organism: Rhodocyclaceae bacterium (assembly GCA_020445945.1). Taxonomy (GTDB): domain Bacteria; phylum Pseudomonadota; class Gammaproteobacteria; order Burkholderiales; family Rhodocyclaceae; genus Nitrogeniibacter. The sequence goes on from JAGRFQ010000064.1 coordinate 1,839, forward strand.
ATTTGGCTGCCGGCACCGCGTGGATCTCCTCCGGCTGCGCGAGGCCGTTGTTGCGGAAGGTCTCGTCCACCAGCGCCACCGGAAACACGTAGTAGCCCGACTCCGCCAGCGGCGCACTCACCTGCGACAGCAGGCTGTAGGTCGCGTTCACATCCGGCGAGGTGTTGAGCGGCGGCAGCACCAGAATCGACCGCGGCCGGCTTTGCTTGAACGCGGCGTAGTCATAGGGTTGCGGCTGGGTGGCACACCCGGCGGCCAGCAGCGCCGCCAGCAAGGCGCCGACCGCGGCTCTGAATCGCTGAAAATCCATCATCGCCTCTTATTTCCTGAACTGGCCGAGCAGAAAATCGACGAACGACGCCGACTCCGGAAACTGCGTGCGCTCGGTCTCGAGCTGCTGCACCACCTGATCATCCTTGCCGACCTTGGCGTAGAGCATGCCCAGATGCGCGTGATAGCCCGGCGGCAGCGCCATGCCCTTGGCACGCGCTTTCTGCAGATCCGCTTCGAGCGCCTCGATCTGCGCTTCCGGCGCGGTTTCGCTGGTGAAGTGGGCGTAGGTTTGCGCCTGATACCCGCCCCAGTAGTACAAGGGTTGATGCGGCGCCGCGCACCCGCCCAGCAGCATGAGCGCGCACAGCGCGAGCCATCGCACAGACCCATTCAATTGCATGGAATGCTCCTCCGAACGGCTTACTGTGCCGGGTTCCACTGGCCGGATTCCACCCCCGCCACCAGGCCGTTCACCGCCTCGCGGATCGCCAGGTCGAGCACCTTGCCGTTGAGCGTGGAATCGTAGCTCGCGGTGCCGCCAAAGCCGACGATCTCGCGATTGGAGAGGCTGTATTCTCCCGCGCCCTGCGACGAATACACCACCTCCGAGGTCGTCACGTTGACCACGTTGAGCGCCACCTTGGCGTAGGCCACCTGCGACTTGCCGCGCCCCAGGATGCCGAACAGTTGACGGTCGCCCACCGCCTTGCGGCCAAATTCCGTGACATCGCCGGTGACCACGTAGTCAGCGCCTTTGAGCGCCTGCGCCTGCCGCTTGAGCTGCGCCTCGCGCTCGATCTCGGCCATGTTGTCGCGGTCGAGCACGTTGAAACGGCCGGTCTGCTGCAGGTGGGTGATCAGAATCGTTTTGGCCTGCCCGCCGAGGCGGTCCACCCCGTCGGAGAAAAGCCCGCGCATATAGCTCGAACGGTTGTCGAACTTGCCGACCGAAATCGGGCTGCGCACGCCCTGATACTGCGTCCCTGCCGAAGCGACCTGCGCCACCTCCAGCGTACGCGACTGCTCGGTGGCGCAGCCCCCCAGCGCGATGGCCGCAACAGCGGCGATGGTCACAACACGTCTGTTCATGGTTTTCCCGATTCCCTGCGTCAAAGGATGGATCGGCGGCAACTGTAACAGAATGCGTATGTGCTGCGTATGGCGCAGTGCCACACCGGATCACGGTGCCGACGGCGGCTGTCGCTGCACGCCCAGAATCTCCGCCACCCGCGCGCGCAGCGCCGGCAGCACCTCGGCCTCGAACCACGGATTGCGCACCAGCCAGCGGTTGTTGCGCGGGCTCGGGTGGGGGAGCGGCAGCCGCGCCGGCCAGTGCGTCTGCCACCCGCGGACCACCTCGGTGAGCGCCTGCTTGCCGCTGCCGAGGTGGTAGTCCATCGCGTAGCGGCCGAGCACCACGGTCAACTCCAGGCGTTCAAAGCGCTGCATGAACGCCGCCCGCCACGCCGCCGCGCACTCCGGCCGCGGCGGCAGATCGCCCGACGCGCCGGTGCCGGGATAGCAAAAGCCCATCGGCAGGATGGCGATCCGGCGGGCGTCGTAGAACACCGTCTCGTCGATCCCCAGCCAGTCGCGCAGGCGCGCGCCGCTGGGGTCGTCGAAGGGCACACCGGAGGCATGCACCCGCGCGCCGGGCGCCTGACCGGCGATGAGGATGCGCGCCTGCGGGTGGAACTGGAACACCGGCCGCGCGCCCAGCGGCAGCTCGGGTTCGCAGCGCGTGCAGGCGCGCACCTCGGCCACAAAAGCCTGCGTCGATGTCATCGCTCCTCCTCTTGCCGGATCGCCCCGCGCGAGGCGATCCGGCCACCTCACGGCGCGGTCAGCGTCGGATACCCGTGCACGAACACGCGGTCGGTCGCGGCCGCCGGCACGTGGCAGGACTGGCAATCCTTGGCGTAGCTGGTGGCCACATTCTTGGCCGGATCGTCCGCCTTGTACAGCGCCCAACCCCAGCCGTCGGCCCACAGCGGATGGCCGGGGAAGCGCCCCTTTGCATCCTTGATCATCACGAACCACACCGCCGGATCGCTGCCCCAATGCACCGGATTGCCGGTCGTCATCGGGCCGGTGTTGAGCACCCGGATTTCCTTCACCAGCGTCGCGCCGTCGGGGAACGCACCGGTCTTGCGATAATGCTCGACCGACGCGCGCTCGGTGTACACGTCGTGGAAGCCGCGCGCCGGCGAGTCCGCATCGACCACCGCCCACGAGCCCAGATGCACCAGCCGGGCGCGCACGTCGCTCGGCAGGCTGATGCGCCCAGCCGCATCCACGTAGGGTGAAAAATCCGCCGCCTGCAGCGGCATCGCCAGCGCGGCGCCCAGCAGCGCCGCCATCGCATTGCGTCTCATCGTCTCTCTCCGCAGCGTGCAACAGTGCACGTCGCAAATTTTCGGCCGATGGTCGATACTGATGGAAACGCGTCGTCTAAAAAACAATACCCGGAGTCTCAAATGACCGACCGACTCGCCGGCCTGCTGCGCCACTACACCTTGTCGGCGCGGGTCTTCCACAGCGGGCCGCTGTGCGGCCAGCAGCACTACGCCGAGGCGCACGGCTACCTGCACGTGCTGCGCCACGGGCGGCTGGTCGCGCACGCTGCCGGCGCGCCGCCGCGGGCGGTCGACACCCCGAGCCTGCTGTTCTATCCGCGCCCGCTGACGCACCGTTTTGTCACCGTCGGCGAGGCGCCGGCCGATCTGGTGTGCGCGGCGATCGAGCTGGGCAGCGCCGCGGGCAACCCGCTGGCCGCCGCGCTCCCCCCGGCGCTGCACGTACCGCTGGCCGAGATCCCCACCGTAGCCACCGTGCTCGACCTGCTGTTCGACGAAGCCGGCGGCACATTGTGCGGGCGTCAGGCGGCCATCGACCGGCTGTGCGAGCTGCTGCTGATCGGCCTGCTGCGCCACCTGATGAGCGCCGACATCGCCGACACCGGCCTGCTTGCCGGGCTGGCCGATGCACGCCTCGCCAAGGCGATCACGGCAATGCACGACGCGCCGGGCGACGCGTGGACGCTCGACACCCTGGCCGCCCGCGCCGGCATGTCGCGGGCGCGCTTTGCGGCGCACTTCCACCACGTGGTCGGACTCACCCCCGGTCACTACCTGACCCGCTGGCGGGTCAACCTCGCCGGCACACTGATCGCCCGCGGCCAACCCATCAACGTGGTCGCCGGCCACGTCGGCTACGGCAGCGCCACGGCCCTGTCGCGCGCCTTTCGCGCCCACACCGGCCACGCGCCGTCGGCGTGGCGCAAGCAGCACAGTTAGCGCCCGCGCTACAATCAGTACTTTCTAATATTTGAGGAGCCGCAGCATGCGCCGATGGATTCTCGCCCTGAGCGCCGCACTGATCGCCACCCCCGCCGCCGCGGAGGTGGTCAACATCGACACCGCCGAGCTGGCGCGCCTGCAGGCTGCGGGCGTGCCGCTGGTAGACGTGCGCACCGCCGGCGAATGGCAGGAAACCGGCATCGTGCCGGGCAGCCATCTGCTGACCTTTTTCGATGAGCGCGGCGGCGTTGAGCCGGAGGCGTGGGTCGCCAAACTTCAGGCCATTGCCACGCCGGGGCAACCCGTGGCCATCATCTGCCGCAGCGGCAACCGCACCCGCGCGATCAGCCAGTTCCTCTCCGAGCAGGTCGGCTACACGCGGGTCTACAACGTCGAGAAGGGCATCCGCGCGTGGATCGGCACGCACCAGCCGGTGGTCGATGCGGCGCAGGCAAAATCCACCTGCGCGCAGGCCCGCCAGTGCTGACGCACCACCGCATGTAAGCCCCGCCAACGCCGCGCGGTCTCACTCCACAGGCACACTGCCGTGGAGCGCGCGATGACAACCCGACCCCCGCACGATCGACCGGTCAATCTACGACTCTACCGCTGGGCCGGCCGCTGGGGGCCATTCGAGGTCCGCATCCCGTGCGGCGAATGCGCGCTGACCCGCGACGTGATCGCCGACACGCTGGCCCACGAGCTGGCCGGCATCGCCGTCGAGGTCGAGGTGCGCGACTGGCTCAGCCACTGGTGGCAGCCGCTCGCCCGCGGCGGCTGGCATGCGCCGATCGTGATGGTCGAGGGGCGGGTGGTGAGCCAGGGCCAGGCGCTCAACCGCGGTGTGCTCACCCAGGCGGTGATCGACGCCGCGGCGGCGCGCACCGCGCTCGACGGCAACCACGTCTTCGGCAAGGCCACCTGCCCGCACTGCCAGCGCGCCAAGCAGTATCTGGCCGAGGCGGGCATCGACTTCACCTATCACGACGTGGTCCACGACGCCCGCGCGATGTACGAGATGCTGGCCCGGGTCAAACCCCTGATCGGCCCCAAAACGCCGGTCACGGTGCCGCAGATCTGGCTCGACGGCGACTACATCGGCGGCGCCGACCAACTCTCCGCGCGCCTCCACAGGGCGGTGGAACCCAACCCGGAGCGCGGCCGCAACTCGCTGTCGCCGGGCGCGGCCTGAGCGCGCCGGCCATGCCGATCACGTAAAACCCGCCGCAACTGACTATACTCAGGGCACGCCCGCCGCCGAGTGCCCCCGTTGAACATTTTCCTGTCCTACGCCTCGGACTATCGCCGTATTGCCGACGACATGTGCTGCCGCCTGCAGGCGGTCGGCCACGACGTGTTCTTCGACCGCGAAGACCTGCCCGCCGGCGCCAGCTTCGACGACCGCATCCGCCAGGCCATCGACGACTGCGAGCTGTTCATCTTCCTTGTCTCGCCCGCCGCGGTGGCCGACGGCCACTACACCCGCACCGAACTCAAACTCGCCAGCCGCAAATGGCCCACGCCGGGCTGGCACGTGCTGCCGGTGATGGTCGCGCCCACCCCGCTCGACACCATCCCGCCCTACCTGCGCGCGCTCACGCTGATGCAGGCCGAAGGCAATCTCACCGCCGAAGTGGTGTTCGAGGTCGAAGAGCGCGTGCGCCGCCACAGCGCCACGCCCGCGCCCAGCGCCCCGCCGCCGGCCGCCGCCGACCCCGACAGCGTCCGCTACCGCTCGGTGCAGTTGCGTTTCGGGCGCGACGCGGCCGGCGCCTACGCCCTCGCGGTGGCCGAATCGCCCGCCGGCGAACACCCCGCCACCGCGGTGCCGCTCGACCCCGCCGCGCTGGAGCAACACCTGTGGCAGGCCGCCACGCCCATCGCCGGCTCGGCCCGCCGCGCGCTCGGCGACGCCGCGCTCGACGCCCTGCTGCCGGCCGGCGCCAACGCCCGCCAGATCGGCCAGCAGCTCTACGCCGCGCTGTTCGATTCGCCGCTGCGCGCCTGTCTCGAAGAGAGCCTGCGCAGCATCGACGCGCAGCGCGGCCAGGGGCTGCGTTTCGTCATCAACACCACCGACGCGCCGGGCCTCGCCCGCCTGCCCTGGGAGTTCCTGTACAGCCCGGCCCGGGACGACTTCCTGTTCTCCGACCGCATGCTGCCGGTGGTGCGCTGGCTCGACATCGACACCCCCGCGCCCACCCTCACCGTCGAGCCGCCGCTGCGCCTGCTGATCGCGGTGGCCGCCCCGAGCGACCGCCCCGGGCTCGACGTCGGCGAGGAAATCGCCCACCTCGACACCGCGCTGGCCGAGCTCACCGCGCGCGGCGTGATGCACACCGTGCGCCTCGACCACGCCACGCTGGAGCGCCTCGACAACGCCCTGCTCGAACACCGCCCGCACGTGCTGCACTTCATCGGTCACGGCGACTTTGCCGGCGACGAGGGCGTGCTGGTGCTCGAATCGGACACCACCCCCGGCGCCGCCGACCCCATCGCCGGGCGTCAGCTCGCGGTGCTGCTGCGCAACCACCTCACCTCGCTGCGGCTGATCTTCCTCAATAGCTGCATGGGCGCCACCGCCTCGGCCCGCGACCCCTTCGGCGGCATGGCGCAAAGCCTGATCCGGCGCGGCATCCCGGCGGTGATCGCGATGCAGTTTCCGGTGCCGGACCGCGCCGCAGTGGCACTCGCGCGCCACTTCTACCGCTACCTCGCCGCCGGCCAACCGGTGGACGCCGCGCTGTCCTCCACCCGCGCCTTCCTGTACGCGCGCGGCTACGCCGTCGAATGGGGCGCCCCGGCGCTGCACATGCGCACGCCGGATGGGCGGCTGTTCGACCTCGCTCCGGTCGACGACGCCAGCGAAACCGTCGCCACCGGCCATGTCCCGCCCGGCATCACCGCCACCCCCGCGCCAGCCGCCGCACCGCCGGCCGCGCCACCGCCCAGCCCCGCGGCCACCGCCGCCCCCGCCGCATCGAGCGGCACCGGCGCGCGTATCGGCATGGTGCTCGGCGTGTTGCTGCTGCTCGGCGGCGGCGCGTGGTTCGCGCTGCAATCCGGTGACGGCGACCCCGCGATCTCGGCGCCGCCCACCCCGGCACCGGCACCGCCAGATCCGGTCACCGTCCGCCCGGAGCCACCGCCCCCTCCACCGCCACCGCCCATCGCCCAACCGTCGCCCGCGCCGGCAGCGCCCGCGACGATGGCCTTGACGCGCCTGCGCGCCGGCGACACCGTCGGCGGGCTGGATCTGCTGTCGCAAGCGCTCGGCGACGACCCCGCCGCGCTGTCGCTCGACCGCCTCGGCCCCACCCGCCATGCCGAGCTGGCCGACGCCCTCGCGCGCAACGCCGAGCAGCATTTTGCAAATGGCGACTTCAATGCCGCCCAGCAAGCGATTGCCGCCCTCGACGCGATGGCGCCCTTCGACCCGGCGGTCGAGGCCGCGCTGGTGCAGCGTCTCAGCCCGTGGCTGGCAAGCGACGTGATTTCCAGCCTCGGGTCGGCGAGCATCGGCATCGAACCGGCCGCCGGCGCGGAAAGTGAAGAAACCATGATGTACACCGTGCGCCGCGGCGACACGCTGTGGGCGATTGCCCGCCGCGTCACCGGCGACGGGCGCAACTGGCAAGACATCTTCAAGCGCCACAACCAGGGCGTCGAACTGGGCCTCGGTGGCGAGCGCATCGCCGATCCGCACCGCCTCGTGCCGGGCCAGAAAATCCGCGTGCCGCTCAGCCCGAGCACCGGTGCCAATGCCATCGACTACCACGTCGCGCCGGGCGAATCGCTGTCGCGGATTGCCGCCCGCATCTACGGCGACCCGCAACTGTGGCGCCACATCCAGCGCGACAACGCACAGCGCGTGCGCGATCCGGACCGCATTTATCCGGGCCAGGTGCTGGTGCTCACGCCGCCGCCCGGGGCGCAATGAAGGTGCGCCACGCGGCCCCGCTCAAGTCGGCCGTCCGCGCGCCGTAGCAATGACATTCACGTTGCCGAAACATGCCCTCGAACCGATACCCGCAGGGACTCATGGACTCAACTGACGCCCCCCAAACCGACGCCGGCCCGATGCTCGACCCGGTCAAGATCGCCGCACCGTGGATGGATGAACGCTCGCACGCGATGCTGCGCGAGTTCTTCCGCGTCGGTGTCAAATCGCGCTGCGTGCTGGTCGAGCCCGAGCGCGCGCAGGCCATCCTGATCGACCTCGACCGCGGCGAAGCCACCCGCCGGCTGCAGGAAGCGCGCGAGCGCTGGCCCAACGTGCCGATCATCGAACTGAGCGTCAATCACACCAACGAGGCACTGTTCGTGCGCAAGCCGCTGCGCGCCAGCGGCATGGCGCGGGCGCTGCTCAGCGTACGCCGGCGGCTGCGCCTGAGCGACGACCCGGTCGCCGCGGCGGTGACCGAGCCCCCCGCCGACGCGCCCCCACCGCCGCCCCGCGACGCCGAACTCGACGACGAAACCGCGAGCGTCCTGGTCGGCACCGCCAACGACGTCGCCCCCCGCGACAGCACCACCTGGGCGCGCGCCTGGTATGCCCCCGAGGACTTCCTGCAGGGTCACCTGCAGCGCACCGCCGCCGAGGCCGACGCCACCGGCCGCGCGATGTCGATGAGCGGCGTGTGGGGCACCTGGATCATCCCGCCGGGCAACGGCGCGATTCACGTCGACATGGCCGACCGCCAGCTGCGCTCGCTGTGCGTGGTCAGCATGGCGGCGAAGGAAGTGCGCATCGCGCCGGTCGACGCCGACATCGACATCACCTGCGCGCCCGACTTCACCCCGCGCGACGCGCTGCTGTGGAAGGTGGCGCTGTGGACCGCGCGTGGCCGCGTGCCCCGCGGCACCCCGCTCGACCAGCCGGTGTACCTGCAGCACTGGCCCGATCTCAACGCCCTCGCCCCGCTGCCCCACGCGCTGCGCATCGCCGCGCTGTGGCTCAATCACCCGCTGTCGCTGCTGGCGCTGGCCGAGCGCCTCGGGCTGCCGCAGCGCAACGTCTTTGCGCTCTACACCGGCTGCGCCGTCCTCGGCCTCGCCGGCCCCGCCCGGCGTGCCGCCGACACGCTCGTCGAGGCCCCCGCGGTCACCCCCTCCGGCATGCGCGCGCTGATCTCGCGGCTGGGCGGGCGGCTCGGCCTGGGCGCGGGCTCGCTGCCGGAGTCGGCGATGTAACCGCCGCGGGCGTTCCGCCCGACGCGGCCCGGGCAATCTGCCCGCCCCCGCGCCACCCCCTTTCACCCCGCCCGGCGGGCGCGCACGATGGGCGCCGTTACCCGACCGGAGCCGCCCCATGAACCGCCTCTCCCGCCTGCCGCGCGCCGTCGCGCTGCTCGCCGCGTTGAGCGCCCCCCTCCCCGTCCACGCGCTGATTCCACCCACCTCCTGCGGCGGTCCGCCGGACGCGCCGGACGCCGCCCAGAGCGATCTCTCGGTGGCCTACTGGGCGCGCCAGGAACCGAGCTCGACGATGTGCGCCTACGCCTACTGGGCCGAAAAATGCGGCGACCACGCCACCGCCCACATCATCCTCGACCGCTGCATCGACGCCGGCTATGTCGGCGCCATGATCTGGAAAGCGCTGCTCTATGAAGACGGCGCCGGCATCGCGCAGGACAGCGCCAAGGCCACCGATCTGATGCGCCGCGCAGCGCACAGCGACGACACCGAATACGCCACCCTCGGCAAACTCCACTACGCCACCGCGCTGTATCTGGGGCGCGGCGTGGCGCGCGACGAAGCCGCCGCGATGAAGTGGTTCCGCGAGGCCGCCGCGGAGGGCGACGCCGACGCGCAGATCTTTCTCGCCGACGGCACCCACACCGCCGACCGCGACCAGCAAGGCCGCTCGGTGGCGGCCCAGCGCGCGGTGCGCGATGCCACCGGGCAGCGCCTCAGCCCGGTGCAGGCAGCGCCGGCGCCGGCGCGCGCACCGGCCGGCACGCTGGCCTG
>JAGRFQ010000065.1:0-9988 GCA_020445945.1 Rhodocyclaceae bacterium
AGTACTTCTTGAGGCCGGCTTCGAATTCGTCCTTTTCGCTGCGCACCTTGCGCATCATGTATTCGATCACGTTCTGGTTCTTGCCGCGCAGTTCGGTCAACTCGGTGAGTTGTTCCTGGACGCCGCGTTGGCGCGAGGCGAGCAGTTCGTCGGCGTGACGGACCAGATCGTCGGTTTCGCCGGCCGTCGAGGTGCGCACGATCTGCTGCTTGGCGGGCAGCAGCTGTGCGGTGAGCGCCGCCTCGAGCGTGGCGAGCTGGCTGCGCGCGAACAGCGCCTCGTCGTCTTGGATGCGAGCCAGCAGCGCTTTCTGGGCCGAGATCGGGAAGATGTGTGCGGCGTCGATTTTCAGGTCGCGCGCAACGGCGTTGACCTGCCGCTCGAGTTCGTCGCGGATGCGCGCTTCGTCGCGCAGCCCGTCCCACAAGCTGTCGATTTTGTTGAGCACCACCAGCCGCCCGTCGCGGCGCTGGCCGGCATTGACGTAGCCGCGCCACACCGCCATGTCGCTGTGCGTGACGCCGGTGTCGGCGGCGAGGATGAACAGCACCGCGTGGGCGTTGGGCAGCAGCGAGAGCGTGAGTTCGGGCTCTGCGCCGATGGCGTTGAGCCCCGGCGTGTCGAGGATGACCAGGCCCTGTTCAAGCAGCGGGTGCTGGAAGTGGATGATGGCATGGCGCCAGCGTGGAATCTCGACCTGCCCGTCGGCGTTGGGTTGCAGGCCGTTGTCACCGCTCGGGTCGATCACGAAGCCGTAGGACTCGGCCTGCGCCTGGCTGACGTGGCGAACCTCTCCCACCCGTGCCAGCGCGGTCTGCAGCGCGGTGGTGGAGGAGACGTCCAGCGGGTGCTCGGACCACAATTCGGGGAAGCGCTTGAGTTCGCCGACGGTGCTGTGTTCCGCGCGGGTTTCGATCGGCAGCAGGCGGATCTGCGGGGTGTCGCCCGCCGACCACTGCAGCTCGGTCGGGCACATCGTGGTGCGCCCGGCACTGGAGGGCAGCACGCGGTTGCCGTAATCGGCGAAGAACAAGGCGTTGATGAGTTCCGATTTGCCGCGCGAGAACTCGGCCACGAAGGCTACGGTGAGCTTGTCCTCTTCCAGCCGGTCGAGCACGTATTGCAGGCGCAGGTCGGCTTGCGCATCGCCGATTTCGTTCTGGGTCAGCCACTGACGTAGCTGCCCGACGGCACGGGCCGCGTCGGCGCGCCAGCGGCCGTATTCGGAAAATTGGTCGATCAGTCTCATGATGTCCCTCATCGGCCCGTTTGGCGCCGGGTTGAGTCTTATCCCAATCTATCAGCATAGGCGTGCCGCGGCGAGTGAACAATTTCCACGCCCGGGGGCGTTACGGGTGGCCGCTGGCGGACGACAAACGGTGCTGTTGCGCGACGGCGGCCGCTTAGCGCCGCTGGCATCGCGGGCAGAAAAAGGTGGCGCGCTGGGCCATGATCTGGCGTTGGATCGGGCTCCCGCAGTGGCGGCACGGCGCGCTGGTGCGACCATAGACAAAATAATGCTGTTGAAAATAGCCCGGGCGGCCGTCGCTGCCGACGAAGTCACGCAGCGTGCTGCCACCGGCGGCGATGGCCTCGGACAGCGTTTCGCGCACGGCCTGCGCAAGGCGCGCACAGCGCTGCGGGCCGAGGCGCCCGGCCGGCGTCTGCGGATGAATGCGGGCCCGGAACAGGCTCTCGGAGGCATAGATGTTGCCAACCCCGACAACCTGTCTGCTGTCCATCAGGAACAGCTTGATCGGCGTGCGGCGACAGCGCGTGGCCCGGTGCAGCCAGGGGCCGTCGAAGTCCGGCGACAGCGGTTCGATGCCAAGCTGCGCGAGCATGCTCGGAGGGGGCGCGCCAGCATCGAGCCACAGCACCATGCCGAAGCGGCGCGGGTCGCGCAGGCGCAGGGTGCGCGCGCCGAAGTGGAGGTCGACGTGATCGTGGCGCTGGGCCGGGGTGTCGGTGGCGACGATACGCAGGCTGCCCGACATGCCGAGGTGAATCAGCACCTGCCCGGTGTCGAAGCTCAGCAGCAGGTATTTGGCGCGGCGCGAGACGGCATGCAAGACCTGCCCGCACAGTTGCGCCGCGAGGTCGGCCGGTACGGTCTGGCGCAGCCGGGGCTGGCGCACGCTGGCCCCGGTAGCACGTGCGCCGACCAGGTGCGGGGCGATGCCGCGGGCGGTGGTTTCGACTTCGGGGAGTTCGGGCATGGCAGGGGCGCAGCGACGGGGCGAACGCAGATTGTATAGCGCCGGCACCAGCTTGCCCGCCCCGTGGAAACTGCCTAACATGCGGCGAACGGATCTGGTGAAAAGCGATCCAATCAGCGAGGCAGGGCGCCGGGGCGGTTTGGCGATGCCGTATGCAACGACTCGACCGCGCCCCACGGCGCGCACCATGGATCGGAATCATGTCTTTTCTTCTTCAATTTCGCCGGCAGGCGACCGCGCTGGCGGTGCTCGTTGCGCTTGGCGCTGGCGGCGGTAGCGCGCTTGCTGCGGCCGACGCGGTGCAGTCCCCCAACCTGGCGGCGCTGCAGATGCCAGGGCAGGAATTGTCGCCGCAGGTCTTTCATGACCTCCTGTTGGCCGAGATTGCGCTGGCTCGCGGCCGGCTCGATGTGGCCGTTCCGGTGTATCAGCGACTCCTCCAGATGACGCAGGATGTTCGCATCGCGCAGCGTGCCACCGAGTTGGCGCTGTATGCCCGGCGAATGGATGTGGCGCAGGCGGCGGCCAAGGTGTGGGCCGCGCTCGACCCGGAGTCCGCCGACGCGCAGCGCGTGCTCGCGGGCACGCTCGGCGGCAGCAATCTGTCGGTCGAGCAGATTGAAATGCGCATGGCCGAGGGGCTCGCCAAGTCCGGTCCGCGGCTGCCGGGGACCTTGTTGAGTCTCAATCGTGCCCTGGCGCAGATGGCCGACAAAGCCGTTGCGCGGGGGATCGTTGAACGCGTGACCGAGCCGTATCTGCTTCTTCCCGAAGCGCATTTCGCACGCGCCCACGCCGCCTACGCGGCACGCGACAGCGCGGCGAGCCTGAATTCGCTCAACGCTGCGCTCACGCGTCGCCCGGACTGGGAGCAGGCCGTCGTGCTCAAGGCGCAGATCCAGCAGGGCGACGATCCGGCGGCCGCGGTCGCGACGCTGGAGAGCTACCTCGCCGACCACCCCGACAACACCAACGTGCGCCGCGCCTACGGCCGCGCGCTGCTCGGCGTCAAGCGTTATCCCGAGGCGCGCACAGCGTTCGAGGGGGTGATCGATGCGCAGCCGGACGATCAGTCGTCGCGTTATGCGGTGGCCATGATTGCGCTCGAAATGAAGGCGTTCGCCACCGCTCAGCAGCATCTGGAGGTTTTGCGCGAGGCCGACTATCCCGACACCGACGCACTCGAAATGGGCTTGGGGCAGGCTGCCGAGGGGCTCGGCGACCCGGCCGGCGCGCTGGTGCATTACGACGCCGTGGCCGAAGCCCCGCGTCGCGACCAGGCGCAACTGCAGATTGCACGCATGCTCGCCCAGGGCGGCGATGTCGACGCCGCGCGCGAGCGCCTGCGCGCCCTGGGGGGCAGTGACGAAGAGCGCGCCGGCTACCGGCTGATGGAGGCGCAAATGTTGCGCGACCTCGGCAAGATCGGCGATGCCCTGGTCGCGGTTGACCAGGGCCTGCGCCTCAAGCCTGACGACCCCGATCTGCTGTACGAATCGGCCATGTTGGCGGACCGGCTGGGGCGTCGGAGCGGCATGGAGGGGCGGCTGCGCAAACTGATCGCCCTCAAGCCCGACTATGCGCACGCCTACAACGCGCTCGGGTATTCGCTGGCGGATCGAAACGAGCGGCTGGACGAGGCCGAGGCCTTGATCCGGCGCGCCGTGTCCTTGCGTCCGGACGATCCGTTCATCATGGATAGCCTGGGCTGGGTGCGCTATCGGCAGGGGGCTTTCGCGGAGGCGCGTCAGATCCTCGAAAAGGCCTACGCGCTGCGCGCCGACCCCGAAATCGCTGCCCATCTGGGTGAAGTGATGTGGGAAATGGGCGATCGGGACGCAGCACGCAGCACGTGGGAGGGCGCGGCAAAGCAGTATCCGGACAACAGCGTGCTGACTTCCGTGATGCGTCGTTACGGGCTGTGATGCGGTCTATTCTGGTGGTGCTGGCGCTCGTGCTGGGGGCTGGCTGTGCCTCGCCCCCAGCGTTGATGCGCCCCGTTGACAGCGTGCTTTTCCGGCCCGTCGCGGCGCACTTCGACGTGGCCGGGCGCTTGGCCGCGCGCAACGGCGACGCGGCTGTCTCGGGGCGATTTACGTGGCAGCACGGTCCGCGCAGCGATCGGTGGGATTTTTTCTCTCCGCTCGGACAGGTGGTCGCGCGCCTGAGCAACGCCGACGGTACGGCGACGCTGACGCTCCCCGATGGTACTCAGTACGTCGAGCCCGTCGCACCCCTGCTGTCGCGCATGCTCGGCATGGAGGTGCCGGTAAGTGCCTTGCCGCGCTGGCTGCAGGCCGGCGTGGTGGCCCGCGAAGATGTGCGCGAAGTGGATGCGGTGGGGCGCCCGCGGCGGATCGTCGAACAGGGCTGGCAGATTCGCTATCCCGGCTATGCCAGCGACGACCCCGACGCGCTTCCGCGCATCATCGAGTTGTCGCGGGGCGATGCGCACCTCAAGTTGATCCTCGACGCATGGCAGTAGGGGCGCGCGTGCTGACGGCCCTTGCGCCCGCCAAGCTCAACCTTTTCCTGCACGTGCTCGGGCGCCGGCCGGACGGCTATCACATCCTGCAGACCGCCTTTCGCATGCTCGATTGGGGAGATCGTCTACGGTTTTCGGTGCGTGACGACGGTGTGGTTTCGCGGGCCCGCGACATGCCCGGCGTGCCGGCCGAAACCGATCTGGTGATCCGCGCCGCGCGCCGCCTCCAGGACTGGGCTGGCGTCACCCAGGGCGTCGACATCGATGTCGCCAAGGTGCTGCCGATGGGCGGCGGTCTGGGGGGCGGAAGCTCGGACGCGGCCACCACCCTGCTGGCGCTCAATCGCTTGTGGGGCGTGGGCGCGTCGCGGAGGCAGCTTCAGGCGCTCGGACTCGAGCTGGGGGCCGACGTGCCGTTCTTCATCTACGGCCGCACGGCGTTCGCAGAAGGCATCGGCGAGCGGTTCGAGCCGTTGACGATGGCGCCGTCATGGTACGTGGTGGTGTGGCCCGGCGTCGGGGTTCCGACGGCCGAGATCTTCGCCGCAAAAGAGTTGACGCGAAATTCGAAAGCCATCAAAATGCCGACCTTCGCAATGCACGCGACCCGGAACGACCTAGAGCCGGTGGCGCGAGCGCGGTACCCGCAAGTGGGTGCTGCGATTGATTGGCTGAGCGCGTATGCGCCGGCAAGGATGACAGGCTCGGGAGCCTGTCTTTTTGCGGAAGTCGGCGATCAGCAGCAGGCCCACGATATCGCAGGTGCGTGTCCGGACACATGGCAGGCGTGGCCGGTCCGGAGCCTCGATACACACCCCCTCGCAGGGTGGGCGGCGTAAAGCGCGGCAGCGAACAGTTTTTTGGGGAGTCGCCAAGTTGGTTAAGGCACCGGATTTTGATTCCGGCATTCGAGGGTTCGAGTCCTTCCTCCCCAGCCAGCATCGAAGTCGGGCAGGCGTGATGCCTGCCCGATTTGTTTTTGTAGTCCTGATTTGAGCGGCATCGGAGAAGCAGCATGGCTCACGGTAGCCTGATGGTGTTTACGGGCAACGCCAACCCGAAACTGGCGGCGGATGTAGTCAAACGCCTTGGCATCACGCTTGGTGCGGCGACGGTTGGCCGCTTTTCCGACGGCGAGGTCAATGTCGAGCTGCTGGAGAACGTGCGCGGCAAGGACGTGTTCGTGCTTCAGCCGACCTGTGTGCCGACCAACGAAAACCTGATGGAATTGATCATTCTGGTCGATGCGCTCAAGCGCGCCTCGGCCGGACGGATTACTGCCGCGATTCCGTACTTCGGCTACGCGCGGCAGGATCGCCGCCCGCGTTCGGCACGGGTGCCGATTACTGCCAAGGTGGTTGCCAACATGCTGCAGGCGGTTGGTGTTCAGCGCTTGCTGACCATGGACCTGCATGCCGACCAGATTCAGGGCTTTTTCGATATCGCGGTCGACAACGTCTACGCCGCGCCGGTATTGCTGGCCGATCTCGACAAGCAGAAATACGCGGATTTGATGGTGGTGTCGCCCGACGTGGGCGGCGTGGTGCGCGCGCGCGCCTTCGCCAAAAAACTCGAATGCGATCTGGCGATCATCGACAAGCGCCGCCCCAAGGCCAATGTGGCCGAGGTCATGAACATTATCGGTGAGGTCAATGACCGCACCTGCGTGATCATGGACGACATCGTCGACACCGCCGGCACCTTGTGCAAGGCCGCCAGCGCGCTCAAGAACAGTGGTGCCAAGCGCGTTCTCGCGTACTGCACCCATGCGGTGCTGTCCGGGGCCGCGATTTCGCGGCTGAACGATTCCGAGCTTGACGAACTTGTGGTCACCAACACGATCCCGCTCGGCGAAGATGCGCGTGCGTGTACCAAGATCCGCCAGATTTCGGTGGCCTCGCTGCTCGCCGATACCATGCTGCGGATCAGCAACGAGGAGTCGGTCAGCACGCTGTTCATGGAATGAATTTTGCCGGCGCCTTCGGGCGACGGTGTTTTGGTAGAGCCCTTCTGGTCGCGGAGGGGTTCAAATTACTCTGGAGTTGTCATGCAAATCGAATTTAACGCTACCAAGCGCGAAGCCAAAGGTACGGGTGCGAGCCGCCGCCTGCGTCGCGATGGCGGAGTGCCGGGGATCATCTACGGCGCGGATCAGCCCGCTGTTCAGATCGTCCTGGACCACAACGAGATCTATCACCTGTTGCGCAAGGAGGCTTTCCACGCCTCCATTCTGACCGCCTCGGTCGATGGTCAGAAAACCTCGGTGCTGTTGCGCGATACGCAATGGCACCCCTTCCGCCAGCAGGTGTTGCACGTCGACTTCCAGCGCGTGAAGGCGGGCGAGAAAATCCACATCAAGGTGCCGCTGCACTTCGTGAACGACGAGATTGCTCCGGGCGTCAAGCTCCAGGGCGGTCTGATGACCCACGTCATGAACGAAATCGATGTCACCTGCCTGCCCAGCCAGCTGCCCGAGTTCATCGAGGTGGACCTCAAAGACGTCCAGGCCGGCGAAGCGGTTCATGTGTCGCACATCACGCTGCCGGAAGGTGTTGAAGTGGTACTGCACGGTGAAGACGATCCGGTGGTGGTGAGCTGCATGGTTCCGCGTGGCGGCCTGGCCGATGACGCGGAGGCCGAAGGCGGTGCCGAGGCAGCTGACGGCGCTGAAGGTGACGCGGCAGAATAAAGCGCGCCGCGCTGCCCTGTCGGGGTCAGTTTGAATGTCCAGAGCGACGCATTCGGCCCCGAAACTGATCGTCGGCCTCGGGAATCCTGGGGCGGACTATTCCGAAACCCGGCACAACGCCGGGTTTTGGTTTTGTGAGCGGCTGGCCGCGCGCGATGGTGCCCGATTCGCGCGCGAGAGCCGCTTTCATGGGCAGGTGGCAAAGGGGGCAGACGGTATGTTCCTGCTCATGCCCGACACCTTCATGAATCGCTCCGGTCAGGCGGTGGGGGCGCTGGCGCGCTTCTACCGGATTGCGCCGGCGCAGATCGTGGTGGTGCACGATGAACTCGACTTGCCGCCGGGGCAGGCGCGCCTCAAATTCGGCGGCGGGCTGGGCGGGCACAACGGCCTCAAGGACATTGCCGCGCACTGCGCAACGCAGGATTTCTGGCGGCTGCGGCTGGGTATCGGCCACCCCGGCGACCGTGGCGCCGTGGTGAGCTATGTGCTCAAGCCACCGCGCAAGGAAGAGCGTGCGCTGATCGACGAAACCATCGATCGTGCACTGGCGGCGTGGCCCGACGTCGAACGTGGTGCGTTTGATGCCGCAATCCAGAAAATAAACGCGCGCCCGGCGCGCAGCAAGGAAGCCTCGTCATGAGCCTCAAGTGTGGCATCGTCGGTTTGCCGAACGTCGGCAAATCCACCCTGTTCAACGCCCTGACCAAATCGGGCATCGCCGCGGAAAACTACCCGTTCTGCACCATCGAACCGAACGTCGGCATCGTCGAGGTGCCCGATGAGCGCATCGCCGCGCTGTCCGAGATCGTCAAGCCGCAGCGCATTCAGCCGGCGATCGTCGAGTTTGTCGACATTGCCGGTCTGGTGGCGGGCGCCTCGAAGGGCGAGGGGCTGGGCAACCAGTTTCTGGCCAACATCCGCGAGACCGACGCCATCGTGAATGTGGTGCGCTGTTTCGATGACGGCAACGTGGTGCACGTGTCGGGGCGGGTGGATCCGATTGCGGATATCGAGACGATCGTTACCGAACTCGCGCTGGCGGACCTGGCCGCGGTCGACAAGGCCATCCACCGCGAGGGCAAGAAGGCGCGCTCGGGCGATAAGGACGCGAAGAAACTGCTCGACGTGCTCGAACGCCTGCAGCCGCACCTGAACGACGGCAAGCCGGCGCGCACCTGCGCGCTCAGTCCCGACGAGCTGGAACTGATTCGCCCCCTGTGCCTGTTGACCATCAAGCCCGCAATGTACGTCGGCAACGTGCTCGAAGACGGCTTTACCGACAACCCCCACCTCGACCGCCTCACCGCCCATGCAGCGGCCGAAGGCGCGCCGGTGGTGGCCGTCTGCGCCAAGATCGAAGCCGAACTGGCCGATCTCGACGACGACGACAAGCAGGCGTTTCTGGACGATCTGGGCCTGGAGGAGCCGGGGCTCAACCGCGTGATTCGTGCCGGCTACCGCCTCTTGGGCTTGCAGACCTACTTCACCGCTGGGGTCAAGGAAGTGCGTGCGTGGACGGTGCACGTGGGCGCCACGGCGCCCCAGGCCGCGGGCGTGATCCACACCGATTTCGAGCACGGATTCATCCGCGCGCAGACGATCGCCTTCGACGATTTCGTCGCCTGCCGCGGCGAACAAGGGGCCAAGGAGGCCGGCAAGATGCGCGTCGAAGGCAAGGACTACGTCGTGCGTGACGGCGACGTGATGCACTTCCTGTTCAACGTCTGAACGCCGAGGCATTGTGCTGATCGATGTCGTTCTCGAGGCCGGGCGTGCGGCGGTCGAATTTGCGCTGTTCGTGATGCTGCCGATCATGGTGGTGATGCTGTGCATCATGCGGCTGGCCGAAGCGCGCGGCTGGCTGGACTGGCTGGTCGACCGTCTGGCGCCGGCGCTGCGGCCCTTCGGGCTGAGCGGGCTGGGGGTCCTCGCCGCGCTGCAGATCAATCTGGTCAGTTTCGCCGCGCCGGTGGCGACGCTGAGCATCATGGATCAGCGCGGCGTGTCCGACCGGCACATTGCCGCGACGCTGGCCATGGTGTTCGCGATGGCGCAGGCCAACGCCTCCTTCCCGATGTTTGCGCTGGGCCTGCACTTCGGCCCGACCTTGCTGTTCTCCGTGCTGGGCGGATTGACCGCAGCGGCGGTGACCTACTACCTCTGCGGCCGTCACCTGTCGGCGGCCGAGGGCGAGGTCAGCGCGGTGCTGGCGCATCCGTCGGCAGACAGCGCCAAGGGCGTGCTCGATGTGATCAATCGGGCCGGGGCGGAGGCGTTCAAGATTGCCACCGGCGCGATTCCCATGCTGGTGCTGTCGCTGGTCGCGGTAGCCTGTCTCAAGCGCGTCGGGGCGCTCGGGCTGCTCACCGAATGGCTCACCCCCGTGCTTGTAGCGCTCTCCATCGACCCCGCGATCATCCTCCCCGCGGTGACCAAGTTTCTCGCCGGCGGCACCGCCATGCTCGGTGTGGTCGACGGCATGTACCGCAACGGACAGATTGGTGTCGATGCCATCAACGCCTATGCCGGGCTGCTGATTTCGCCCTTCGATGTGCCGGGCGTGGCGGTGCTGATCTCCGCCGGCCGGCGGGT
>JAGRFQ010000065.1:10092-29442 GCA_020445945.1 Rhodocyclaceae bacterium
GCGGGCTTCAGTCCTCGTCCATCGCCGCGTAACGGGCCGCCAGATGGTCGATCAGGCTCCGCACGGCAGGCAGCATGCCGCGTCGCGATGGGTAAACAACATGAATGATTTCCCGCCGCGGCGGCCAGTCCGGGAGCAGTCGCTGGAGCGCGCCGTCGGCCAACTGATCGCACACCATCAACGTCGGCAGTTGCACAATGCCGACCCCCGCCAGCGCGGCGCGGCGTAGCGCGACCATGTCGCTGGTAATCAGGCGTGGCTGGTGGCGCACGGTGGCCTCGGCGCCGTCTGGCCCATACAGCGTCCAGACGTGCTGGTCCTGCGCCGGTCCCAAGGCGAGGCTCGGGTAGGCGGCGAGCGCAGCGGGGGTCGATGGCTCGCCATGGCGGGCCAGCAGGGTCGGGCTGGCGACGAGGCTCTGGCCGCGATCCGACAGCACGCGCAGCACGAGGTCGCTGTCTTCCAGCGGGGGTGGGCGGACCCGTATCGCCAGATCGATCCCTTCGCTGACCAGCGCCACACGCCGGTTGCTGGCCTCCAGATGAATCGAGACCTGCGGGCAACTGGCCATGAAATCGGCCAGCATCTGCCCCACATGCGCATGCAGCAGAGCGATGGGGCAGCTCATCCGGACGACCCCGCGCGGCTCGGCGCGGGTCATCTCGATCGACTCCTGCGCGGCTTCCGCCTCGACCCGCATGGCCCGGCAATGCTCGTAATAGGTGCGCCCCACGTCGGTGACCGAGAAATGCCGTGTCGACCGATGGATGAGGCGCACGCCCAGCCGTGCTTCGAGCAGCGCGACACGCCGGCTGAGCTTGGATTTGGGAATGCCCAGTGCGCGACCCGCCGCGGCAAAGCCGCCGTGCTCGACGACCGCGGAGAAGTAATAGAGATCGTTCAGATCGTGCATTGGTGCAGCCTATGTTCTGAAAATGGGACGCTGTGTGGATTTTTTGCCTACTTCACGCAGCATTGTTCCACTTTTATAGTGTCTGCACACATCGCGCAACGCTGCGCGTTCAGGAGGCGATCATGAAACAGGTATTGGGTGTCTATCGCGCACCGCAGCCGCATTGGGTCGGCGACGGATTTCCGGCGCGCACGCTGTTTGACTACGGGAAACTCGGGCGCCAGCTCAGCCCGTTTCTTCTTTTCGATTACGCCGGCCCCGCGCATTTTGAACCGGCCATGCAGCGCCGGGGCGTGGGGGC
This sequence comes from Rhodocyclaceae bacterium, assembly GCA_020445945.1. Taxonomy (GTDB): domain Bacteria; phylum Pseudomonadota; class Gammaproteobacteria; order Burkholderiales; family Rhodocyclaceae; genus Nitrogeniibacter. The sequence continues at coordinate 11,307 of JAGRFQ010000065.1, forward strand.
GCATCCGCATCGAGGCTTCGAGACGGTCACCCTCGTCTACCGGGGTGAGGTGGCTCATCGTGATTCGACGGGCGAGGGCGGGGTGATCGGCCCGGGGGATGTGCAATGGATGACGGCCGGTGCCGGCATTCTCCATGAGGAGTATCACAGCGATGCTTTTGCGCGTTCCGGCGGCGAGCTTGAAATGGTGCAACTGTGGGTGAATCTGCCCGCCCGGGAAAAAGCGACGCCGCCGGCCTACCAGGCCATCGGGCGGGATGCGATCCCGGTGCTGCCCCTGCCGGAGGATGCCGGCAGCGTGCGGGTCATTGCCGGTGCGTTCGCGGGCCGTTCAGGCCCGGCACGGACTTTCACGCCGATGAATGTGTGGGACCTGCACCTCAAGGCGGGCGCCCGGGCCGAATTGCCGTGGGTGGACGGCTGGAATGGTGCACTGGCGGTGCTGCACGGCAAGCTGCGCATCAACGGCGAGACCGTGGTCGGCGCGGCCGAACTGGCCGTGCTCGATCCGGCGGGGGACGGGCTGGCGCTGGAGGCAAGCGATGACGCCGTGGTGCTGGTGCTCAGTGGTGCGCCGATCGACGAGCCGATTGTCGGCCATGGCCCATTCGTCATGAACTCCGATGCCGAAATCGCCCAGGCCCTCGCAGACTTCAGAAGCGGCCGTTTCGGCCGCATCGCCCCGGTACGCGCGACGTAAGCCGTGCCGGCTTTTTCCCCAGAGAGAAAACAAGGAGTGACATCATGAGCAAACCCTACGTGCGCCTCGACAAGGACGATGCCGCTGTGCTGCTGGTCGACCACCAGGCCGGGCTGCTGTCATTGGTACGCGACATCGAGCCCGACAAATTCAAGAACAATGTGCTGGCGCTTGCCAGTGCAGCGAAATACTTCGGTCTGCCGACCGTGCTGACCACGAGTTTCGAGGCGGGGCCGAACGGTCCGCTGGTGCCCGAGCTGAAAACCATGTTTCCCGACGCGCCCTACATCGCGCGGCCGGGCCAGATCAACGCGTGGGACAACGAGGACTTCGTCCGTGCGGTGAAGGCGACCGGCAAGAAACAGCTCATCATTGCCGGCGTGGTCACCGAAGTCTGCGTGGCCTTTCCCACCTTGTCGGCGCTGGCCGAAGGCTACGAGGTCTTTGTCGTCACCGATGCTTCCGGCACCTTCAATCCGGTGACCCGAGATGCGGCCTGGGACCGCATGTCGGCGGCCGGTGCCCAGCTGATGAGTTGGTTTGGCGCGGCATGCGAGCTGCACCGGGACTGGCGCAATGACATCGAGGGCCTGGGCGCGCTGTTCTCAAACCATATTCCGGACTACCGCAATCTGATCACCAGCTACACCACGCTCACCGCCGGCAGATAAGCGCGGCTTGCGTCCGATGCGTCATGGCCGGCCCGGCCCATCGGGCGTGACGCATCGGAGGGGAGGCGGGCACTCACCGGAGGCGGTCTCACCGGCCGGGACGGCGCGGTTGGTGCGATGGCTGACGTGGCGGCTGCCGCCCTGGCGCTTGGCCTCGTACATTGCCGCGTCGGCGCGTGCCAGCAGGGTGCGCGCGGTGTTGCCGTCTTCGGGGTAGATCGCGAGCCCCACGCTGCCCCCCAGGATGTAGCGGGCGCCACCGGCGTCGACCGGGGTGGCCAGCGATTCGGTCATCTTGCTGGCAACCATGTGCGCGGCGGCTTCGGTTTCGATGTCCGGCAAGATCACCACGAACTCGTCGCCCCCCAGCCGCGCCACGGTGTCGCTGGCGCGGATCGCGGCCTGCAGGCGGCGTGCGATCGACACCAGCACCAGATCGCCGATGGCATGACCGGCGGTGTCGTTGATGGTCTTGAACTTGTCGAGGTCGACCAGCATCACCGCCAGCCGCTGGCTGCGCCGGGTGGCCTGTACGATGGCCAGATGCAGCCGGTCGTCGAGCAGGCGGCGGTTGGGCAGGCCGGTGAGGGTGTCGTGATAGGCCAGCTGGCGGAAGCGCTCGGAGCCGCGCATCTGCTCGGTCACTTCCGAGCCGATGCCGTGGTAGCCGGCGAAATTGCCTTCGGTATCGAAGGTCGGGTTGCCGCTCATCGAAAACCAGCGCGCATCCTCGCCGGCGGGGCTGAGCTGCCAGATGAAATCGCGGAAGGGTTCGCGCCGGTCGATCTGGCGCTGCAGCCCGGCCCAGCCTTCGGTGCTCACGCCGGCGATGTGGGTGAGGGTCGCCAGCGCCTGGCCGTACATGGCCGGCGACAGTCCGGCGCGCGCCAGCCCCGGCCCGTTGAGATGGGTGAAGCGCAGCTTGGCGTCCCATTCCCAGTACCAGTCCGAGGTGAGGGTGATGAGGCGCCGATAGCGCGCCTCCGAGGCATGCAGCGTCGCCTCCGAGCGCAGACGGGAGCTCAGGTCCTGCCCCAGCCAGACGATCCCTTTTTCGAGCCGCGCCGGGTCGACCGCGTCGGCGTTGAGCTCCATCCACAGCAGCTCGCCGTTGGCGCGTCGCACCTGCACCTTGGTGCGAAAGGTCAGCCCGGCCGCCATCGCTTGCGAGGCGCGTTCGGCGTTGCGGTGCCACTCGCCGGGGTCGGCCAGCCACTGCCACAGCGGACGCCCCTGCAGCTTGTCGACCGGCTCGCCGACGATTTCGGCGAAACGCTGGTTGCATTTGACAAGGCGCTCGCCGCGGGTCAACACGATGGCCTCGGCGGTGCTGTCGAGAATCACGCTTTGCTCGGCGGCCAGGGTGTCGCTGGTCAGGCGTTGGCGCAGCGTGGTGTTGAGGGTGTGGTGAAACAGTTCGTGGAGCGCGCCGAGCATGGCGCTGAACACGCCGGCCGCGATGGCTGCATGCGGCATCGCGGCCGGCGGTTCGACGGCGAGCATGATCAGGATCGGCGCGAGGGCCGGAACGATGAAGGCAAAGAACGCGGCCCGGCGCGGTGCCAGAATGCCGGTGCCGCCCAGGGCGACGATGCCGAGCAGCATCACGACCAGCGTCTGCGCACTGCCGCCCGTGCTGTAGCCGCCGAGCAGGGGGAGCACGCCCCACAGCGCGCCGATGTAGAACGCGTTGGCGGCAAAACACCATTCGAGACGGTTGAGCAGGTGGGGTTCGCGCGCCCACTGGGCGCCCGCGCGCGCGAGCTTGACCGAGGCCAGCAGCCCGGCGAGCATGGCGCCGGCCCATATCGTGAGCACGGTCGAATCCATCAGCGGCCACAGCCACACCGTGGCGCCGAGCGTGCCGATAACGCCCGCGGCGATGCCGGCGCGCAGATTCAGCGCGAGCAGGGTCAGTGCTTCGGCGTGTGCGCGTTGCGCGATGTGGCGGTCGCGCGAACGCGTTGGCGCGCGTTGATGCAGCAGCCCATCCATATGGCGGGAAGGTCCGGTGTGTGCCCGATCGAGGCTCTGAGTATCCGCCGATTGTGGCAGCATTGGAATTCGTCAAACGTTGTAGGGTCCGTCACGCCTGACGAGTGGTCGGTGTGCCGGGGTGCCCGGTGGTGAAGCTGGAGATATGGAAACGTCATTGAGCCCGTTGCCGGTCGGCCGTTTCGCGCCGACGCCGAGCGGTCCGTTGCATTTCGGGTCGGTGGTGGCTGCGGTGGGAAGCTGTCTCGACGCACGTGCGGCGGGTGGAAAATGGCTGCTGCGCATCGACGACGTGGACCGCCCGCGGGCCGTACGCGGTGCCGGTGCGGCGATTCTGGCAAGCCTCGAACGGCTGGGCTTCACGTGGGATGCGCCCCCGGTGTGGCAGCACGATTGCGAGCCGCACTATGCAGCCGCGCTGGCGATGCTGGCCGACAAGGGGCTGGTGTACGGTTGCGCCTGCACGCGCAAGATGCTGGCCGATGCGCCGCGCGCGGCCGACGGGTCGGCGCGCTATCCCGGCACCTGCCGCGCGGGGCTGCCGGCCGGCTACGTGGCGCGGGCGTGGCGCTTTCGGGTGCCGCCGGGCGAGGTCGCGTTCACCGACCGGGTGCATGGCCGGATTGCCGAGGACGTCGCGCGCGAAGCCGGCGATTTCGTGCTACATCGTGCCGATGGCTTGTTTGCCTATCAACTCGCGGTGGTGGTCGACGACGCCGCGGCGGGGGTGACCGACGTGGTCCGTGGCATCGACCTGATGCCCTCGACGACCCGCCAGATCAGCCTGCAGCGCGCGCTCGGCCTGCCCGTGCCGCGCTATGCGCACTTGCCGGTGGTGGTCGATGCCGGCGGGCAGAAGCTCTCCAAGCAGTCGCTGGCGCGGGCCGTCGACGACCTCGCTCCCGGTATGCTGATTCACGATGCGCTGGTGTGTCTGGGCCAGCAGCCGCCCGCCGGGCTGGCCCGGGCGCCGTTGGCCGAAGTGTGGGCCTGGGCGCTGGCGCATTGGTCGCTGGCGCGCGTGCCGCGCCAGCCAGAGGTTCATTCACGGAGGATTTATGATCGATGATGCAGCCGGCCTGCGTGCCGTCCTGGCGGCGACGCGGACCATCGCGGTGGTCGGCCTGTCGGCCAAATGGCACCGCCCGAGTTACTTTGCGGCGCAGTACATGCAGCAGCGCGGGTATACCATCGTCCCGGTGAATCCGGCCTACGACGAGGTGCTCGGTCAGCGCTGCTACCCCAGCCTGCGTGACATCCCGGTGGCGGTCGACATGGTCGACTGCTTTCGGCGCAGCGAGGAGATGCTGGCGCTGGCCGAGGAGGCCATCGCAATCGGTGCCAAAACGCTGTGGCTGCAGCTTGGGGTGATCAATCCCGCGGCGGTCGCGCGTGCCGAGGCGGCCGGCATGGACGTGGTGATGGATCGCTGCGTGAAGATCGAGTACGCGCGCCTGTTCGGCGGATTGGGCTGGTTTGGCGTCAACACCGGGGTGATCTCGTCGCGTCGGCCGGTTGCGCCGCCGGCGTTGTCACAGGGGGTCGTGGCCGCGCCCGTAGCCCACCAGCCCGACCGCGACGCGGACCAGCCCGTAGGCCAGCCAGTGCAGCGCGCGGGCCAGCGGTGAGCGGATGCGCCACTGTGCGATGCGCAGTTCGATCGCGCCGCGGTCGATGGCTGCGAGCAAGCGGGTGCGCAGCTGCGCCGCGAACCCGGCGTCGCGCACCACCACATTGGCTTCGCGCGCGAGGAGCAGGCTGAACGGGTCGATGTTGCTCGACCCCACCGTCGCCCACGCGGTGTCGATGACGGCCACCTTGGCGTGCAGGAAGCTGCGCCGGTACTCGAACACGCGCACCCCGGCGTTGAGCAGCGCGGGGTAGAGCGCCTGGGTGGCAAAGTGCTGCAGGGCGTATTCGACCTGCCCCTGCACCAGCAGCGTAACGCGTACCCCGCGCGCCGCGGCTGCCATCAAGGCCTGGCGAAAACGCCGGCCGGGCAGAAAATAGGCGTTGGCGATGATTACCTCGTGGCGTGCCTGCGCCAGCGCGTCGAGGTAGGCGTTTTCAATATCGCGGCGGTGGCGAAGGTTGTCGCGGATGACCAGCGCGGCGCACATCTCCCCGGCCGGCACGCCCAGCGGAAGCGGCGCGTCCGGCAGGCGTGCGCGGCGCTTCAGGCTGGCCCAGGACACCAGTTCCCACAAATGACGCGCAGACGAATGCAGCGGGCGCAGCAGCGGCCCCTCGACGCGCACCGCGTAATCGTGGCGCGGGTAGGTCGGCAAGTCGGTGTTGTGATCGTCCACCAGGTTGATGCCGCCCACGAAGGCGACGCGCCGGTCGATCACCGCCAGCTTGCGATGCAGCCGGCGCAGGCGGTGGCGGCGCAGGGCGAAGGGCTGCAGCTCGCGGCGGTAGACCAGCACATTCACCCCCGCATCGCGCAGCGCCTGCATGCGGGTGCGCACGAAGGCGCGGCAGCCGAAACCATCGACCAGTAGATGCACCGACACGCCGCGCGCGGCAGCACGACGCAACGCTGCGGCGATTGCGCGGCCCACCGCGTCGTCCGCGAAGATGTAGGTTTCGAGCAGCACTTCCTGCCGGGCCGCGTCGATGGCGGCGCCCAGCGCCGGGAAGTAGGCCGCGCCGCCTTCGAGCAGCGCAATCGCGTTGCCTTCGCAGAAGTGCGGCCACAGGTTGCGCTGGCTCATGCGGGCAGACCGAGGTCGGCGGTGAGCGCGGCGTGGTCGGAGATGCGCGACCACGGCAGGCCGAAGTGCACCGCGCGCTCCTCGACCTGCAGCCCGCGGACGTAGATGCGATCGAGGCGAAACAGCGGAAAGTGGCTTGGGAAACTGCGCGCCGGCCGCCCGCCGTCGTCGGTGAACACCTCGCGCAGATCGAGCCGGGTGGCCAGTTCGAGGTCGGCGTGGTTGCGCCAGTCGTTGAAGTCGCCGGCCAGAATCAGCGGGGCGCCGGTGCCGGCGATGGCCTCCATGCGCCGCGCCAGCGCGTCCATCTGGCGCCGCCGGCTGCCCGCCATCAGGCCCAGATGCACGCATACGCAATGCACCGGCGGGCGGTTCGGGGCGACGGCGATTTCGCAATGCAGCAGGCCGCGGCGCTCGAAGCGATGGTCGGAGACGTCCTGGTTGTGACTGGAGAGGATCGGAAAGCGGCTCAGGATGGCGTTGCCGTGGTGGCCGTGGTCGTACACGGCGTTGCCGCCGTAGGCGGTGGACGGCCAGATGTCGCGCGCCAGAAACTGGTGTTGCGGCTCCTGCGGCCAGTCGGTGTGGCGCTGCGCGTGGCCGAAGTGCAGCCCCTGGACTTCCTGCAGAAACACGATATCCACTTCCAGCTGGCGCAGCTGCTCGCGCAGCTCGTGGACCATCATCCGCCGGTTGAACTGGGAGAAGCCCTTGTGGATGTTGTAGGTGCAGATGCGCAGGGTCATGGCGGCCGGGGAATGGGATAATCCCGATACGTTAACACCGATAAGGTATCGCACAAGCCATGGCGCGGATGCAGGTCAGTTATCGAATTGCGGCACCGGCGCCGACGGTTGAGGCGCGGGCCGCGGCGCTGGCGCTGGAGCAGAGCGTGGAGTGCCCGCTGGCCGCGGTGCGCGAGGCGCGGGTGCGTCGCGAGGTGGTCGGCGAGGTGGTGTCGATCGTGCCCGACGGGCCGGATGCGCATCGCGTCGATATTGCGCTGGCGCTCGAAACCGTGGGGGACGATGCCGGCCAGTTGCTGAACATGTTGTTTGGCAACGCGTCGCTGCAGCCCGATGTCCGCCTGCTCGACGTACGCTGGCCGGATGGTTTGCCGGCCTTGCCGGGGCCGCGCTTTGGCGTTGCCGGGGTGCGTGCGCGCCTCGGTCGGGCGCACGGGCCGATCAGTTGCTCGGCGCTCAAGCCGCAGGGCAGCAGCGTCGGCGAGCTGGCGCGGCTGGCCTATCTGCAGGCCGCGGCGGGGATCGATCTGATCAAGGACGACCACGGTCTGGCCGATCCGCCGAGCGCGCCCTTCGAGGCCCGCGTGCCGGCGATTCAGGCCGCGGTCGCGCGCGCCAACCGCGACACCGGCGGACGCTGCGTGTATGCCCCCAACCTCAGTGGCGGCGGGCGCAAGCTGGCGCGCCAGGCCGCGCTGTGCCGCGAGGCGGGCGTGGGCGCGGTGATGCTGTGTCCGCTGGTGGTGGGGGCGTCGAACATGGCCGAGCTGGTCGAGGACGGGCTCGACGTGCCGGTGCTGGCGCATCCCGCGCTGGCTGGTGTCGGGCGGATCGCCCCGGCGCTGCTGTTTGGCGGCCTGTTCCGGTTGTTTGGCGCCGATATGGTGATCTTTCCCAATCAGGGCGGGCGTTTCAGTTACGACGCGGCCACCTGCCGCGCGATCGCCGCCGCGTGCGCCGCACCGCTGGGGCCGCATGCGCCGGTGCTACCGGTGCCGGCGGGCGGGATGACGGCGGCGCGGGTGGGCGAGATGGCCGACTTCTACGGCCCCGACGTGGTCGTGCTGGTGGGCGGGGCGTTGCTCGCGGCAGACGATCCGGCGCAGGCGATGGCCGATTTCGTGCGCGCGGTGCGCTGCGCGGGGGAGATGCGATGAGCAAGTCATTCATTCGCCACGCCCAGCCCGGATTCCGCTGGGAGGACGTCGAGCTGCTGGCCTACAAGGCCGCGGGCGAGGCGCCGTTCCGGGAGGTGACCCGCCAGCTGCTGTTTCGCGCCGATGCGCTGGGCTGCGAGCTACGCTATTTCGAGATCGCGGCCAAGGGCCACAGCACGCTGGAGCGCCACCAGCACGCGCACGCGGTGATGATTCTGCGCGGTCGCGGGGCGTGTCTGGTGGGGGGCGAGGTCCGCGCCGTGGGGCCGCACGATCTGGTGTCGATCGAGGCGTGGAGCTGGCACCAGTTTCGCGCCAACGCGGCCGAGCCGCTGGGCTTTCTGTGCATGGTCAATGCGGAGCGCGATCGCCCGCAACTGCCGACCGCGGACGATCTGGCGCAGTTGCGGCAGTCGCGCGAGGTGGCTGCGTTCATCCGGCCCTGAGCCGCGAATGCGGCCTCAGGACACCGACAGCATCCGGTCGAGAGCCACTTTGGCCAGTGTGGCTTCGTGGGCCGGTACGCGAATGGGGTTGACCACCTTGCCCTCGGCCAGATTTTCCAGCGTCCACGCCAGGTGCTGGGGGTCGATGCGCTGCATGGTCGAGCACATGCACACCGTGGGCGCCATGAATTCGACGATCTTGCCCTGCGGTTTCATCTCCTCGGCCAGCCGGCTGACCAGATTCAGCTCGGTGCCCACCAGCCAGCGTGTGCCCGGCGCGCCGGCGGTGATGGTGTTGAGGATGAATTCGGTCGAGCCGACGTAGTCGGAGGCCTTGCACACGTCGAGGTTGCTCTCGGGGTGGGAGATGACCAGGCCCTCCGGGTGCTGCATGCGCCAGCGCCGGATGTGGCTCTCCTGAAACATCTGGTGCACCGAGCAGTGGCCTTTCCAGAGCAGGATTTTGGCGGCTTTGATCTGCGCCGGCGTCAGGCCGCCGTATTCGAGGTCCGGATCCCACACCACCATGTCGTCGAGCGGGATGCCTTGCTTGTAGCCGGTCCACCGGCCGAGGTGCTGGTCGGGGAAAAAGAGGACCTTTTCGCGCTGTTTGAAGGACCAGTCGAGGATGGTGGGGGCGTTGGTGGAGGTGCACACGATGCCGCCGTGCTCGCCGCAAAAGGCTTTGAGGTCGGCCGCCGAGTTGATGTAGGTGACCGGGGTGATGGTCTCGTCCGGCGTGCCCAGCACTTCGGTCAACTCGCGCCAGCAGCGCTCCACCTTGGCGAGGTTGGCCATGTCGGCCATGGAACAGCCGGCGGCGAGGTCGGGCAGGATCGCGATCTGCTTGTCGCTGGAGAGGATGTCGGCCACCTCGGCCATGAAGTGCACGCCGCAAAAGACGATGTATTCGGCGTCGGTCTGCGCCGCCAGCTTGGCCAGCTTGAGCGAGTCGCCGGTAAGGTCGGCGTGCTGGTACACATCGGCGCGCTGGTAGTGGTGGCACAGCAGCACCGCGCGCTCGCCCAGTTTGGCGCGGGCGGCGCGGATGCGCGCCTGGGCGTCTTCGTCCTTGAGTACGTTGAAGCGGTCGAAACTGATGGTGGCGACTTCCATGACGTGTCCTTGTTGCGATTGGGGCGGGGGTCAGACCCCGCCGGCGGCGCGTCGGTTGCCGTGTGCGCCGCGATGTAACGAAACTTCAAAAAACGGCCTCAGCCCTGCTGCCACGGCAGGCCGGCCTTGCGCCAGCCGCCGATGCGGTTGCGCTGGCCGTTGGCGTCCTTGTCGCCCTCGAAGCCTTCGAGCACGTTGTAGCAGTCGGTGTAGCCGTTTTCGGTGGCCACCCGCGCGGCGTTCGACGAGCGGGCGCCGCTGCGGCAGATGAACATGAGCAGCGATTCAGGATCGACCTGCTTCTTGAGCTGGGCCACGAAATTGGGATTGGGCTGGTTGCCGGGGTAGCTCATCCATTCGATCTCGACCGTGCCGGGAATGCGCCCGACCCAGTCCCACTCGGCGCGGGTGCGCACGTCGACCAGCCGCGCGCCGGGGGCGAGTTGCCACACCTGGTGCGCCTCGGCCGGCGTCAGCGCGCCCGCGTAGGGCAGGTGCAGGTGCTGCGCACGTTCCCGTGCCAGGGAGAGGATGTCGGTCAATGTTCCCATGGGGGCGATCCGGCTAGAATGACGGACTCACGAGTATACCGATTCGGGCATGACTGGCGAAGCAAACAAGCGCAGTTCCAAGGCGTCCGCCGACGACGCAACGCGTGCGCGCGACGCGCAGCGGGTGACGATGGTGGCGATGGCGACCAATCTCGTGCTCAGCGTGATTCAGGTCGTGATCGGGGTGTTCGCCAATGCGTTCAGTCTGGTGGCCGATGCGGTGCACACCTTCTCCGACCTGCTCACCGATGCGATGGTGTTCTTCGCCGCGCGCAAGGGGGCCGATCCGGCCGACGAGAACCACCCCTACGGCCATGACCGGATCGAGACCGTGGTGTCGATGTTCCTCGGGCTGGTGCTGGTGGGCGTCGGGGTGGGATTCCTGTGGAGCGCCGGGGCGCGGATCCAGTCCGCCGAGGCGTTGCCGCCGCTGCATCGTGCCGCGCTGTGGGCTGCACTGGGGACGCTGATTACCAAGGAGGCGCTGTTTCGCTACACCCTGGCGGCGAGTCGGCGGCTGAACTCGCGCATGCTCGAAGCCAATGCCTGGCATGCGCGCACCGACGCGGCGTCGTCGCTGGTGGTGGCGGTCGGCATCGCCGGTGGTCTGTACGGTTACCGCTTCGTCGAGCCGCTCGCCGCGGCGCTGGTGGGGTTCATGATTCTGCGCATGGGCATCGTGCTGGCCTACGCGGCGATCGGCGAGCTGGTCGATACCGCGGTATCGGCCGAGCTGGCCGAGCGCATTCGCGCCACCATCAACGCCACGCCGGGCGTGATTGGCGGCCATGAGTTGCGCACCCGGCGGATGGCGCATCGTGTATTGTGCGATGCTCACGTGCAGGTCGATCCGCGCATTACGGTATCGGAAGGGCACCATATTGCCGAGTCGGTGCGCCGCCGGGTGTGTGCCAGGCATGCCGAGGTGCACGATGTGCTGGTGCATGTCGATGCCGAAGACGATCTGGAGTGGATGGAAGCCCCCATCGAAGGCTTGCCCGACCGGGCGATGCTGGTCGACACGGTGCGCTCGCTGCTCGGCGATGCGTTTCCGGCGCCGGCGCGCGTGCTGGTGCATTATCTGGGCGGTCGGGTCGAGGTCGAGGTGTTCTATCCGCTCGACGGCACGGCCGACGATGGCGCCACGGCGCAGTTGGTGGCGCGTGTCCGCGGTGGGCTGATGCGCTTGCCGGGGGTTCGCAGTGTGCGGGTGCACCGAACGGCGGCACCGTAATGGTGCGCAGCATGTTTTATGCACTTTTTCGGTGCATTCGGCGGCGCCGAGATCGGCTCGTGGCCCCGAATTGGGGCTGGTTTTTTTGTCCGGGCGGGTAATTGTGCGATGGCATGATACCTGCTTTGTCTGTTCCCGCTGATTGCCGTACGCGGCAACATTTTTGTTATTGCCTCATCACTAGGAGTGGCCATGAGTCCTGAGAATGTCATGCAGATGATCGAGGAAAACGAAGTACGCTTCGTTGACCTGCGTTTTACGGATACCCGCGGTAAGGAGCAGCACGTCAGTCTGCCGGTTGCTGCCTTTGAAGAAGAGCATTTCGAGCATGGCCACCCGTTCGATGGCTCCTCCATTGCTGGCTGGAAAGGCATTCAGGCCTCCGACATGATCCTGCTGCCGGAAGCCAGCTCGGCCTACATCGACCCGTTCTTCGACGAAACCACGCTGGTGCTCTCGTGCGACGTGATCGAGCCGTCCGATGGCAAGGGTTACGACCGCGACCCGCGCTCCATCGCCAAGCGTGCCGAGGCCTACCTGAAGAGCTCGGGGATCGGCGACACCGCCTTCTTCGGCCCGGAGCCGGAATTCTTCGTGTTCGACTCCGTCGAGTGGAATGTCGACATGTCGGGCGTGTACAGCAAGGTGATTTCGGAAGAAGCCGCCTGGTCGACCGCCGACAAGTTCGAAGGTGGCAACACCGGTCACCGTCCGCGCGTCAAGGGCGGTTACTTCCCGGTGCCGCCGGTCGACAGCCTCAACGACATCCGTGCCGCCATGTGCCTGGCGCTCGAGTCCTGCGGCGTTGAGGTTGAAGTGCACCACCACGAAGTGGCCAACGCCGGCCAGTGCGAAATCGGTACCAAGTTCAGCACCCTGACCAAGCGTGCAGACTGGACCCAGGTGCTCAAGTACATCGTCCAGAACGTGGCGCACCAGTATGGCAAGACCGCGACCTTCATGCCCAAGCCGATCGTCGGCGACAACGGTTCCGGCATGCACGTTCACCAGTCGATCTGGAAAGACGGCGAGAACCTGTTTGCGGGTAACGACTACGCCGGCCTGTCGGAAACCGCGTTGTACTACATCGGCGGCATCATCAAGCACGCCCGTGCATTGAACGCCATCACCAACCCGTCGACCAACTCGTACAAGCGCCTCGTGCCGCACTACGAAGCGCCGACCAAGCTGGCCTACTCGGCGCGCAACCGCTCGGCGTCGATCCGCATTCCTTACACCGCCAACCCGAAGGGGCGCCGTATCGAATCGCGCTTCCCGGATCCCATGGCCAACCCGTACCTCGCGTTTGCCGCACTGTTGATGGCCGGCTTGGACGGTATCCAGAACAAGATCCACCCGGGCGACCCCGCCGACAAGAACCTGTACGACCTGCCGCCGGAAGAGGATGCACTCATCCCGACCGTGTGTGTGAGTCTCGACCAGGCGCTTGAAGCCCTCGACGCCGACCGCGAGTTCCTGACCCGCGGGGGTGTGTTCTCCGACGATTTCATCGATGCCTACATCGAACTGAAGTCGGAAGAGGTGGACCGTCTGCGTGTGACCACCCACCCGGTCGAGTTCGACATGTACTACAGTCTGTAATCTGATTTCGGACTGATGCGTTAAAGAAAGGACGGGCGTTTGCCCGTCCTTTTTTACGTGGAGCGCCGGCGTTGCGGCGCACGCATGTGATCAGGTTGCTACACTGGCCCCCTTGCTTCCAGGAGATGTCGATGAAACCGCTCTGCGCCTTGCTGTTGTGCGCCGCCGCGAATGCTGCGTACGCGGACGTCTACAAATGCGTGGAAACCGATCCGGCCACGGGGCAGCGCCGAGTCACCTACACCAACGCCAAGAGTGCGCCGGGTTGCGAGCGGCTGAGTCGCGATCTGCCCGTCTCGTCCGTGCCCGGCATGGCGCCGCGTGCGCCGGCCCCCGCGGCCAGTGGCGGCGGCTTCCCGCGGGTCAGCGACACCGACCAGCAAAGGCGCGACACCGAGCGGCGCAAGATTCTCGAGGCCGAGCTGTCCGCTGAGGAGAAATCGCTCGAATCGGCACGCAAGGCGCTGGCCAGCGAAGACGCGGTGCGCTATGGCAACGAGCGCAACTACCAGAAAAAGATCGACCGCCTCAAACCCTTTCAGGACAAGGTCGAGCTGCATGAGCGCAACGTCGATGCGCTCAAGCGGGAGCTGTCGAACCTGCGATGAGCGGCGTCGCCAACTGGCGCAACTTTTGCTCTGATAGTCTGGTATGAATCCCGTGCCTTCTTCCACCGACTTTTCCGGTCTCGATCTGCTGTCGACCGCGGTGATGCTGATCGACGATGACTTCGTCGTGCGCCATCTCAACGCCGGCGCCGAGAGCCTGTTCGGCATCAGCGCCTCGCGCCATACCGGGCTGTCGCTGGCCACGCTGCTCGGTGACATCGCCAACCTCGTGCCGGCGCTCCACAACGCGCTGGACAACAACTGGAGCTACACCAGCAAGGACTTGCGGATCGTCCTGCCGGGTCACCTCGAGCCTTTCGATCTCGACTGCACCGTGAATCCGGTCGAGGCGCCCGGGGTCAGCCTGTTGCTCGAGTTCCGCCCGATCGAGGCGCGCCTGCGGGTGACGCGCGAAGAAGTCCTGCTCCAGCAGCAACAGGCCAACCGCGAACTGATCCGCAATCTGGCGCATGAAATCAAGAACCCGCTCGGCGGCATCCGCGGCTCGGCGCAGCTGCTCGAGGGCGAGCTCGACGACCCCGAGCTGAAGGAGTACACCCAGGTCATCATCGCGGAGGCCGACCGTCTGCAGGCGCTGATGAAGCGCCTGCTCGGCACCCACGCCGTGATGCATCCCGCGCCGCTCAACATTCACGATGTGCTCGAGCGCGTTCGCCGCCTGATTCTGGCCGAATTCCCCGATCTCACCATCACCCGCGACTATGACACCAGCCTGCCGGAGATGACCGGTGACCGCGAACAACTCATCCAGGCGGTGCTCAACATCGTGCGCAACGCAGCGCAGGCGGTCGATGGGCGTGGGCAGATCGTATTGCGTACGCGGGCGGCGCGACAGGTAACCTTGGCCAAGCGCCGTCACAAACTGGCACTCGAATTGCAAGTAATCGACAACGGCCCCGGTATTCCGGATGAAATCCGCGACCAGATCTTTTATCCGCTGGTTTCCGGCCGTGACGGTGGTAGTGGTTTGGGGCTCTCCCTGGCGCAAGGCTTTGTTGAACAGCACCAGGGCATGATCGATGTCAGGAGCGCCCCCGGCTGTACCTGTTTCACCCTGCGGCTGCCTGTGTCGGACCGGAATTGACCCTTGACGGGGCGGCGCGCACCAAAATAGTGCGGTAAACATGGAAACAGTCTGGATTGTCGACGATGACCGCTCGATTCGCTGGGTGCTCGAAAAAGCCCTGGCGCGCGAGAACATTTCGCATCGCAGCTTCGAATCGGCGGTCGATGCCGGCGCGGCGCTCAAGCAGCTCACGCGTCCGCCCAAGGTGCTGGTATCGGACATCCGCATGCCGGGCGAGTCGGGCCTGAGTCTGCTCGAAAAGGCCAAGGCGCGCTTTCCCGACATGCCGGTCATCATCATGACCGCCTATTCCGACCTCGATAGCGCGGTCTCCGCATTCCAGGGCGGCGCCTTCGAATATCTGCCCAAACCCTTCGATCTCGAACAGGCGCTGGGCCTCGTGCGGCGCGCCATCGAGCAGGGCGAGCAGAGCGAGGAAGAGGCCGACGACTCGGTGCTGACCCCCGAAATCCTTGGCCAGGCGCCGTCGATGCAGGAAGTGTTTCGCGCCATTGGCCGGCTCGCGCAATCGCATGCCACGGTGCTCATCAACGGCGAATCGGGGACCGGCAAGGAGCTTGTCGCGCGCGCGCTGCACCGCCACAGTCCGCGCCGCGACGCCCCGATCATCGCCATCAACACCGCGGCCATCCCGCGCGATCTGCTCGAATCCGAACTCTTCGGCCACGAGCGCGGCGCCTTCACCGGCGCCACCGCGCAGCGCCGCGGGCGCTTCGAGCAGGCCGAGAACGGCACGCTGTTTCTCGACGAAATCGGCGACATGCCGGCCGAGTTGCAGACCCGATTGCTGCGCGTGCTCTCCGATGGCCATTTTTACCGTGTCGGCGGCCATCAGCCGATCCGCGCCAATGTGCGCGTGATTGCCGCCACCCACCAGGACCTCGACGAACGGGTGCGCGACGGCCTGTTCCGCGAAGACCTCTACCACCGCCTCAACGTCATCCGCCTGCGCCTGCCACCGTTGCGCGAGCGGCGCGAAGACATCCCGCTGCTGGTCCAGCATTTTCTCAAGAAGAGCGCGCGCGAGCTCGAGGTCGAATCCAAGCGCATCTCGCCCGCCACCCTGCGCCACCTTCAGGGCCAGGCCTTTCCCGGCAACGTGCGCCAGCTCGAAAACATGTGCCACTGGCTCACCGTCATGGCCCCCGGGCAAGTGGTTGAAGTGGCCGATCTGCCGATCGAGTTTCGTGGCGCCGATGTCGCCGACGCGGCCGCCGGCGACTGGTGTGCCGCGCTGGCCCGCGAGACCGACCGGCTGCTCGCCTCGGCGCCCGGCGAGGTGTTCGAAAAACTCACCCGCGCCTTCGAGCGCACCTTGATCGAACAGGCGCTGGAGAACACCGGCGGGCGACGCATCGAAGCGGCCCAGCAGCTGGGCATCGGACGCAACACCATCACCCGCAAAATTCAGGAGCTGGGGCTCGACAGCCGGCGCGAAGACACGCCTTCGAGCACCGATTGAACGGCGCCCGGGCAATGCGGCCGGCGGGTGAATCGGCCATAATGCCGCTTTGACCAGCCAGTCATCTGCGATCGTGTCCATCGACAGCGCCGCCGCGCTTGATTCTGCCCGCCTCATCGCCTGCCTCGGCGCCGACGCCTCCGCGTTTGCGCTCGACCTGCGCCCCACGTGCGCCTCCACCAACGCCGAACTGCTCGCCCTCGCGCCGTCCGCCCCCGCGGGCGTGATCCCGGTGCTCGCCTGCGACCGTCAGCACGCGGGCCGCGGGCGTCGCGGGCGGGCGTGGCTGGCGTGGCCCGGCGCCAGCCTGACCTTCTCCGCGCTGTGGCGTTTCCCGGCGGGCGCACCGGTCCCCGCCGGCCTGTCGCTGGTTGCCGGGGTCGCCGTGGCGCGCACGCTCGAACAGCTCGGCGTGGCCGGGGTCGAGCTCAAATGGCCCAACGACATTCAGGTGCACGGCCGCAAACTGGGCGGCATTCTGGTCGAGCTCAGCGGCGGGCGCGAAGTGGCTGCGGTGGTTGGCATCGGCATCAACCTGTCGTTGCCGCCGGGGGCCGAGGTGCCGGGGCGCACGGATGTGAGCGCACTCGACCAGCTCATCGACACCCCGCCCGCGCCCGAGCGCCTGCTGGCCGAACTGCTGCGCACCCAGCGCGCGCTCTTCGATACCTACACCAGCGCGGGTTTTCCGGCCTTTGCCGGTGCCTGGAACCAGCGCAACGCCCATGCCGACCTGCCGGTGCGGGTGAGCGGCGAACAGATCGAACTGAGCGGCGTGTGCCTGGGCGTCGACGCCGACGGCGCGCTTCTGTTGCGTACCGACACCGGCGTGCAGCGTGTGCTGGCCGGCGATGTGTCGCTGCGGGGGGCGTCGTGAGGCTGCTGCTCGATGTGGGCAACACGCGCCTCAAGTGGGGCTTGCGCGAGGCCGACCGCTGGCTGGCCCAGGGCGCGTTTGCACACGATGAAGCGTGGGATTTCGGCGAAGTGCTGCCGCCACCCGGGCGGGTGTCCACCGCCTTCGGGGCCAATGTGGCCGGCGATGCCGCGGTGGCGCGGCTCGATACGGCGCTGGCGCCGTGGTCGCTGAAGACCGGCTGGCTGCAGCCCACCCGGCGCTGCTGCGGGGTCGAGAATGGCTACCTCGAGGTGCGCCAGCTCGGCGCCGACCGCTGGGCGGCGCTGATTGGCGCCTGGCACCTCCATGCCGGCCCCTGTCTGGTGGTGACCGCCGGCACGGCTACCACCGTCGACGTCCTCGATGCGCGCGGCCGCTTTTCCGGCGGCCTGATTCTGCCCGGCATGGACTTGATGAAACGCGCCCTGGCCGGCAACACCGCGCAGCTCCCGCTGGCCGACGGGCGCCATGTGGCGCTGCCGGCATGCACCGTCGACGCCATCCACATGGGTTGCGTCAATGCCCAGGCCGGCGCCATCGAGCGCATGTTCCGTCATGTGGCCGACCTGCCCGGCGCGTGCTGCCTGATCAATGGCGGAGCTGCGCCGGTGATTGCGCCCGCGCTTGGCGTGCCCTGCCGGCTGATCGACAACCTGGTGCTCGAAGGCGTGGCCGTGGCCGACCCGGCCAGCCTTCCGGTGCGGCGGCAGACCGGCTAAGATGCGCCGGGCACGTAAAACATGACACGGGCGTGGCGGCCCGTGACACGGCAGGAAAACCGATGAAGCATGCGATGCGCCTTCCGATGACCGAGCAAGACCTCCCGGCCCCGGGGCGCACCGCCGCGCCTGCTGCGCCGTGGGCGCCGGTCGGTTGAGGCGCGGGCGATGGCGGTGCTGCGCTTTTTGCTGATTCTCCTGCTCCTGCTCAATGCGCTGGCGCTGGCCGCCTGGCAAGGCTGGCTCGGACAGGGGGGCGTGCGCGGAGAGCCCGAGCGGGTGACCAACCAGCTCAACCCCGAGCGGATCGAACTGCTGGCGCCCGATACGCTGGCCGCCGCGCGCGTGCCGACCGAAGCCCCGCCTGCGCCGGCCGCGCCAGCCGTGGTGGCGCAGGCGGCCCCGG
>JAGRFQ010000066.1 GCA_020445945.1 Rhodocyclaceae bacterium
TGCCAGCAGGCGGGGCGGCACCGGGGCGTCGAGCAGCGCGTCGAAACCGGTGTGCAGCGCGGCGTTCTGCGCGCGCCATGCCTCGGCCCGCGCCGCCAGCGCCGGATCGGCCTCAAGCTGGCGCGCCACGCGCTCGGCCGCGGCGGGGTCGAGCCGGCCGTCTACAAAGGCACACAGTTGTTCGTCGGAGAGGGTTTCGGGTTTCATTTCACCACCGCCAGTCGGGTTGCCGGCTGCGGCGCTGCAAGCACATCGCGCAGCCGGTCGCGCGCCCGCGCGNNGAGGCGCGACATCACCGTGCCCACCGGCACGTCAAGCACGGCGGCGCAGTCTTCATAACTCAGTTCTTCCAGCGCAACCAGCAGCAGCACCTCGCGGTGATCGGCGGACAGCAGCGCCAGCCCGCGTTCGAGGTCGCGCAGGTCGAGCGCGTCATCCTGCGCAGCGCGCACCGGCAGCTCGGGCAGATCCGTGTCGGCGCGATATTCCACGCGCTGGCCGTGGCGCCATTGATTGACGAAGATGTGGTGCATCAGCGTCAGCAACCACGCGCGCAGGCTGCCGCCGCGCCACTGCGCCGACTTGTTCAGCGCCCGTTCGAGCGCGTCCTGCACCAGATCGTCGGCCCGCGCCGCGTCGCCGCACAGGGCACGCGCATAACGCCGCAAACGCGGGATCTCGGCGATCAGTTGGTGGGTGTCGAACATCGCTCTCGCTGGCGCCGGTGGCACTACGGCCGGGCGACGTGCCACACGTTCTTGAAGCCGTCGCCGGTCACGTCACCGGCTTTCTGATCCTTGATCCAACGATACAGCGGTTTGCCCTTGTGGGCCCATTGCAGGCTGCCGTCGTCGCGCGTGACGATGCTCCAGTCGCCGTGCGCCGCATCGCCTTTCGTCGCCATCAGCGGCGGCCAGTTGGCGGCGCACGGACCGTTGCAGGCGCTCTTGCCGGCGGCGTCCTTGTCGAAGGTGTACAGCGTCATGCCGGCCGAATCGGTGAGCATGCCGTCGCGTGTCATCGCCGGCATGGCATGCGCCGCATCGGGCGCGTACATCGAGGTGCAACCAGCAACCGCGGCCAACAGGGCGGCGGACAGGATGAGGTGTTTCATGTGAGGCTCCATGGGTGGCTTGTGTCTCCGGTGAACACGCGCCGCGGCGCGATTATTCCCGCCACGCAAAAATATTTCTCCACCCGGCTAGAATCGGCGCATGTCTGCCCCGGCCGCTGCCCCCGACCTCGTTGTCCTGACCGAACCGCGCTACCTCGCCCTCGACGAAAGCGACCCGTACCAGCGCCAGATCCGCCTTGAGGAAAATCTCGTGATCGACGCGCTCGCTGCGCGCGGGCTGCGCGTTGCGCGCTGGGCGTGGTCCGATCCAGCGGCGGACTGGGCCGCGGTGGGCGGGGCGCTGTTTCGCAGCACCTGGGATTATGTCGAGCACTTCCCCGCGTTCATGCGCTGGCTCGACCGGGCGGCGACGCAGACCCGGCTGTTCAACCCGGCGCCGCTGATTCGCTGGAACGTGGACAAGCACTATCTGCAGGCGCTGGCGGCGGCCGGCGTCGCGGGGGTGCCGACACATTTCGTCGAGCGCGGCGAGACGACGACGCTGCGCGCGGTGATGGACACGCGCGGCTGGGAGACGGCGGTGTTCAAGCCGGTGGTGTCGGCCGGCGCGCGGCTCACCTATCGGGTCGAGCGCGCCGGGGTGGACGTGCACGATGCGCGCTTTGCGGCCTGCGTGGCGGCGGAGGCGATGATGGTGCAGCGCTTCGAGCCGGCAATTGTCCAGAGCGGCGAGCTGTCGCTGATGGTGATCGACGGGCGCGTCACCCACGCGGTGCGCAAGTGCGCGCGAGCGGGCGACTTTCGGGTGCAGGACGACCACGGCGGCACGGTGCACCCGCACCGGGCATCGGCCGACGAATGTGCGTTTGCGCGCGCGGCGGTGGCGGCGTGCCCGTCGCTGCCGCTGTATGCGCGGGTGGACGTGGTGCGCCGCGCGGACGGCACGCTGCAGTTGATGGAGCTGGAGCTGGTGGAGCCGGAGCTGTTTTTTCGCCATCACCCGCCGGCGGCGGTGGCGCTGGCCGAGGCCTTGATCGCCCGGCTCGGTTGATCAGGCTGCGGCGGCCGGCTCGGGCGGGCGGACGGGCAGCCACACGGTGAATTCAGTGCCTTCGCCGACGGTGCTGTCGACCGCGATCCGCCCGCCGTGGCGCTCGACGATGCTGTAGGACACCGACAGGCCCAGCCCGGTGCCGGTGCCGACCGGTTTGGTGGTGAAGAAGGGGTCGAAGATGCGGTTGAGCTTGTCCGGCGCAATCCCCGACCCGGTATCGCGCACCGCGACGAACACCTGTTCGCCCTCGCGCCCGGTGGTGATGGTGATGGTGCCGCGCCCGTCGATTGCCTGCGCGGCATTGACCAACAGGTTCATGAACACCTGGTTGAGCTGCGAGGCCACGCACTGGATGTCGGGCAGCTCGCCATAGCACTTGACCACGTCGGCCTTGTACTTGATTTCGTTGGCGACCACGTTGAGCGTGCTGTCGAGGCAGTGGTGCAGGTCGGCCGGCTGGGTCTGGGTCTCGCCCATGCGCGAGAAGTCTTTCAGATCCTGCACGATGCGCTTGACCCGGTCGAGCCCGTCGCGGCTCTCGGCGATCAGGTCGGCGAGGTCGTCGCGCAGATAGGCCAGATCGATGCCGTCGATCTGCTGCGCCACCGTGGCCTGCACCTCGGCGGGCAACTGGTCGTGGATGCCGGTGTAGGCGTCGAGCACGGTCATCAACTCGTTGGCGTAGCCGGCCAGCGAACCGAGATTGGAATTGACGAAGCCGATCGGGTTGTTGATCTCGTGCGCCACCCCGGCCGCGAGCTGACCGATGGAGGCCAGCTTTTCGGACTGCATCACCTGATTGTTGGCCTGCTCCAGCTGGCGGATGAGCTTGCGCTGCTCGGCCTTCTCACGCTCCAGCGCGGCCAGGCTGCGCTCGACCTGCTCCTGCGCGATGGCGGTGTCGGTCACGTCCTGCACCGTCACGCACACCTGTTCGACCTCGCCGACGGCGTTCTTCACCGGCAAGAAGGTGCAGTTCTGGCGCATCGCATCCACCCCGCCGGTGATCGGCCGGTTGTGGTCGAAGCGGAACAGGTAGGGGCGCTGGGTCCACGAGGTGAAGGCGTAGTTGCGCAGCGCCTGCACGTGGCGCACTTTGCGCTCCATCCAGTTGCGCGGCAGCTCGGGAAAGCACTCGAACAGGTTCTTGCCCAGCACGTCGGCCGCGGCATGGCGGCTGTGGGTGGCCATGAAGCGGTTCCACAGGGTGATCTGGAAATCGAGGTCGACCGCAAACACGCCCACCTCCACCCGGTCGGCGATGAAGCTGCCCAGCGCGTCGGCGGCCATCGCACTCATCTCACAGGCTCTCAAGGAAGCGATCGACGGCCGCGCGCAGGGCGATGATCTGGTCCTCGGGCATGAGCATCACCAGATGGCACGCAAAGGAGCGCGTCTCGAGGCTGAAATTCACCTCCACAAACAGCGCGCAGGGCGAATCCATGCTGCTCACGTCGAGCACCGACATCACCGGCACCTCCGAGGCCATCAGCGACGGCGCCGAAAAACCCATGTCGGCGTTGATCTGCTCGGCCAGCCCGCCCAGGCAGGCGCCGACCAGCACATTGCTCACGTCGAGCAGCAGCTCGCGCTCGGTGGCCGCATCGAGCGCGTCGTCGTAACCCATCAGGTCGGCCAGCTCGCGGCAATGGGCGGCGCCGTAAATCACCACCGCCTCGCCGCGCAGGTCGCCGTGAAAGCCCTGGCGCACGGCGGTCACCGCCTCATCGCCGACAATGCGCACCAGCGCCGGTGCAATCAGATTCGGCTTGAGAATCAGGATCCGCGGCACCGACAACTGGACGAACTCGCCCAGCACCGCCGCCACCGACGCGCCAGCCTGGCCCATGCCGATGTTGGTCAACTCCTGCAGGGCATCGCGCTGGTCTTCGCTGAGCATCGCCATGGTCATAGCGCCACCCCGTATTCGCGCAGCACGCCGCCGAGCTTCTCGGCGTCGACCGGTTTCTTGACGAATGCGATCGCCCCCAGCGCCCGCACCCGCGCCTGCGCCTCGGGCTGGATATCGGCCGACACCACCACCACGAGGCAGTTGAGCCCCTCGTCGTGCAGCGTCTCCAGCACCTGAAAACCGTCGATCTCCGGCATCGTCAGATCGAGGAACATCACATCCACATCGCCCTGCCGATAGGCCGCCAGCGCCTCGGCACCGTTGGTGGCCTGCCGCACCTCGATGTCCCACGACGCCGGCAGCGAGCGGATGAGCATCTTGCGGGCCATGGCGGAATCGTCCACAACCAGAACGGTTGTTGCCATTTCTGTCTCCTGAGCGCAGTACGGCGAACGGCTCGCATCACCGCTCGCCACCAATACATCGCTCAACGGCCCCACCCGCGCCAACTTTAATCGTCACCACCGCCTCCGCCCACCCGCCACGGCTTGACGAAACTCAACCCGCCAACGCGTGTCCACAGGCATCATCGGAGCTCTCCCGACCCGCCCATCCGTGGCCCGCACGCCACAGGAGATTCGACCATGATCGCTACCCGCGCACTGCACCGCGCCGCCGCCATCCTCCTCACCGCACTCGGCCTCGCCGCGCTCCCCGCCGCCCACGCCAACCCCGGCGAAAAACCCATCCACCAGATCGCCCGCACCGGCAGCGGCGCCGAACTCAGCGCCCAACTCGCGCGCGACCCGAGCGCCCGCGACGCCCGCACCGCCCACGGCTCCACCCCGCTGCATCTGGCCGCCATGAACTCCGACACCACCACCCTCAAAGCCCTGCTCGCCGCCGGCGCCGACCCCAACGCCCGCGACCAGGACGGCTCCACCCCGCTGCACATGGCGGCCTACGCCAGCCGCGCCGAGCACGCCCAGATCCTGCTCGAAGCCGGCGCCGACCCGCTGCTCAAAAACCTCTACGGGCGCGACCCCGCCGCAATGGGGCGCAAGGTCAAGGCCGACGAAGCGGTCGGCATCATCTCGCTGTGGATCCTCAAAGGCTGCCAGCCCAAAGTGCCGTGCTGAAGGAGTGGCCATGCAAATGAAACCCGCCGTCACGCTGCTCGCCCTCGCCCTGCTCACCCCGCAGGTCCGGGCCGACGCGCCCGCCGCACCGAGCATCGAAATGTACGTCCCCACCGTGTGTCTGGCCTGCATCGACTACGCCGACTACCTGCGCCAGGCCGGCTTCACGGTCAGCGTCCAGCGCCAGAAAATGCTCGACCTGCGCGCCACCAAGGAAACCCTCGGCGTCCCGATGGGCTACCAGGCCATCCCCTCGGCCACCATCGCCGGCTACTTCATCGAAGGCCACGTCCCCGCCGACGACATCCGGCTGCTGCTCGAACAAAAGCCCGACGCCCGCGGCCTCGCCGTCCCCGGCACCCCCCTCGGCGCCCCCGGCCGCGAAGTCTCCAACCCCACCTGCGAAACCGGCTGCACCACCCTCGACAAAACCAAAGGCACCGAACGCCCGCGCCGCGAACCGTTCAACACCTATCTGATCCTCAAGGACGGCGACAGCAAGGTGTGGTGGCGGCATTGAACCACCTCCGCTGACGCCCCGAGGCACCCGAACCTTTCCCTACGCTGCCACGGACGGCGCGAAGGACTCACCATGACCGACGTTCATGAGTATTTGTTCGAAGGCATAACCACGGTTGCCTATCCGCACGCTCTATTCCCACGTTCTCTCCGCGGGCAACCTCATGTACCGTATGCCTCAGGCTCCCTCTTCCCGCCACACGTCAAATTCGAGCGCGACACCTTACCCGTGAGTTCAGACCTCCAGCCACCAAGTCCCGGACAATTCGTATCGCTCCAACATGCGGTCCAACGCAAGCTGGGCCGCTGTCTTATTCGATTGCAGCAGTACGAGCGGCTCATGAAGTCGCTGGTCGCGGATCACCGAATTTCTGGCCCCGCAAGGGCGCTCATGGATATTCGGGCGGCACGAGTAGAGGCCTTGTCAAAGAAGACGCTTGGCCATTTGGTTGGAGAGTTGACCGAGAACATCCTCACTCCGGATGCCCCTGTCTCCGACGCGCCGGAGAACGACGACGCCCCTGACAACCTCGTTGAACCGAACTTCCAGCTTCAAATCAAAATTGCGTTGCCCGACGAATGCTACGAGGAAACGCTTGCCGGCCTTCGCACACTAGTCGACGTCCGAAATGAACTCGTTCATCATTTTCTCGAAAAGCATGACATCTGGTCAGAAACTGGCTGCTTAGACGCCCAGGCTTATTTGGATGATTGCTACCAGCAGGTCGACACGCACTACCGGGAACTGGAAGGGTGGGCGAAAGACTATGTGAATGCGGGCCAACTCATAGGGCGCTTCATGGAGACCACCGAGTATCGGGATTTTGTTCTCCACGGCATCCGGCCAGAGGGGGCTGGCGTCGAATGGGGTAGTTCTACCATCGTCAACCTGCTTCGTAAGTCCGAAACGACACTCAGCCGCGATGGCTGGACATCGCTAAATGACGCGATTGCCTTGATCAAGAAGGCACACCCCGAACACACGCCTCGGCGCTACGGGTGCCGCAGTTGGCGGCAGGTTCTGCACGAATCGCGGGAGTTTCTTGTGCGTAAGAAGGCGCGGACCGACTCAAGCCTGCCGACGGAAACATGGTACCGCTCAAAGCCGTAATAGCGCAGAGGCTAGACTGATTTCAGCTCGCGGTTGGGCTGACGAAAGAAGCCCAACATCGGTCCGTTTCAGTTTGCACCGTTGTTTGCTGGGCTTCGCTGCGCTCAACCCAAGCTACGCACCCAACACCGCCTCACGCCGCGCCAAACACCTCGCCAAACAAGCCGCTCACCCACGCTTTCTCCTCGCCGCGCGGGTTGTTCTCGCGTGCCTGCTCGACCTGCTGCGCGATCGCGCCGTCGCCGCGCTGGCGGTAGTGGGTGTCGATGCGGATCATTTCGTGAGGGGTGAAGCTGTCGGTGACCCAGCACACGCTTTCCGGGAAGAACGGTTCGAAGGCGGTGTCGTGAATCCGCGCGGCGATGCCGGCGGCGGCGATGCGGCCGTGGTGGACCGCCATGTGGGCGGTCTTGGGGTAGTGGCCGAACAGCGGTGAGGCGAGGCCGAGGGCATCGCCGATGACGAAGACGCGCTCGTCGGCGCGGGCCTGCAGGCTGCGCGGGTCGGCGTCGGCCCAGCCGGTGGACCGGCCTTGCGCGTCGCGCGCGTCGAGCCCGGCGCGGGCAACCAGCGCGCCGGCGCGCTGCGGGCCGGCGAGGATGGCGGTGTCGAAGTGGAGGGTGTCGAAGTCGGTCTGGACGATGCGTTTGAAGGGGTTGACCGACTCGATGTTCTGAAAGGGCAGGAAGCGGATCTGGTCGGGGAACAGGGTGTCGAAGGCGCTGCGGAAGCTGGCCATGCCGGCGCCGGGGTCGAGCACGGTGAGCCGGCCGGGAATCTTGTGCGTCTTGAGCCACCAGCCGATGGCGCAGGCGCGTTCGTACGGCGCGGGCGGGCAGCGGTAGGGCGTTGGGGGAACGCTCATCACGATGTCGCCGCCGGCAAAGCCGTGCAGGCGTTGCTTGAGTGGGGCGAGCGCGGCGCTGCTCACGAAGGCGCTGTCGAAGGCCTGGAGCGCGGCCATCGCGGCCGGGTCGTCGCCGACCCAGTGGCCGGTCTGCTCGGCGATGCCGGGGGCGAGCACGAGGTAGTCGTAGGCCAGCGCGCCGGCGGCGGTGAGCACCCGGCGGGCGACGCGGTCGATTTCCTGCACCTCGGTTTCGATGCGCATGTAGCCGAGGCGTTTGGCGGCGGCGACGGGGTCGCGGGTGAGGAAGTCGGTGGGGATCTGGTCGATCAGCCAGGCGTTGGACAGCGGCAGGGAGAAGAAGCCGGCGGCGCGTTCGAGCAGTACCACCTCCCACGCCGGGAGCTGTTTGCGCACATGCGCGGCGGCGGCGAGCCCGCCCCAGCCGCCGCCGACGATCACCACCCGGCCACGCCGCGCGGGCGGCAACAGCGCCTGCGCACTGCGCGCGGAGCCGATCAGCAGCGCCGCGCCGAGGCCCGCTCCGAGCCGCAGGAAGCGGCGCCGGCTCACAGCAGCGGAGCGACGGCGGCGCGCATGTCGGCCGGGCTCATCACGCCGAGCTTGCGCGCGACGATGCGGCCTTCGGCGTCGAGAACGACGGTAAAGGGCAGGCCGGCCATGTCGTTGCCCAGCGCTTTCATCAGCTCGACGCCGCCGCCGGCGCCGGCGAAGACCACGGTGTAGTGCATTTCGTAGGCGGCGGCGAAGTCGCGCGCGCTCTCGCCGAGCGCTTCGACACCGATGCCGACCACGTGCAGCGCGTCGCCGTATTCCTTTTTGAGCGCGGCGAGATCGGGGATCTCGCGGCGGCACGGGCCGCACCAGCGGGCCCAGAAGTTGACCACCGCCGGCTTGCCCTTGAGCGATGCCATCGCGGTCGGGGTGCCATCGAGCGCGGGGAAGATGGCGCCGAGCAGCGCGCTGGCGTCGTCGTCCGCGGCCTGTACCGCGCCGAGGCAGCACAGGCTCAGCAGGAGAATGCGCAGGAGGTATCGCATCTCAGGGCAGGTCGCTGCGTTTGAACAGGAAATAGCCGGTGGCGGCGGCGAGCGTGCCGAGCACGGCCGGGTAGACCACCGCAAAGACTTTGAAGCCGAGCACCCCGAACATGTCGATGATGACGTAGGCCGAGGGGCCGAAGACGATGAGCTGCGGGTCGAACATCGACAGCGCGGCGGTACGGAAGACCTGCAGCGGGTTGGCCAGCGCGAGGCCGATGGCCACTTCCGGCGCAACCTGCGACTGGATCAGCAGGCCGAGCAGGATCAGGTCGAGGAACAGCAGCATCACCAGCCAGGTAACGAAGGCCAGCCCCTGCGCCACGTCGGTGCTGCGCGCCAGCGTGGAGAGCAGCATGCCGATGCCCAGAAAGCACCAGCCCATCGCGGCAAGGATCGCGCTGTAGTAGCCGAACATGCCCCAAGGTACGTCGATGTCCTGCACCATCGCCCACAGCGCCGCGCCGAGCATGGCAACGAACACCGGCAGGAAGATGGAGATGTAGCGGCCGATGATCTTGCCCCAGAACCAGGCCGACAACGACACCGGCAGCGAGAGCAGGTATTCGAAAACCCCGGCCTCGCGGTCGCCGGCCACCGAGCGCACGGTGGTGATGAGCACGAAGATGGGCAGGATCGCCATCGCCAGCTGGATGTAGGTGACCAGCAGGCGCGACAGGCCGATGAAGCCGAGCACCCGCGATTCGGTCAGCCCGAAGGCGAACAGCAGCGCGACGATGCCGCCGAAGACCAGGCTGTAGACCACGAACCAGCGTGAGCGCAGCGATTCGACCAGATCGAGTTTGGCGGTCAGCCAGAGGTGTTTCATGTACCTGCAACCAGAAGAGAGTGAAGGGGCGCGGCCTTATTTGTCGCGGATCAGGATGGCGGCCTTGGCGTCGGCGTAGCCCATGTCTTTCGGATTGGGCACGGTGGTGGCGCCCAGCCCGTAGCCCATCGGCGTGGTGCGCTCGGGCACGTAGCGCGCCTTGTAGGCACTGGTCCAGCGGCCGGTCTTGTAGTCGGTGACCCAGAACTCGATCTTCGCCTCATCCCAGCCCTGCTTCCGCAAATCGAAGATCGCGCAACCGAAATCGTCGTAGTAGTGCACCGTGCCCTGGGGGTCGCGAATCTGCGCGGCGTAGCGCGTGTCGGACAGGATCATGCTGCAGCGCTCGCACACCTGGCGGTCCCATTTGACGTCGACGGGGCCGCTGTTCGGGTCTTTCTCGCAGCCGCCGAGCAGGGTGCCGGCGAGCGGCAGCAGGGCCAGGCCGGCGGCCTGGCGGAAAAAGTGACGACGCTTCATTGCACGCATAGCTCGGGGTCCAGTTCCTTCATTTCGATGGACTGTAACAGACCCACGTAGCGCGACAACATGCCGAGAAAGCGCAGGCGGTCGGGCCCGGCGACGAGGCCGTGCCAGCGCTGGCCGTCGCCCTGGTCGACAAACTGCCATTCGGTCAGCGCGCGCGCGATGGCGTCGTCCGGCCGGTGCAGGCCGATGTGGGTATCGAGCAGCGCCGCCAGATTGGCGTCGTCGGCCACGCGGTCGTCGAGCACCACCTTGCCCATGTCCATTTCGACGACGCGGTTGACCAGCTGGGCCACCTCGTCGAGGCGGTGGCTGGAGATGATCATGCTGGTGTTCTCGATGCGCTCGGCGAGCAGCGAGAAGAAGATGTGGCGCGCCTCGGGGTCGAGGTTGGCGGCGGGCTCGTCGAGCACCAGCACCTTGGCGTCGCGCCCCAGCGCGATGGCGATCAGCAGCTTCTGCTTCATGCCGCCGGAGAGGCGGTTGAAGGGCCGCCCGCGGGTGGCGGCCATGTCCAGCCCGAGACGCGTGCCGATGGCCTCGATGCGCGCCGGATCGGTGTTGCACACCGCGGCGGCGAAGTTGACCAGCTGATCGACCGGCATCTTGAGTGGCGGCGGCAGCTGCGGCACGAAGCCGATCTTGCCCAGCACGCTGGCGCGCGCGCTACGCGGTGAACCGCCATCGACCTCGACCGTGCCGGTGAAGTTGTATTCGCCGAGCAGGCAGCGGATCAGCGTGGTCTTGCCGGCACCGTTGGAGCCGATCAGCGCGATACGCTCGCCGGTCTGAATGTCGAGCGTCACCCCGTTGAGGACGGGGTGACGGCGAAAGTGTTTGCTGACGTTGTCGAAACGGATCATCGGGGCTTCAGAGTAGTTTGTTCAGCCCCTTGATCTCGAACTTGAGCGCGCCGCTGGGGCAGGTATCCACGCACAGTCCGCAGCGCGTGCAGTCCGGACCGACCGGCACGATCACCTCCGGCGAGCGGCCCTTGATGACCATTTCGAGCACATGGGGCACAAGGCACACTTTGCGGCAATCGCCTTCGTGGAAGCATTGATTCAGGTCATACACCACGCGCACTGGCGAGATCGCGCCGACCGCACCGTAGGTGAGGCCGATGGGGCACACGTAGCGGCACCACGCGCGGCGCGAGTATACAACCTCGAACACCAGCAGCAAGGCCACCCAGCCCAGCGCCAGGCTGGGTCCGTAGATCAGCGCGCGGCTGAGGATGCCGGTGGGCGAGAGGGTCTCGAACACGGTGTAGCCCGACACCACCGCGAGCAGCGCGAAGATGACCCAGAACACGGTGCGCGCGCCGCGGTGGAATTCGTGGTCGCTGACCCATTTTTTCTCCACCAGCTTGAGGTGCACCCACTCGAAGGCCTCGGCCACCAGATGATACGGGCACACCCACGAGCAGAAGCTGCGCCCGCCCAGCGCTGCCCACAGCAAGAACACCGTGGCGGTGCCGATGAACAGGTTCACGATGATGTGCTTGTGGGCCAGCATCACCTGCAGCGCGGAGTTGAGGTCGATGAGGTGGAAGCCGACGAAGCGCGAGGCGGTGAGCGCGCCTTCGAGCATCTGGATGTCGAGCCAGAAGGAGAGCGTAAACAGCAGGTTCACCAAGATCAGCACCGTCCAGCGGCGGTTGCGCCAGGTGTGTTTTTCGAGGGCGTGGTCGCGCACGTGCTGCTTCATGGCCTCGAAGTCTTTCTTGGTCATGCGCTTCATCTTGTGAATCTGCTGCGCTTCCGGGCTGATGACCTCGGGCTTTTGCGGCGCGCGGCCCAGCATCAGCAGAA